>JAISFQ010000154.1 GCA_031263495.1 Candidatus Nutricula glyptotermitis
CCTTCCTGTTTCGCAATTGCGTCAAATAAATCGATGTCAATGCCGACATATGTGTTGTTCGAATCTTCAAACTCAAACGGTGCATAAATCGAATCAGTGACAATCTTATAGGTCTTACCACCAGCGGAATCAGATCCACTGGAACAACCAGAGATAAACACACTTAAAAACAGTGCCAACAGCGCAAACAATGCAACTGTCAAAACTCTTTTAATATTAACTGCATCAATCATAATTTCTCCTTCTACGTTTCTGACGATCCCTTTGAACCGCCAAAATCCTACAAAAACCATGTCACACTCACATATGCACGAATAACATTCCCTGTCTCTATGCGTTTGCAATATGTAACCTTAATATAATACACACATTTCGATTTGTAATGCAAGTGGCAAAATGAATTGTTACAATTTTGTAATATGGGCGTAATGGTTATGATTGGTGGTGGGAGGGGAATGCGAATGAGCATTTGACCCTAAGGAATAATTTGGTGGGGGAATGCTTTCCCCCTGCGTCAAACCTCGTTTCGCGAGTTTTGCCGGCACCCCTTTCCCCTAGGGGCTCTGCCCCTAAAACCCCGTACTTAAAGGGGTTCGCTTCACTCATACTCCCACCTCAGAATTCCGCACAACTCCCACCTCAGAATTCCGCACGTAGATGCGGAATCTTAAAACTAGTGTGAGCGAAGCGAACTCCGAGTTTTGTAGCATTTCACGTAACATTTGAAAATCGTTTGACAAATCACTTGACATACACTTTGAAAGACTGTAGCATGTTAAATGTAATAAGTTAATTTTAGACGTGATGCATGTGGAAATGTGGCACTCTTGGATGTGGGGGGAATTAAAAATTTACGAGATATATGAAAACAAGGAGTAAAACATGTTAAAACATGTAAATCTCTCAAAAGAGATAAAGAAAAGTGCTGCTCTAGTAGTAGCAATGACAGTTGCTCTGTCTTTTGTTGTAGGTTCTTTTGCGTATGTTAACGCAGAAGAGATTCTAGAAGAAAGAGCAGCGAATGAAGTAGAAAATATTATATCTGACGTGTCTAGCGATGCAATAAGTGCAGAGGATATAATAGAGCCTGAGTTGGTAGGCGATGAGTATGTTGCTTCATCTGATGCTGTTTATGCAGAAGTACCACTTGAAGCAGAAAGATGGTCTGTATTTGCACGATTACGATTCTGATGTCAGGTTAAGTATGTCTTTGCCTGAGGAAGTTGATTTTGAAAGCGATGGCATAAGTACTGATGACATGGTTGTATATAACGAGGATGATGTCGCTGTTGCAGTTGACGTTTTAGATGGCGCAATCAGGCAAACTTATGTGATAAAAGATAAAGATGCTCCAAGAGAGTTTACTGTAAACTATGAAGGTACAGAAGGTTTAGCATATTTAGAGTTTGCAAAAGATGATGATGGAAACACGGATGGTTCAGTTTTGTTAAAAGACATTGATGGCAATGCAATTTCAGCAGTTGATATTCCTTGGGCAAAAGACGCTAATGGGAACGATGTGCCAACTCATTATGAGATAGATGGGCTTAAACTAACGCAAGTTGTAGAGCCAAATGTAGATGCTCAGTACCCAATAGTTGCTGATCCACTTTCTATAACTTCTTATTTTTATAGTAGCACGTGGACTAAAGCACCTGGCATGCTGACGTTATCCTTAAACCCTAAACCACTTATTCGCCTAGCAGCTCCAAAAAGTATTTTATCTACTAAGGCACTTCTAGCTTCTATTGCAATTTGTATATTGTCGTGGAGCTCTATTTACGATAAGTATAAAAAATCTAGTAACTGGTCAAACACCGCTGGAATGAAGAAACAATATGAGTGTCACTTTTATTATGCTTTTTGGAAACCTGGGACGTATAATCTTGAACCGAAACGACGAAATGCGAGCTGGTGGGACACGGTATTTAATTTGTGCAATCCATAACAATAGGTCGACATGCAAACTAAAATCGTGCTTGCTCTAAAAAAGTATGCTTTTACTATAATTAACATTATATGCGTACTTGTCCAGATGGGTGTAACGATGCAATTTGGCATGCTGGTAAGCGGATACTATGAAGCGGACGGCTCGTACACGCTTATGCAGTGGGATGAGTTTACGTTTCCAGCAAGCGTGTACAACCAAATTTGGGTACAAACATTATTGTATTCTGTAGTAACACTTATTCTAGTTTGCACAGTAAGGAATAGAGTTATACGTATAGCTCTAACTGCGATAAGTGTTGTCGTTAGTGCGTTTGCAGCGATATGTTTGGCGCATGTGGCTTGATAAATATGGAATCTAAAACGGTATTCGTTATGAGAAAGTACGCGTTGCCTGCAATTAACATCATGTGCGTAATCGTTCAGATGGGTGTAAGCATGCAATTTGGCATGCTGGTAAGCGGATACTATGAAGCAGACGGCTCGTACACGCTTATGCAGTGGGATGAGTTTATGTTTCCAGCAAGCGATCATTTGGACACTTGGATGCCTTCTTTGTTATATGCAGTAGTTGCACTTATCTTAGTGTGCACGGTGAATAACAAAAGATTGCATATAATAGTAACTGTGATTAGTGCTATTATGACTGCTTTTCAAGTGGTGTGTCTTATGTATGCGGTTTGATTAGAGGGAAACCATGTCAAGCATAGTATATATCTTGCCGATTTCCATATTCAAGTACAATACTTTACAGCACTCTTGTCATCTAGGTAGCGCACGCCAGTGCGCGACACGAGATCTGGCTTCTTAGTACATAACGTACTTTCTCGCTAATCACAGATCCCGCATCGCATTCGCTTGCGATGACAAAAGAAAAGGCATTCGCCTTCGCTCATACTCTCATCCCGCAACACACAAAACAACTTCGCATACGCTCGTTCTTTTGAAAGTTGCGCTTAGGCTTGGCTTGACTTAGGTCAAGCCAAGCCACTCCTAAGCAATGTAACTCTTAAACAAAAAGTAACTTCGCAGCAGAGGCTTGGATTTTTCATTCTGAAAAATCCAAGCAATGCGAACGTGGGTCGTGAAATCAGAGCATGAGCGCAAGCGAATTCCGATTCCCAACTATTAACTATTAACTAAGCGTAGCGATTAATTATTAACTAAGCCTCCTTACTCATTATTCATCACTCATTATTCATCACTCATTACTCATAACTCCTTACTCATTACTCCTTACTCATTACTCCTTACTCATTACTCCTTACTCCTTACTCATTACTCCCTACTTAAGCAAACTTTTTTGTTTTAGTGTATACTTATAATGTGCGTTATAACGACTTAGGAGGAATATGACTAATCGCAGGACACGTAGCATTAATGTGGCAAAAAAGAGCTCGCTTGTTCTGGTTTCTGGGCGTGGCTACGAGCAACTTGCACACGAAGTAGCGGAATTACTGGGCATTGAAGTTTTGCCGATGAAAATATACGATTTTGCAAACGGTGAGATTTATGCGCAGATTTCTGAATCGATTCGTGGCAAGGATGTGTTCGTGATTCAGAGCCACACCGACCCGATAAACAAGTTAATAATGGAGCAACTCATCATGATTGATGCGCTGAAAAGGGCTTCTGCACACCGCGTGACTGCTGTCATGCCATCATTTGGCTACGCAAGACAGGATAAAAAGCATAAACCGCGCGAACCCATTACTGCTAGGCTGTTGTGCGACTTTTACAAAACAGCAGGTGCGGACAGGATTATGACTGTCGATTTACATGCACCACAAATTCAAGGCTTTTTTAATGGACCAGTCGATCATATTGAAGCGATGCCACTGTTGGTAAGGTATTTTAAAGAAAATCACGATTTAAGGAACGTGACGATTGTTTCTCCTGATGCTGGTAGGACAAAAGTTGCGGAGCAATGGAGTAGAAGGCTCGACGGCTGTCCAATCGCTTTTGTGCATAAAACTCGTGACATCACTACGCCAAATAAGGTTAAGACTGGCAGGGTAGTGGGCGATGTTAAAGGAAGAGATTGTATAATTACGGACGATATGATTGACACAGGAGGCACGATTGTAGGCGCAGCAAATGCGTTAAAAAATGCAGGCGCATCTTCAATTTCCGTCGCTGCAACTCATGGAATTTTTTCTGCACCTGCAGTTCAACGCCTATCTTCTGCATCTTTAAGAGAGGTCGTTTGCACGGATACAATCCCGATACCTGAAGAAAAACGCTTCAAAGGGCTCACTGTTTTATCTGCTGCGACGCTTTTGGCACCTGCAATCCGTGGTGTATTTGAAGGTCAATCGCTCGGACGCGTGATGATGAATAACGATAATAACCTAAAATTCGTCCAATACACACATTTGAGTGACGATATCGATATTGAAGAAACGGAGGTCTAGCGTTAGTTGTCTGACAAATTATCACTTATGCCTGTTCAGGGTGCTGTAAAAGAAAAGATTATCGAGGAAAACCTTGAGCGCGAAATGGAAACCTCGTTCTTGCAGTATGCGTATTCTGTCATCTATCAACGCGCATTGCCTGACGCAAAGGACGGCCTAAAGCCAGTTCAACGGCGTATTTTGTTCCAGATGAACGAGATGAGATTGACTCCCGACAAGCCGTACGTAAAGTCTGCGCGCGTGGTCGGCGATGTGATGGGTAAATTGCACCCGCACGGCGATTCGGCGATTTACGACGCACTGGTTCGAATGAGTCAGAATTTCGTGCTCAGAATGCCATTAGTCGATGGTCACGGTAACTTTGGGTCGCTCGATGATGGACCTGCTGCCGCTCGTTATACCGAAGCGAGATTGGCTGCTCCTGCGCTTTCAATGGTGCAAGATTTGGACGAAAACACCGTCGATTTTGAGCCTAACTATGATAATAAGTTACAACAGCCGAGCGTTTTGCCTGCTGCCGTGCCGAATCTGCTTGTAAACGGTTCGAGCGGAATCGCAGTCGGAATGGCGACGAACATGGCTCCACACAATCTCGCAGAAGTTTTGGATGCCGCCGTTTACCTGTTGCAACACAAAAATGCCACGCTAGATGACATCATGCGCTTCATAAAAGGACCTGATTTACCTGTTGGTGGCATTATTTCCGACACCGACGGCATACGCCTTGCATACGAAACTGGGCGCGGAACTTTCAAAATGCGTGCAAAAATGAGCATTGAGAATGTTACCGCAAGAAAACGTGCGATAGTCGTCACCGAACTTCCATATATGGTCGGACCGGAAAGGGCGCTAGAACGCATTTCTGAGGTGGTAAAACAGGGCAAATTGCAGGGAATTACGTCCGCAGTCGACCTAACTGACAGGAAAAATGGCTTGAAACTTGTGATTGGCATCAAATCGGGCTACGATCCAGTCAAAATCATGCGTGGACTGTATCAATTCACGCCACTCGAAGAAAACTTTAGCATTAACAACGTCGCACTTGTCGATGGCGAACCGCAACAATTGAGCCTACAACGCCTGCTTGAAGTATGGATTGACCACAGAATTGAAGTTACGACGCGCAGAACGAAGTTTCGCCTGAAAAAGTTTAAGGATAGGTTACACTTAGTGAACGGTCTGCTAGTCGCAATTTTGGACATTGACAAGGTAATTCGCATAATTCGCGCAGCCGAAACCGCAAAAGAAGCGGCGACAGAATTGAAGCGCGAGTTTTCGCTCGACAACACGCAAGTTGACTATATTTTGGACCTACAACTGCGCAGATTGACTAAGTTTTCGCGCGTCGAACTTGAAAACGAGCGCACAGATTTGGAGCAAAAGATTAAGTTTCTGGACGAAATACTGCGTTCAAAGGAAAAGTTGTTCGCATTAATTACTTTTGAGATGCTTGAAGTCAAGAAATTATACGCCACACCGCGCCGTTCGCTCATAGTAAACGACAACGGAAGCGTTATAGCGTCAGCAGGCAATATGTCGCAAGCAAAAACAGACGCGCAACCTGCTCTACTCGCAATAAATGACGCAACAGGCACAGAAACTCCACCTCCACCTCCGCCACTTTTCGGCGAAGCGCAACCAATCAGACCAAAAGCCGATAAATCGCTCACTAACTTCGCAATCAAAGAAATGCCTACGACGATTATTCTCTCCGCAACAGGCAAGTTAGCGAAAGTTGACATTCAAAACGTCCATCCATTTGACCTGACTGCGCCAAAACCGCACGATGCAATAAAAACGCTTATTAATACGACTACTACATCCGAAATCGGCGTCGTCACAAATCATGGCAACCTATACAAACTGCCTGTTTCTGACGTAATTACGCTAGATGCCCAAGAAAACGAAACTGCTTCACTAGACCTTAGCCAAGGCGTCGAATTTGCGCACATTTTGGACGGTCAAAACGAAAAACCTGTGCAAATAGTGCCGTTGACATCGGATATTACACTTGCGCTCGGCACAAAACTTGGCATAGTCAAACGCACAATTATCGAAAGCACGAAAAAGGAAGTTTTGCAGTTAATTTCGCTAAAAGATGACGATGAACTGCTTGGAATACAGCCCACAAACGACACAGATGATTTAGTTTTCATCGCGACCGATTCGCAAATGTTGAAGTTTGAGGCAAAAAATGTGCGCCCACAAGGCAATCAGGCAGGCGGAATGGCAGGAATCGCGCTAAAAGATGACGCAAAAGCCATTTATTTCGGCGTAGTCGCACAAAAAGAAAACGCCTTAGTATTCACAGTCGCAGGCAATTCTCGGGTTTTGCCAGGTACTG
Organism: Candidatus Nutricula glyptotermitis; assembly: GCA_031263495.1. Taxonomy (GTDB): domain Bacteria; phylum Actinomycetota; class Actinomycetes; order Actinomycetales; family Bifidobacteriaceae; genus Nutricula; species Nutricula glyptotermitis. The sequence goes on from JAISFQ010000154.1 coordinate 6,706, forward strand.
CTGCTGGTTCTGCCAAAATCACGCCCTACAAACTCTACCCATACAAAGGTCGCGCGACTGGCGGTGTTCGCACGCAAAAGTTCCTAAAAGGTCAAGACACACTTATATTTGCAGGCATTTCCGATGTTTTACGCGCCAACAATCTAGCAGGCGAGCGCGTTACTTTGCCTGAAATTAACGAACGGCGCGACGGCAGTGGAACGGCGATGAGCGAGTTGATTGCGGGGATTGGGTGACCTTCGCTGAAAAAGTACCTCGCTGAAAATTAAAGCTTAAGCCGTGGGCGCGAAAATGTTTTTTGCTTGTTCTAGGCATCAGCACCATTACCTCCACCACATCGCAATTCTTGCGCTTTTGGTGGAGATATGGTACAGATGCTTTACAGGAGAACGCGGATGAGCGTTCGACCCCATCCGCTTATGCATTTTCGCGCCCACTCTTGCTTGTCATTTCGCTCGGGGTTAAAGTCAGGTTGTGGGAGTTTTTGTTTGGGCGTTTGGTTGGTACTTTGGTTTGCCAGACGTGGGTGATGCACTTTGTTGCGTAAAGTTAACGTACTTTCTTGCTACCACAGATCCCGCATCGCATTCGCTTGCGGGATGACAATGGGTACTCAGAATTCCGCACAACTCTTTTTCAGAATTCCGCAGGGGTCGAATGCTCATTCGCATTGGGTCGCAGGCTCATTCGCCTGCTCCTAAGCGGAATCTTAAAAGAAAGCGTGAGCATGCAAACACAAACATAAGGAATTCATTTCATTCATACTTTGATTGCACTGCGTTTCACTGAGTGCGTTTGATTCGGAGTTCGGCTTACGCCTCACACTTTTATTGCGCTAGCGTCAGCGTTCGCTTTGCGACCTCCGACTTGCGCATTGCTTGGATTTTTCAGTGTGAAAAATCCAAGCCTCTGCTGCAAAGTTACTTTTTGTTTAAGAGTTACTCTGCAGCAGAGTGGCGTGGCAAGACCAAAGTCTTGCCAAGCCTTAGCGCAACATAAAAAACAACAAGCGAGTAGCGAAGTTGTTTTGTGTGTTGCGCGGATAAGAGTGTGAGCACGCGTAGCGTGCAAACTCCGATTCGTACGTAGCGAGAAGTGCTCGTAATACCACGCAATACTTCATTTCTGAATTCCGTAAAGGAAAACGCGATTGAGCGTTTGACCCCAGGTGAAGGAAAATGCGATTGAGCATTTGACCCCCTGCGACCCTGCCTTTAAAATAAGCGTGATGCGGAATCTTAATTAAAGTATGAGCAATAGCGAATGCATTTAATGGTGTTCGCATGCGCTCACACTAGTTTTAAGATTCCGCATCACGTTACGCCCTTTGGACTCCACTGTGCGGAATTCTGAGGTGGAGTATGAGCGCAAAGCGCGA
>JAISFQ010000038.1 GCA_031263495.1 Candidatus Nutricula glyptotermitis
AATGCCGATTCAAACGCGGTGCGTGAAACGCAGCGCAATAGAAGCATGAGCCGTAGGCGAATTCCGAATCTTAAGCGAAGCGCGTAAGCGCGAGCAAATTATTAATTATTAATTATTAATTATTAACTATTCATTACTCCTTACTCATTACTCATTACTCCTTACTCATCACTCATTACTCATTATGGGGTCGAACGCTCATTCGCGTTCTCCTTATCATTACTCATTACTCATTAATCTCAAACTGTTTTCCTCAAAATCGCATTCTGTGGCAAACCGCATAACACCCCATTAACCCTGTCATCAGTAGCGCTAACCTTAACTTTCTGCAAGGTTTTTGTGGCAATATCTAGTTCATGACCTGCGGTGTCGTAGATTTTGGTGACTGTAAATGTGGTCGGCGGTAAATCTGATTTTGGCACTATTAATTCGAGTGTTTCGCCTGCTACGATTTTGTTGCGGAGTTCAAAATAGCCCTCTGAGACGGAGTTTGCGACGATCATGTATTCGCGGATGTAACCGCTTTGCTCGGTTGACTGCGCGGGTGCAGTGTCGGGCAGATAAAAGCCAGTGGAATATGGGCGATGTGAAACTTTTTGCACTTCATCGCACACCCATTTTGGAAGTTCGTCGGCGTAATTAGTACCTTGTTTTAAGGATGTGAGCAGGGATTGTTTGGCGTTACGGTAAGCGTGAGTGGTGGAAACAGAATAATATAAGCCTTTTGCTCTGCCTTCGATTTTGAACGACGTTACACCTGCTTCGTAAAGTGCGTCAAGGTACTCAATCATGCATAAATCTTCGGCGTTCATAATGTATGTGCCTGTTTCTAAAATATGCGTTTCGTCGCTTGAAGTGGCTTCTAGCAGGTCAAACTCTGTATTTGGACGCTTTTTTTCGGTAACTGCATACTCCCATCTGCAAGGTTGCGCACAATCGCCTTCGTTCGCTCCGCGCCCAGTAAGGTATTTTGAAATCAGGCAACGACCCGAAAACGCCATGCACATAGACCCGTGCACAAACGCTTCAATTTCCAGTTCAGCAGGTGTTTTTGCGCGAATTTCACTGATGTCGTTTACATTCAGTTCGCGCGCTAACACAACTCTGCTTGCGCCAAGATTGTGCAGTTCATTTGCAGTAAGATAATTAACAACGCCTGCTTGCGTCGAGATGTGGACGTGCAAATCGGGCGCAATGCGTTTCGCGAGCATTAATATGCCGATGTCAGCGACGATTATCGCGTCGACACCTATTTCATGTGCGTACAAAATCTGCGCATCAAGCTCTGTAACTTCGCTGTTAGTAGGCAATGTGTTCAATGTTAAATAAACCTTAACACCGTGCTCATGCGCATAATTTACAGCGGTTTTGAGTTCAGACACGTCGAAGTTTTTTGCGTTCGCACGCATGCCAAACTGTTTCGCACCGCAATATACAGCGTCCGCCCCGTAGTCGACTGCGAAGTAGAAACTTTCTAAATCGCCTGCTGGGGACAACACTTCAGGCGCAAAATTGTTGCGTGGTGCTTCCATTTGCGTAGCGACAAGCACTAGAACTTGCGCTTTGTGACGCGGTTCGATTTAATGCATGTCACGCACGCATTAACCTTTTTCGGCGTACCGTTCACGACAGTACGAACTCGCTGAATGTTCGGGTTCCAGCGTCTTTTTGTCTTCAAGTGCGAGTGCGACACCGAGTTCCCAAACTCAGGAACTTTGCCGCAAATATCACATGTTGATGCCATAATCTTCCTTTTCTTTTACGATCTGCTGTTAAATAGTTTACCACGCGCACGAATAGAATGCAAATGCAACACAAATGTTACAGTTTTTGTGCAACTGTTTTGCGATGCGGCACGCCAACTGACGGGTCACGCAGGTATTCCTGATAGCGCGCATTACTTATGGCAATGTCTTCGTCACTCACGTATTCGTCGTCATACTCTTCGACTGCGTGAACCAACAGTGGTGCGAGTGCCTGAATAAAAGCATCAGGCAATCCATCAATCATGGAATGCACATCATTTCTTGTAAGTACATCGGTCATTTTTACCTCCTGTTCTTGTACACTTCTCCCCTTGACTTAATTTGTGTGACAAAAATTATATCAGCAAAGTCTTTATGGAAAAGAATGCGATAATCACCAACTTTAAGCCGAAAAAGCCCTTTTTGTCCTACCACAGGACGTATGTCGCCTACGGGCGGATTTTCCTCCAATCCATCCAAAGCACGATTTATTCGCCTTTTGTCAGGGTCATGTATCCGCTCAAGGCGCTTATCGGCTAGTCGGTGTAATATCACTCGCATATTAATAGTCTAGCACAACATAGAAGTTTGCGCAACTTAATTAACTAGGCTTCGCGAACGCTCTTAACGACAATCTCAGTGCATCGGGGACTTGTGTTTCGGTAAGTTTGCCAGCAAATTCGGTCTTTATGAGAGTGTTTACGACGTCAGAAGCGGTTTTTTGATTCCAGCCGAGTTGCACTAGCGCGTCGATTACGTCGCCTACGTTTTTGTCCGCGATTCCTTGCGTTTTGGATGTGGCACTTGAAGCGTCGAAAAGTGTGCTTTGACTTGCGCTTTCGCCAGTTGACAAGCGTTTATCTTGCAGTTCGACTAAAACGCGTTGAGCGGACTTTTTGCCGATGCCTGGAATCTTTGTGAGCGCATTTAAGTCGGAAGATTGTATCGCTTGGTCAAGTTCGTGCGGTGCGTAGATTGACAGAATCGTGAGTGCAGTTCTCGCGCCTATGCCTGAAATCGAGAGCAGAGTTTCGAACGCACTGACTTCTTCCTCCGTCTCAAAACCGTACAACGTAAGCGATTCTTGGCGCACTATTAGCGAAGTCCAAGTTTCAAATGTTGCACCGCGATCTGCTTTTGCAATCGTCTGAGCAGGCATTTGTATCTGCAATGCGATTCCAGTTCCGTCGGGCAACAGCGAAATATTTTGCAGTGACTTGGAAATTACCTTACCTTTTACATAACTAATCATTTTACCTCACTTTCATTATTTTCGTCGTTCATTTCTGCGTTTTCGCGCAGTGATTTAACCATTACAGTCAGTTCCTGCATGATTTTGCTTGTTACTGCGTCCACAATTTCGCGCTTTGCATCGTCACTTTCTGCGCTGTTGTAGGCAGTTTTTTCGCTGTTGAAGTCAAATATATTGCCGACTTTTATCTGAACCTTGCGTGGCTTATTCTGTGTGCCATCAATCGCAATCGGCAGAACGTGAATGTCGTTGTTTAATAGCAACCGAGCAGCGCCAGTTTTGCCATCCATCGGCAGTTTGTCGGCGCGCTTAGTAGTCGTACCTTCTGGAAACATAAAAATGCAACCGTCCGAATCCGAAGATAAGCGCTCCTTGGCGTTTTCAAGTGAATTTGCAGCATTCGCACTGTTTCGCTCGACCGAGATCATGTGTGTGGCATTCAAAACTTGCTTAACAACAGGCATTTTCCACAGTTCCGCTTTGGCAAAAATGTGCGGTGGAATGCCGTGGTCGACCAAAAATATGGCGAGTGCGACCGAATCGTAATTCGTTATGTGATTCGCGACGATTAACAACGGTTTGGGCACTGATAATTTGTGCGTATTTATTACCTTGAACTCGCCAGTTCTGCGCAAAAATGAACGAATCGCGCGGACTGCGGTGTTCGCCAATGCGCTTTCGTACTTGTAAGTCGTAAACTTAAACTCGTCCTTAATTTCGCCACTTTCTGTCATAATTTACCTCAACATTGCCCTATCTTGCGTCCACACAGTTACCTTTCATATCACTCAAACGTCGCATTGACCGCCGAAAGTTTTTCGCGAAAGTTCTCATAACCCCTGTCAATCAGGCTAATTCCATACACGCTGGACTCCTTGCTCGCAGTCAGTGCGGCGATAACGTGCGAAAAACCGCCACGAATATCGGGCACAAGAAAGTTCGTGCCGACAAGCGGTGTCGGACCTGAAATCGCGATCGAATGCTCGAAGTTCTTTGCGCCAAATCTGCATGGTGTAGGACCTAAACATTCCTTATAGATCTGAATATTTGCGCCCATTTTTTTGAGCGGTTGTACGAATTGGAAGCGGTTTTCGTAGACAGTTTCGTGCACAATCGACAGCCCATCTGCCTGTGTGAGCGCGATAACCATCGGTTGCTGCCAGTCGGTCATGAAACCTGGGTGCACATTCGTTTCGAGCGCGACGGGGTTTAAATGGTCTGAGATGCTGTAAAATCGTATGCAATCGTCGGAAATGTCGAATGCGCCACCGACTTTGCGGAAAACGTTGAGAAACGTCGTCATATCGCTTTGAACTGCGCCTTGAATCGTGATGTTGCCCTGTGTCGCGAGTGCGAGCGCTGCCCACGATGCAGTTTCGATTCTGTCCGGAAGCGCGGTATGCGTGTAGCCTTGCAAGCCGTCGACGCCTTCAATTTTGATAACGCGATCAGTGTTTACGGAGATTATTGCGCCCATTTTCTGCAAGATGTTGATTAAGTCCATTATCTCGGGCTCGATCGCCGCATTAGAAAGTTCAGTGATGCCATCCGCCAGTACTGCGGTCAAAAGTACCTGCTCAGTCGCACCTACGCTCGGATAATCAAGGTTAACTTTCGCGCCGTGCAACCCGTTCGGCGCAGTGATATAGAAGCCTTGTTTCGTGCGCTCACCGATTACCGCGCCAAACTGTTCAAGCGCGTGAATGTGAAAGTTAATCGGTCTATTGCCTATCAAATCGCCACCTAAACTCGGTATAAACGCCTTGCGCAACCTGTGCAAAAGCGGTCCGCAGAACAGAATCGGTATGCGCGAAGTTTCCGAAATCTCGCGCACTTTTTGCGTATCAGGCAGTTCGACATGCGACGGTTCGACAAGCACAGTGCCTTCATTTTCGTCATACGTAACTCGCGCTCCATGCATCCTAAGCAACTTGGAAACTACTTGCACATCGCGTATATTTGGCACATTCCTGAGTTCCGACGGCAGTTCCGAAAGCAACGCCGCGACCATCGCCTTCGACACCAAATTCTTCGCGCCTCTGACCACAATCGTCCCCCTGAGTGGCTTACCGCCTTCAATATGCAGCACGTCGCTCTCGTCAGGCACGCAAAAATCTAACTTTTCCATGGTTATATTATACACCTTAAAAAGTTAATAGTTAATCGCTTCGCTTAGTTAATAGTTAATAATTGGGGGAAAGTATTCCCCCTGCATAAAACCTTCGCTACGCTTGTTTTTATGACACCCCCTTCTCCTAGGGGCTTCGCCCCTAAAACCCCAGCCCCGCCTCGTCATTGCACGGTTCAACCGTGCAATCTAGGCGCGCGCTTAAAGGAATTCGCTATCGCTCATGCGCCTACTGC
>JAISFQ010000094.1 GCA_031263495.1 Candidatus Nutricula glyptotermitis
TAATTTATTTGACATATTATCGTGCGCTGAGTGTAGGTGGGTAGGCGAATGCTTTCATTGCGCTGGCGTATGGTTTCGCCTACGGCGCAACAATACTTGCGCATTGCTTGGATTTTTCAGAATGAAAAATCCAAGCCTCTGCTGTGAAGTTACTTTTGGACTAAGAGTTACTCTGCTTAAGAGTGGCTTGGCTTGCCATAGGCAAGCCAAGCCTTAGCGCAACATACACAACAACAAGCGCAGCGAAGTTGTTTTGTGTGTTGCGGAGTAAAAGTGTGAGCGAAAGCGAACTCCGTTTTGTACATAACAGTAGAATAGCGAACTCCGTTTTGTACATAACAGTAGAATAGCGAACTCCGTTTTGTACCTAGCGAGGAGTACTCTTAATGCCACGCAGTACTCCTACTCTGAATTCCGCACCGCGAAACGAAGTGTAGCGTGATGCGGAATCTTAATTAAAGTATTCGCTCGCGAATGCGCTTTAATTGTATTGCTACGCAATACTTCGTTTTAAGATTCCAGAGGGTCGGACGCTCCTCGCGTTGGGTCGCAGGCTCATTCGCCTGCTCCTACACAGAATTCAGAGTGGGAGTTGTGCGGGATTCAGAGGTAAAGCATGAGCGAAGCAGTACCTTGTCATCCCGCAAGCGAATGCGATGCGGGATCTGCGTCACCAAAAAAGGACGTACACCTCTTGAAGCCAGATCCCATGTCGCGCACTACCGTGCGCTACGGGATGACAAAGAATAAAACGTTTCACGCGCTACCCAGATGACAAACAGGGAAAAGTGCACCGCGCGTGCGGTAGCAATATATCAAAGCGTAAAGTTATTTTGCAATGTGCAAAATAACTTTACTCCATTTCCTACGAGCTTAACCCAGAGCAACATCCAGCTAACAAAGTAGCATCACTCACGCCTAGCAAACCAAAACACCAACTAAACAATAAAACAAAAACTTCCCCAACCTGACCTTAACCCCGAGCGAAAAGGCAGCTTCAAGAGTTTTGCACAATTATTTTAGCTTTTCGAGGGGTCAAATGGGATCAAATGGGGTCAAATGGGGTCAAATGCTCATTCGCATTTTCCTTCACATTTTCCTTCACATTTTCCTTCCCCATTTTCCTCACCGAGGTACAGGAGAAAAATAAAATAATTGTGTAAAACTCCCCAGTACTGTCTTTTCAGCGAAAGTCATTTATAGGTGCCAACCGTCACACCCGCGCCAAACTCATTTTCATCCGCATGTTTCATCACATTCACAAACCTAGAAAACTCAGTCTGGAACATCGCATCGACTGCGCCTGTAGGTCCATTCCTATTTTTTGCAACGACTATTTGCACTTCGCGATTAAACGAATTTATATCTGAAGTTCCCTGCTCGTCATCGCCTTTTTCTTCTGGACGGTGAATAAACATCACGACATCAGCATCTTGCTCAATACTTCCAGATTCGCGTAAATCCGAAAGTTTTGGCATATCTTTTCTGATGTCGGGGTTACGATTCAACTGCGCAAGTGCCAAAATCGGCACATTCAAGTCCTTCGCAAGAAGTTTTAAATCACGCGACAACTCTGCGACTTCCTGTTGGCGAGACTCGATGTTTCTGGACGACTTCAATAATTGCAAATAGTCAACGATTATAAGTTTTAAATCCTCACTTTGCCTTAAACGGCGCGTTTTGGTGCGAATATCTGTGATTGTGAGCGAAGAAGAATCGTCGATATAGAGTGGTGCTTCGCGAATATTGCCTTCCTCATGCGAAATTTTTGCCCAATCGAACTTTTTGCCAGCATCGCTATTCACATTTCCGTTTTGGAGTCTTTCCAATTTCACGCCACACTGAGCAGCAATTAAACGCAGAGACAACTCACGTTTACTCATCTCAAGTGAGAAAAATATAGTCGCTTTTTTGTTTTTAATCGCAGCGTTACGCGCAATATCAAGAGCAAATGTCGATTTACCCATGCTAGTTCTGGCAGCAAGAATCACTAATTGACCAGGTCGAAGATTGTGAAGCTTCTTGTCCAATGCCTCAATTCCAGTGGCTATTGAATTTTCAAGCATCTCATTATCCATGTTTTCCAAAAACTCACGCGTTTCTAAGAAAACTTCGTCGATTCTGGAGTAATCCTCTTTAATTCCCTCCTCACTGATTCTATAAACTTCCGATTGTGCATCGTTAATTATATCCTCTATCTCAGCATCTTCGCCTCTGTAACCAATCTCTTGAATGCGACTTCCCGCCTCAACAAGCTTTCGTAAAATATATGTGCGTTTCACGATATTCGCATAAGCACCTGCTGATGCAGCATTTTCTGGAGTGTCCATAAGGTCAATCAGATAATCATAACCTCCAACTTTTTTTAATACACCTCGTTTTTCCAATTCAGCAGACAAAGTCGTCACGTCGACAGGCGAATTCGCGGACATAATGCCTTTTATCGCGTCAAAAATTAAGCGATGGTTCAAATTGTAAAACTCATCGTTGTTAGATATAACATCCAACACCTGCCCAATCGCATTTTCGCTGATTATCATGGCACCGAGCGTGCTTTTTTCGGCAAGTTCATCGTGTGGTTGCATGCGATAAACACTTGAAGCAACAGCACTTCCTTCGCTGAACGCGTCATCATCTGCTAAATCGCTATTTCTAGGCATTATCTATCTCCAAACTGACCTAACTCCTCGCGTATTTTAACTTTCCGTACACATTTTGTTTCGGAATCAATACGTCATTCCTCTCATTAATTGTAACATCTGCCGCACTCTCTGTCAAGTACGCTAATATTCCCCCTGCTGCTGAAACTCTTAAACTTTCTGAAAGTTGCCGAGAATCGCCAATTGCCGCTATGCTATATGGGCTAGTTATATGCTTCAAATTTACCAAAATTGTGCTTCCTGCTGTGCGAATCGCAGTCGTTGCACTCAATCTTTCGGAATTTATCGCGACTGCTTCTGCGCCAGATGAAAACAGTTGGTTAACGATTGCCTGTAAATCAAGATCTTTTAGAGTTGCAGTAGAGTTTTGCATATCAATTCCAATTACGATTCCAGTTCCGACTAATGCCTTGTCATCATGCTCGCGCAAGTCAGATAAACGCCTATTAGCAGCATCAATTCCATTCACAACGCTCATAATTCCTGACAGTTCTGTGCTCATTTCTTGCACAGTTTCACCTATCTGAGTGTTCGCCTGAATCTGACCTTGTATTTCGCTAAGCAACCCAATCGTGCCAGATTCTTGATGCGAAGTCGTTAAATATATCGCAGATTGTATGATCAAAAAGCCCATTATAATCATCAATGCAAATATAATTACATTAAATTTTGAAGTTCTTCTGCCTGCTAACTTGGCACTTTCATAAGCCGGATCCATCGGATGCTGCATAATGTCATCAATCAACTTAGTCGAATATTGCCTTACAGCCATCACATGCTCCTCATCTCAGATTCCGCATATTTTTTGAAAATACCATGTGCTTGATAAATGTAGAGCGCAGCAGCATAATAGTAGAGCAAAATACCCCAAAACGCAACGGCTGCAGAAATCACGAAAAAAGCATCTTTTAACCAGCCAGTCAGTATATATTGAAGTAACATTATTGGCAACGAAAACAGCAACATCGCAGTTCCTGCTTTGCCTAAAAATGTGACTGGCAGAAATCCTATGTTTTTTATGAATAAGCGCAATTGAATGACGCCAATTATAACTTCACGCACCAAAATGATGATTAATAGCACTGGGTCGATTATGCCTTTCACTAAAAGACCAATTAAACTCGCAAATATGAACAGCCTATCGGCGACTGGATCTAAAATTTGCCCCAAAAACGAGATTTGGTTCAACTTACGCGCCAAATATCCATCGATGTAATCTGATAGTGAACATACTGCCAATAGGATTAACGCAAGCACAAACCTGTCAGATATTATCAAGTATAAAAAAAGTGGAACGCAGAGTATGCGAGCAAAACTGATTGCATTTGGAATTGTAAAAATGTCTCTTGATGCCATATGTTACCTCAATAGCTTACGAAAGTGCCTTATTCACTGCGTCCTTTAACTCATTTTCATCAGGAACTATGCTTATTTTGCCCTGCACCCACGCCTCGACATCCGTAGCAGTGCGAGGAATCATGCCTGACAAGCGAATTGGTCCATCTTCAGTCACCAAAATGTCGTCCTCAATCCTGACGCCTATTCCTTTGAATTCATCTGGCACTAACTCATCATCCTCGCGGAAATATAGTCCTGGCTCAATCGTAAACACCATGCCAGCGCGTATGCAGCCATCAGTATAGAGTGAATCGCGAGCAAGTGCGCAATCGTGAACATCAATGCCTAGGTGATGCCCTGTTCCGTGTGGCATAAATCGTCTATGCGGTTGCGTTTTAGATTCGAGTGGATTTGGATCAGAATCGATAATTTGCCATTCTACTAGTCGTTTTGCAATCACTTCCATCGCTTTATCATGCACATCAGAATAATTATTCCCCACTTTCGCCTCTTTGAACGCTTCGTCTGCTGCTTCTAAAACTGCATTGTAAACTTTTAATTGTGTAGCAGAAAACTTGCCATTTACTGGTATTGTACGCGTGATATCCGCTGTGTATAAAGAGTCCATCTCGATTCCAGCATCGAGTAAAAATAAATCGCCATCATGCACAGTTCCATTGTTTTGCACCCAGTGTAAATATGTTGCATTTTTGCCTGCTGCTGCAATAGTCGAATATCCTACACCATTTCCTAGCGTTCGAGCGGCATAATTAAACTCTCCTTCAACAAACCTTTCGCCTTTAGCCACTCCATTTAAAGTCGGTAAAAGTCTAGCAACATTTCTGAACGCAAGCGCAGTCGAGGTGCATGCCTGTTGTAACTCTTGAATCTCATATGGATCTTTTACAAGACGCAACTCGCTGATAGTGCGTGCAAAATCTTGATGTTTTGGTTGCTTGACATCGATTAATTTGTCAACTTTCGCGTCCACACCTGTCACTGCGAGCACTTTTGCTTTGTCAAGTAGCCCTGTATCGACTGGAAAATGTTTTATATCCTTTATAGTTATGCCTGTCCACGCATGAAAATCGTCCAGTTTAGGGCGAGGTCCAATCCAAAACTCACCATGCTGTGCCGACTTATAAAACTCCGGTGTTCGCGAATCGTATGGCGGCTGAATGTATAAAATGTCTTTACCATTAAGTGCTTTTTCATTTGTATCACCATACATCACTAGCACGGCGTCAGCTTCATAATCTTTGCCAAGTCCTGTTAAATATGCAAACGCAGTATGCGGGCGAAACAGATAATCCATATCATTTGACCACACTTTTGGCACACCAGCAGGGACAATCAGAGTTTCTTTGTCATAGAAGTTTCGCAACTTTTCGCGACGCGCTGAAGCATAATCTTTCGACTCTAATGGAGTAGCACTTTCGCGTTTTTGGTTTTCCCAATTCAATGACATATATTTTTGAAACTCACTAGAATTCATCAGTCTTGCGCGTTGCACCTCTGAAACAGACTCTGAGCAGTGCTCAAACGTAAAGTCCCCAAAATAATTTGGGTAGTTATTAGTTGTTAATTCCATATTAAATATGATAGCATAAAACTTATCGCGATGTACGCTTTGGTAATGAGTAAGGAATAATGAGTAAGGAATAATGAGTAAGGAGTAATGAGTAAGGAGTAATGAGTAATGAATAGTTAATAGTTAATAATTAATAATTAATAATTAATAATTAATAATTGCGCTCACCTTTCAGGTTCGCGCGAGAATCGGAGTTCAGGCTACGCCTTCACGCTTTTATTGCGCTGCGTTTCACTGAGCGCGTTTGATTCGGAGTTCGCCTGACGGCTCACGCTTTGATAGCGCTGGCGTCAGCG
>JAISFQ010000145.1 GCA_031263495.1 Candidatus Nutricula glyptotermitis
TGAAGCGTTCCTGAGCGCGACGAACCATACATTACTGGAAGAAATAAAGCCCTACGAGAAAATGCGCATAGAGAACTCTGTCATCCGCAATGACAGGATTGTCAGGCTGTTTGCGGGAAACGAGCGGACAACAACAAATGATATAAAGCGGCTGCTGTCAGCGGCATACCCGGACGGGCTTTGCTGCCACTACTATAAAGAGTTTTTCGGGACGCTGCGTTCCATGATATTTGACACAACCGATAAGACCATAGAAATGACATTTGGTTCCCCGCAGGCTAATGAATGGCAGACTTTTCCAGTCGTGGCGTTAGAAGAAAAAGAAATCGAAGTGTCACTGCCACAAGAAAAGGCGGAGCCGGATTTCTATAAAACGATCTGATTGTGACCAGACGGAGGTTGGCGTGAAACAAGATAAACGACCTGAGCTTACACAAAGACTCAATCCACAGCGTTTTCGTGAATGTTACTACCTGAAATCTGAACTTGTGGAGTTTTGTCGCAAAGAGCGGTTATCGGTTTCGGGCAGCAAGGCTGAACTTGCGGACAGAATAGAAACCTACCTTCAGACTGGTAAACGAATCGCCACCGCGAAAGCCATTGCAAGCGAGTCACCCATCCGTTCAGAAATGTCGCTGACCTCTGTAATCGAAGAAAACTTTCGGTGCAGTGAGCGCCATCGTGATTTCTTCAAAAGCGTTATTGGCAGTAGTTTCAAATTCAACGTCGAATTCCAGACTTGGCTCAAAACCAACGCTGGAAAAACTTATGCGGATGCAGTTTTGGCATATGGCGAAATAGTCGAAAGAAAGAAAATGACCACCACGGAAATTGGCAGGCAGTTTGAGTACAACGCGTACATTAGAGCGTTCTTCGAAGCGAACAAAGGCAGAAGTCTCGCGCAGGCTATCGCGTGTTGGAAGCACAAAAAGTCTCTGTCTGGGCATAATCGGTACGAGGCTTCCGATTTGGAAGTGCTGGGAGAGTGAAATATGAGTTCGCACTTTGTGCTCAATTTCTAATTATTAACTATTAACTAAGCGAAGCGATTAATTATTAATTGTTTACAAACCGACCGCCGGTATGCTATACTTAAATAGTACGCATTGTGACGTATGCTAAAGTTAAAGGAGGACAACATCAATGAAATCATACACAAGGACATATCCGCTATTTTCGTTATGCGGACTGAACTGCGGACTTTGCCCACGCTACCACACAAAGGGCAAGTCAAAATGTCCAGGATGTGGCGGTAGGGCATTTTATGAGAAACATCCGCCTTGTGGAGTCATTTCGTGCGCCAAACGTCACGGCGGGGTTGAATATTGTTACTTATGCACGGAATGCCCATGCAAAAAGTATTACGACAGCGAGAAAATCAAGGATTCTTTCATCACAAAGCAACGGCAACTCGCGGATTTTCGAAAAGTTCAGGAAATCGGATTAGCCGCATACCAAGCCGAACTGAATGAGAAAGTCGGCATATTAGAGCGACTGCTTGTCGATTTTGACGATGGTAGGAGAAAGAACTTTTTCTGCATTGCCATCAATTTGCTCGAACTTGCGGACATAAAGGACGTGATGGCGCAGTTGGAGGCAGAAGTAACACTCGACGCCACACTAAAAGAAAAAGCTGTGCTTGCAGTGAGAATGTTTCGGCAGAAAGCGGATGAGCGCGAGATATTGCTTGAGTTGCGGAAGACGCAGTAAGAGAGAGGGATGACACATGCAACAAATCAGCACAACACCGCTCCGCTGAATTTCGCGCGCAGATGCGGAATCTTAAAATAATGCATTGCGTAGCAATTCCGAATCCATTACTCCTTATTCATTACTCATTGCTCATTATTATTTGACCTACCGACCGCCGGTATGCTATACTTTTAACAATACACATTGTTGCGCACGAAAATTAAGGAGATTTAACTTATGATACTAGAAACTGCCAGACTAATTTTGCGTCCGTGGAAAGAATCGGACGCTGAGAGTCTATATGAGTATGCGAAAAACCAACTTGTCGGACCATCTGCTGGCTGGGCGGTTCATACAAGTGTCGAAAACAGCAGGCAAATTATCCGCGACGTCCTTTCGGCAGATGAAACCTATGCGGTAACAATCAAAAATGCCGACGTTGCAATCGGAAGCGTCGGTCTCTCAATCGGGGGCAAAAGTAACTTAGGCATAAAAGATGATGAAGCGGAAATAGGTTACTGGATTGGCGAACCGTATTGGGGACAGGGATTTATTCCAGAAGCAGCGCGCCTAGTAATACAACACGCCTTTGACGATTTGGGCATATCTACTATTTACTGCGGATACTTTGATGGCAACGAGAAGTCAAAACGCGTAGGCGAAAAATTAGGGTTTAAGTTTCATCACACGGAATACAACAAGGAATACCCGCTTATCAACGAAACTAGAACGCAACATGTTACTTGTGCGGAAAAAGTTAATAATTAATAACGAATAGTTAATAGTTAATAACTGCGCTCGGCTACGCCTCGCAGGAAACGGAATTCATTTTATTCATGCTTCTATAGCACTGGCGTGCAATGAATAATGAATAGTGAATAATGAATAATTGCGTTGCGTTTCGCGCAACGCGTTTGAGTCGGAGTTCGCGCTTCGCGCTCACGCTTTTATTGCGCAATCCCAGCGTACACTTCGGCTATCGCCTCGCGCCCGCTGGGGTTGCGCATTGCTTGGATTTTTCAGTATGAAAAATCCAAGCCTCTGCTGTGAAGCTACTTTTTGTTTAGGGGTTACTCTGTAGCAGAGTGGCTTGGCAAGACACAGCCAAGCCTAAGCGCAACTTTTCAAAAGAACGAGCGCAAGCGAAGTTGTTTTGAAAAGTTGAGGTCTAGAAGCGTGAGCACGCGCAGCGTGTGAACTCCGTTTTGTACGTAGCGAGCAGTACTCTTAATGCCGCGCAATACTCCTATTCAGAATTTAGCACCGCGAAACGAAGTGTAGCGTGATGCGGAATCTTAATTAAAAGTGTGAGCGTGAGCGAACTCCTTTAATCGCATTGCTACGCAATACTTTATTTTAAGATTCCGTGTCAGGCACGGAATTCGGAAGGGTGGAGTGTGAGCGAATGCCTTCCTTTGTCATCCAGCAAGCGAATGCGATGCGGGATCTGCGTCAGCAAGAAAGGACGTTACGTGCAAAGAAGCCAGATCCCGTGTCGCGCGTTTCATGCGCTACCTAGATGACAAACAAAAAACGTTTCACGCGCTACGCACGAAAAGTAGAGTAAAGTGCACCATGCGCGCGGTAGCAATGCACAACCCAGCGGGCGCAAAGCGCACGCTGACGCAGTGCTATCAAAGTATTCGCAAAGCGAATGCCGATTCTCGCGAGCGAAGTGAGCGCAATTATTAACTATTAACTAAGCGTAGCGATTAACTAATAACTAAACTCATTACTCCTTACTCACTACTAATTACTAATTGAGTTTTACTCCACATTAAACTCCACAGGACCCCTCCTAGCAAAGATGTACTGGAAGCCTTGTGCAAAGACATAGTTGTTGCCAGAGTTTGGTGTAACGACTACATCTACGAATGTGTCTTGTGTTATGTCAATTGAAGGTACTGTGCAGGTGTAAGTTGTCTTTTCTGCAAGTACAGGGTCTGTGCACTCTTTTCCTGCTATTGTAACTTTTAAGATGTCTAAGTTCTTTCCAGTAAGTCTTATCTTAGAGCCACCAAATGAAGGTCCTACTTTTGGATCTATTGTGGTAATTGACATTGATTGTTCGTTTACGTATGTGTACGCGTCAGTTAATGTCTTTGGGTTAGCAAGCTCAGTGTCTGTAGAATCATATACTGTAATGTTTTCTGTGCTTGCAGATTGGACTTTTGGAACTGTGCATTGCAGTTTAGTGGTAGATAATACGACTACGTTTGTGCAGGACTGAGTGCCTATTTTGACTACTGGTGGGGACAGGAAGCGGAGTTGGTCTAAGTAGGCGTTTTGTTGGATTTCCAATGGAGATAGTACGCGGTCGTAAATGCGGAGCGAGTGAATCGTCCATGCTGGAGCTGCGACTGCGCCTGTAACGTCGGCGAGATTGTAGCCACCGATGAAGAACTTGCCACCAGCGCTTAATGTGTTTAATGCGTATGAGCCTAAACTGCTTGGGGTGACTGGTGCGCCATTTAGGAATGCGAACGCTGTGCCCTGTGCGTTAAGTGCTTTTGTGCCTGCGTAAGTTGCAGATAAAGTAAGCAATTTGTTTCCTTGGAATGCAATCGGGAACGCTGACTGTGTGAAAGTGAAATTGTTGCCCCATGTATCTGGTGCGTGTAAATCGGTGTTGTCATATTGCATCCAAAACCGCTGTCCTCTTGCATTTTCGCTTTCAGTGCCTGCATCTCCGTTGTTCAAGTTACCGTAGCCAAACAACCCTTTTCTTCTAGTACTAGTTGCGATGCCAGCAGTTGGCGTGGTGTAGATAATCTCTAATGTGCGCGCTGAACTGCCGACTGGGAAACCATCAGGCACGCTCGATTGGAAAAATCCTGCGTTATTTGTCACGTTCCATCCATTTTGCACCCAACCGCCATTTCCGCTCGGCAAGTTATTGTTTCTTGGTAGCGCGATATCGGTCACTAAGTTTACCCAGCCTTTGTCTGTTGCGTTGTCCGATAAGTGATGCTGATCGCCCAATGCTTGGTTGTCGATTCCGTCATAATGTGCGACTAATCCATTCGCAACATATTCAGTAACACCTGCATATGGAAAGTTTTCGCCGTTGACTACGATTATGTTGCCGCCCTGAATGCTTCCAGTATTAGGAGAAACGCTGACTGTATCTAAACTTGTGTACTTATATTTATCGACCGCGGTGACTGTTTCGCCTTGATATGTAACTTCTACGTCATGGAGAATGTTCGCACTCTTTTCAGCAGGTGCTTTACATTTCAACTGTGTATCACTCAGAATTACTGCGTCAGCGCAAGTTTCGCCGCCGATAGTGACTGCAAGTGGGTTTTTGAAGCGATTTTTGTCCACTACTGCGTTCTTTGCGACCTCATCAGCAGTTAAAACGCGGTTGTACATGCGAAGTGAGTGAATTGTCCATGCTTGCTGCGGTGCAGAACCTGCGACTGATGCTTGATTATAGCCACCGATGAACGCTTGCCCAGATGTTGCAGTATTAAGTACACCAGCAGTTAAGCCACTAGAAGTTACAGTTGAGCCGTTTAAATATGAGTTGTAGACACTGTCGCTACCAATGTTTCCGCCAGCAGAATACGTCATTGAAAAGGCATTGAAAGTTGATGCACTAAATAGTGATGGATGGCTGGTTTTGTCAAAGTAGCGGTTAATTCCCCAACCGTCAGGCGCATAAAGTCGAGTCGCGCTTCCATACTGATACCAAAGCCTTCCAGCCCCCGTTTCGTTCAGTTTTCCATAACCAAACATCGCAGATCTTGTGTTGCCATCAGATGAATTTGTCTGCTGTGTAATGCCATTTGCTGGTGTTGTGTATACGATTTCGACAGTTCTTGCTGCACTTCCTGTCACGAATCCAGCAGGTATAGATGATGACCAAAATCCTGCGCTGTTTGTTACGGTCCAGCCGTTTTTAGTCCAACCACCGATTCCAGTCGGCATATATGCGTTGCGTGGAAATACGGCATTGTTTCTAAGGTTTGTCCAGCCGAGAGTGTTGCCGTTACTGAACGAATGGTTTAAATCCCCAAGTCCTACGTTGTTAATGCCATCGTAGTGGACTGTAAAATTGGCGTCTGTCACATAATCTGATGTTTTGCCATTGTCCAAAAACCCAGTTCCATTAATCGTCACCCAATTATTCCCTACTACTGATCCGCTATCAGGCGTAAAACTATCAATGCAGAGTTCTGTTCCTGACTGCATATTTGCGCAGTTACTAGCACTAAATGCGTTATATGCGACGTATACAGTGCCTGAAACAATAATGACTGCAAACGCGCACGCTAACGCAATCGATGGGATTAGTTTACGCTTATGCGCAGAATTGTCACTCTTTTTCCCCACCATAACTTTTTGAGCAACTGTTTTCTTTAGGTTCTTAACCATATGTACCTTCCTTTACTTAATTAATTAATACATGTTAGTGTGTAGCAAAAAATACATAATCACCACCCACACTATATAGTTTAGCATAGATTTGAGTTAGGTGCAAATAATAATTAGTAAGGAGTAATGAGTAAGGAGGTTAGTTAATAGTTAACAGTTAATAGTTAATAATTTGCTCGCGCTTACGCGCTTCGCGTTTGAATCGGAATTCGCAAGCGAATGCTTCTATTGCGC
>JAISFQ010000059.1 GCA_031263495.1 Candidatus Nutricula glyptotermitis
TTTTTAGATAATATGTCAAATTAAATATTTAAAAACGTAAACAATAAATTTCATTTATTGTTTACATCCTTATTATTTAATTTATTTGACATATTATCGTGCGCTGAGTGTAGGTGGGTGGAGCGAATGCTTTCATTGCCCTGCATTTCACGCATCGCGTTTGATAAGGAGTTCGCCTAGCGGCTCACGCTCTGATAGCACTGCGTCAGCGTGCGCCTCGCGCTCGCAGACTTGCGCATTGCTTGGATTTTTCATACTGAAAAATCCAAGCCTCTGCTGTGAAGCAAGTTTTTGTTTAAGAGTAACTCTGCAGCAGAGTGGCTTGGCAAGACCTAAGTCTTGCCAAGCCTTAGCGCAACTTTCAAAAGAACGAGCGAGTAGCGAAGTTGTTTTGTGCGTTGCGCGAGTAAGAGTGTAAGCACGCGTAGCGTGTGAACTCCGATTCGTACGTAGCGTGAAGCACCTTGTCATCTTGCAAGTGCACCCACCCTTGTCATCTAGCAAGCGAATGCGATGCGGGATCTGTGATTAGCGAGAATGTACGTTACGTACTAAGAAGCCAGATCCTGTGTCGCGCTACGCGCTACCTAGATGACAAACAAAAAAGTGTTTCACGCAGTACTCCTACTCTGAATTCCGCACCGCGAAACGAAGTGTAGCGTGATGCGGAATCTTGAAATGGAGGAGAATGCGAGTGAGCATTCGACCCTCGCGAATGAGCGTTTGACCCTATGAGCAACGCGAATGCGACTTAATCGCATTGCTACGCAATACTTCGTTTTAAGACCCCGCATCGGAGTGCGGGGTTCTGAGGAGGAGTAGTGCGGAACTCTGAGATCTCGAGGATGACAAGTACTTCTCGCTGGACCTCCGATTCCTAGGCATTCGTTAACATTACACGTTAACATATTGACAGCCAGTTTTGTAAGTGCTAGAATTTTTAACATACAGCGCGCTTAATTTTTTATAAGCGCGATGGCTGATTGAAATTAGGAGGAGGTAATATGGCAAAGACGCCGATTAAACCGCTAGAAGATAAGATAGTCGTCCAGGCAGTAGATCCAGAGACGACGACTGCGTCAGGATTGGTAATCCCCGATTCTGCTGCTGAAAAACCGCAAGAAGGTAATGTTTTGGCTGTCGGGCCTGGAAAGGTTGCAGACACAGGAGAGCGCATACCAGTTGACGTAAAAGTCGGCGATAGAGTTCTGTACTCAAAGTATGGAGGGACAGAAGTCAAGTATAAAGGTGTAGAGTATTTAATTCTATCATCTCGCGATGTGCTTGCGTTGGTCGAGGATTAAACTCATAAAAGTGTTGCTGCTATTTCGCTTGATGTTCGTTATGAATGATGGCGAAATAGTGGTAGCATAAACTGTAACAAAAGTTAATGCTTGCATCTAGGTTGCAAGTGTGGTATACTTTTAATGTTCGTATAGGCGCGAGATGTGCGTCTAGAAATTGGATGAGGTGATTATGCAGATACTTAAAATAGTATTGAATGTGCTCGTGTTCATCACGAGTTTGGCACTTACGTTGCTGATTCTGCTACACAAAGGGCAGGGCGGCGGACTTTCCGACATGTTCGGTGGAGGGTTGACGAGTGGTGCAGCGACATCAGGTGTTGCTGAGCGAAATTTGGACAGGATTACTGTGCTTATTGCGTCAATATGGATTATATGCATAGTCGCTGTCGGAGTTATTATGCGTTATTTTCCAGAGTCGTAAGTTGAGTGTTGGATTGACGAAAGAGTTGAAAGGGTAAAATGGATTCAAGTTTTATGATGGTTATTGTGCTTGTTGGATTTGCAGGGCTTATGTTCTGGCAGACTAGGAAGCAAAAGAAACAGCAAGATGAGGTGCGCGATTTTAGAAGTTCCTTGAAGCCAGGGGATGAAGTCATGACGCAATCTGGCATGGTCGGCGAAATTGTCGCAGTCGACACAGACGCAGGTTATGCTATAATTAAGTCTGATGGTTCGACTTCCAAGTGGTTAATTGATGCCGTGACTAGGAATCCTAGGCTTGCAGTTCCTGCAGATGAGCAAGATGAGATAGCAGATAATGATGCTACTGAGATCGAAGATACAAAATCTGCTACTAACGATGAGTTTGAAGTCGAGCTAGAAGACGAAGTAGAGGATGGTAACCTAGAAAAAAGTGATGCAAAATAAGGAGCGTGAATAAAAAGTTATGGCGGTAAAAAAAACAAAAAAGGCACATCCACTGCGTCGTGTGCTGGCGTTAGTGCTAGTCGTGGTTGCGATATTTGGGTCAGTCGGGCTAGGCGTGTTTGTGTTTACGAGCGAGGAAAACCCAAGTACTGCGTCATTCGCCCCAGGGCTCGCGCTTGATTTGGCTGGCGGAACTCAGATTATTTTGACGCCACTTCCAGAAGAAGGGCAGACTGTAAATGATGTCGTGATTAATCAGGCTATTGAGGTAATTAGACAAAGAATTGATGCATCTGGAGTTGTCGAGGCAGATATTCAGAAGCAGGGGGATAATAAAATAGTCGTCGGAATACCAGGAGATGCGCCTGATAGCGCGACAGTCGATTTAATTAGTGAAGCAGCGCAACTTCGTTTTAGACCAGTTATTTATCAAAACTATGACGATATGGTGACTGCATCGAATGAGGAACAGGAAAAAGCGGCTAAAGAGCAGGAAGAAGAAGCAAAAAAGGCAGAAGAAGAAGCAAAGAAAACTGAGGAAGAAAAGAAAGCGGACGTGGAAGCTGAAGAGAAAAAAGCAGAGGAAAACAAAGATGCTGATAAAGACGCAGACGCGAATGCCGATGTAGAGGAAGAAGTGGAACCGAGCCCTGTATACGTGGGTAAAACTGGACTTGATGAGATTATTAAAAACGGCGGTAAGGTCGATGACAAAGATGACACAGCAAAGGGCACGATTTCAGGCTACGATCAAATCACTGAGGAAGATGTAAAAAAATATGACGAGTTTGACTGCTCAAACGAAGATAATCGCAAAGGCGGATCTGCGGATTCTGCGGATAAAGTTTTGATTTCGTGTGGAAAAGAGGAACCATATATTAAGTACATGTTAGGTCCAGTTGCAGTCGAAGGCGATGGAATCAGCACTGCGACTTCTGCATTGCAACGTAACCAATCTGGCAATTCGACAGGTAATTGGGTCGTAAATCTTATGCTGAAAGATGAGGCGATGGATGGTTTTATTGAAACTACGAATACTATTAAAACGCTTACAGAACCTAGAAACACGTTCGCAATTGTGCTAGATGGGCTGGTGATTAGCGCTCCTAGCGTAAAAGAGGACGTTTCGTTTACTCGTGGCGCAGGAATTGAAATTACGTTCGGCTCCGAGGATCGTCAGACGCAAAAACAAGAAGCAGCATTACTTGCTAACCAATTGTCTTTCGGAGCGATGCCCATGAGTTTCAAAATTGAAAGCAACGAACAAATTTCAGCAACGCTTGGCTCTGAGCAGTTGCAACTTGGTTTAATCGCAGGTTTGATAGGCTTATTGCTCGTCGCACTTTATGCACTTTGGCAGTATCACGTGTTAGGATTTGTGATTATCGGCTCACTGCTCGCTTCCGCATCTCTTACATACGGTTCTATACTCGTGCTTTCGTGGCTTATGGGCTATAGATTATCCCTTGCAGGCGTTATCGGTGTGATTGTCGCAATCGGCGTGACTGCGGATTCATTTATCGTGTATTTTGAAAGAATACGTGACGAATTGCGTGATGGAAGATCGCTTAACATGGCTGTAACGCGCGGTTGGAATAGGGCATTTAAGACGATTTTGGTCGCTGACGCAGTTAACATTATTGCTGCAGTCGTGCTTTATATGTTAGCAGTCGGTGATGTGCGCGGATTCGCGTTTACTTTGGGCTTGACGACTTTTCTTGACGTAATCATAGTTTACCTATTCACGTACCCAATCGTACTGATGTTATCAAGGCGAAGATTCTTCTATGAAGGTCACCCAGCATCGGGCTTGTCGCCTGAACGTTTGGGCGCAATTAATGCCACGAGGTATGAAAAGCGTAAAAAGTCTAAGAAAGATGCTACTGCTACGCAGACTGCAAATGACGATGCAGGCGAAACCGAAGCCGATGTTAACGATGACGAGTTGGAAAACGATAATGAGGTGGTCGAAACAGAAGTAGACGAAAATGAAACAAAGGCAGGTGATGACGATGGCAGGTAAAATCGAGACTTGGGGAAATGCGTTATACACTGGGCAAAAGAACTATAAAATCGTTCAGAAAGGTAAGTATTTCATGATTGTTTCGGGCGCACTGTGCGCTCTTGCGTTGCTTGCAGTACTTATTTTTGGATTCAACTTAGGTATTGAGTTCAAAGGTGGATCGGAAATTACAGTCCCAGGCGTTCAAGATCAATCACAGCAGGTCGCAATTGATGCAATCCATGAAGTTGATGCGAAAGAGGAACCGATTGTGACAGCAGTTGGCTCATCATCTCTTAAAATTCAGACAGCCACAATCACGGATAACGAGAAAGTCGATGAGTTAAAGAATAAATTGGCGGAGATTTACGAAGTCGACGCATCAACTATCACTGTCAACTCTATTGGACCATCTTGGGGCGCAGATTTGTCAAGCAAAGCAGTTTATGGACTCATAGTGTTCTTGGTTTTGGTTGCAGTATTTATGACTGTGTATTTTGGTAACTGGAAAATGGCATCCGCTGCTCTGATTGCGCTTTTTCACGATTTAATCATGACAGTCGGCATTTATGCGCTAGTTGGATGGGAAATTACGCCTGCTTCGATGATTGGCTTTTTGACCGTTTTGGGCTATTCTATGTATGACACAGTCGTCGTGTTTGACAAAGTGCACGAAAATACTGATGGAGTTTTTGAACAATCTCGCAGCACATATGGTGAACTTTCAAACTTGGCTGTCAATCAGACGCTTGTGAGATCGATTAACACATCAGTTGTCACGTTATTGCCTGTTGGGTCAATACTTGCTGTCGGGGTGTTTGTGATGGGCTCTGGAACGTTGCGCGATATTGCACTTGCATTATTTGTAGGCATGTTTGCAGGAACTTATTCGTCAATTTTCTTGGCTACACCGATGAGTGTGTATTTTAGGTCAAATGAGAAAAAGATTAAAGATCACAATGCGCTAGTGATGGAAAAACGTGAGAAACTTGCAGAAAGTGCAGGTATTTCCGCCGATTCTGAGGAATTTAAGCAGTTCGAAACTCCAAATATTAAACTTTTACCTGGTGAACACTTAGGCATGAAGGCTCATAGAGGAAAACGTAAAAGGAAGTAAGATGGGCGTGAAGGATGTGCTGTTATGGATGCTGAGGTAAATGAGTATTCGCTTGAGTATATAAAAAGCACATCGCCACCTGCTGATGATGCAATCATTCCACTACTAAAACTGGTAACTGACAGCAACCCAGATGCCGATTTATCAGTGATTGAAGATGCGTATATTGTCGCGCGTAAAATGCATGAAGGGCAGAAACGCAAATCAGGTGAACCATACATAATTCATCCAGTTGCCGTCGCAGAAATACTCGCTGAATTAGGAGTGCCATCTGATGTGGTCGCCGCTGGATTATTGCATGACGTGGTCGAAGATACGAGTTATCCTTTGAATCAGATTAAGAAGGATTTTTCAGAAAGCATTGCAATAATGGTCGATGGTGTGACTAAAATTGATAAGCTTAAAATCGGAAAGTCTGAGCAGTTTACAGAGTCGGGTAAGAAAATCATCGATAGCGTCGCTGCACAAAGAATCGCTCAAGCTGAGACATTTCGGAAGATGATTTTGGCTATGTCACGTGATATCAGAGTGCTTGTAGTGAAAATTTGTGACAGATTGCACAATGCTCGCACATGGAAATATGTGGACAATGAGAGCGCGAAACGAAAGGCAAGAGAAACACTTGAAATATATGCACCACTTGCAGATAGACTTGGTCTGACTAACATTAAAGATGAGCTTGAAGAGTTATCGTTCAGAATCGTTGAGCCAAAAATCCATGATGAAATCGTGAATTTGGTCGCACAGCGTGAGGAAGCAAGGCGAAAGTATGTCCAAGTCGTCGTTTCAAAAGTGCAAAAGGAAATTGATAGATTGCAAATTAAGTGCGATATCGCAGGTAGACCGAAACATTATTACTCTATTTACAGAAAGATGGTGATTCGCAAAACGGAGTTCAAAGAAATTTACGATCTTATTGGAATACGCATTTTGACTGATAAAGTTAGCGATTGTTATGCAGCACTTGGCGCAATTCATGCACTTTTTACGCCTATTGAGGGGCGCTTTAAGGATTACATTGCAGTTCCAAAGGCGAATATGTATCAATCCTTGCACACTGGAGTCATAGGTCCTGATGGCAGGGCAGTGGAGTTTCAGATTCGCACATACGAAATGCATAATAATGCCGAATATGGCGTGGCTGCGCATTGGAAATATAAGGCGAGTGGCAAGTCAGTTTTGGCAAATGAACAGGGAGATAAGTTAATAAATGACAGATGGTTAAAGCAATTAGTAGATTTAGGTGAGGAAACGAAAGATTCTGATGAGTTTTTGGTCGATTTACAGACAGATTTAAAATCTGAAGAAGTTTATGTATTTACACCACAAGGAAAAGTGCAGACTCTTCCTGTTGGTGCGACTCCGATCGACTTTGCGTATGCAATTCACACCGATATTGGCAGAAAAGCGACTGGCGCTAAGGTAAATGGGAAGTTAGTTCCACTTTCAACTAAGTTGCAAAATGGCGAAACAGTCGAAATTATCACTTCTAACAATCCAGATGCGCATCCAAGCAGAGATTGGGTGGATTTTGTGGTCACAAACCGCGCAAAGATTAAGATTAGGCAGTTTTTCACAAAAGAAAGGCGCACTGAATCCATAGAATTAGGTCGTGAACTGCTTATAAAGGCACTTCGCAAAAAAGGACTTCCAATCACAAAACTAATGGCGAAAGATAATATGCAAAAAACGGCAACTCTGCTATTTTATAAAACAGTCGATGATTTTTATAACGCCATTGGTGAACATCAACTCTCAACCGAAAAGGCTAGGATGCGATTGTCAGAATCAGCAGGACTAGGGGGCGCAGAGTCTGAGGCGAGTTTGGCTGCAACGCAAGATGCAGCCATTCAGAAACGCTCCAACAAAAAACAGAAAGAAGTTAGCAGTTCAGGTGTCGTAATTAAGGGTGTCGATGATATCTGGGTCAAGTTTGCAAAATGTTGCACTCCTGTTCCAGGTGACGAAATCGTAGGTTTTATTACGCGTGGACATGGCGTCAGCGTTCACCAAGTAGATTGCAAAAGCCTCGCAACGATGGCAAAAGAGCAGCCTGAGCGACTCGTCGATGCTGCATGGTCCACTGCGCAATTAGACACATTCCGCGTAAACATTCAAGTCAGCGCACTTGATCGCCAGCGTTTATTGCTAGATATAACGACTAGACTTAACGAATTAGGTGCTAACATTCTTGCCGTCAACACTCTAACTGGCAAAAATCGAAAGGCTACTATGAAGTTTTCGTTTGAAATTTCAGACTTAAGGCAACTGGACTTGATATTGCATGAACTTACTAAAATCGAAAGCGTTTATGACGTGTTTCGCGTCGGAAGCCCTGCATAAAGTTAATAATGAGTAAGGAGTAATGAGTAAGGAGTAATGAGTAATGAGTAAGGAGTAAGGAGTAATGAGTAATGAGTAATGAGTAATGAGTAATGAGATTCGGCATTCGCTTTGCGAATACTTTGATAGCACTGCGACAGCGTGCGCTCCGCGCCCTCTGGCTTGTGCATTGCTACCACGCGCGTGGTGCACTTTACCATACTTGTCATCTAGGTAGCGCATTAAAGTAACTGAAATGTGCTAGAATTAATATGTGATACCGAAAAAAATTGCGGAGATTATCGAGAACGCACTGCTTAGGCTCGTAAAGAGCGGTGATTTTAGTCTTGACATTGAAGAACTTCCTGCTGAGATAACGGTTGAGAAGCCAAAAAGTAAAGAGTTTGGCGATTGGTCGAGTAATATAGCAATGCAACTTGCCAAAAAAGCGGGAATGTCACCTCGTGCACTTGCGGAGAGATTGGCGCATGAAATTGCAATGGTTGATGATGTAGAAAAGGCAGAAGTCGCAGGTCCTGGCTTCATTAACATATTTGTATCAAACGATGCAAGGGCAAGTGTATTGTGCGATGTGATTTACAAAAATGCTGACTTTGGCAGAAACCTTGTTAGACAAAACGACATTATAAATTTGGAGTTTGTGTCTGCAAATCCGACTGGTCCGTTGCATTTAGCAGGAGCAAGATGGGCAGCAGTAGGGGATTCACTTACTAGAATCTTGGAGTTTTCTGGTGCAAAAGTTGTGCGTGAATATTATATAAACGACCATGGTGTGCAGATTGACAATTTTGCAGCATCATTAAAAGCGGTTGCTGAGGGCACGGAAATTCCTGAAAATGGCTATCATGGCGAGTATGTAGGTGAAATTGCAGCAAAAATCATTACTTCCATTTCAAAAAAGAGAGAACCGGCTGCAATAGATATTGAAGAATACGCAGATGAGGGTGTTAAAATCATGCTTGACGAGATTAAACGCGATTTAATAGAGTTTCGTGTCAAATTCGATGTATTCTTCAAAGAAAGTTCATTATATACAGATGGAAAAGTTGCAAAAGCAATCGAAAAGTTGCAAAATTTGGGTGCACTTTATAAAAAAGATGGTGCACTTTGGTTTCAAAGCACTGATTTTGGTGATGATAAAGACAGGGTTCTCACGAAATCTAATGGTGAAAATGCATATTTTGCAGCAGATATTGCGTATTATATTGACAAACTGGAGCGTGGTGCAAACAGCTTAATCTATATTTTAGGTGCAGATCACCACGGTTATGTCGGCAGGTTAGCAGCACTTTCGCGTGCTTTGGGGTTTAATCCAGACGAAAACTTACGCATTCTGATAGGTCAGACAGTTTCACTGCTTAGAGATGGCAAAGTGGTGAAACAATCAAAACGCGCAGGTGACGTGCTTACACTGCAAGATTTGATAGGTTTCGTCGGCGCAGATGCTGCAAGATACTCACTCGCGCGCTCATCCGTAAACTCAACGCTTGACATTGACCTGAATTTACTTATGAGCAATACGAACGAGAATCAAGTGTATTATGTGCAATATGCGCATGCTAGGACGCAAAACATCGAGCGTAAAGCGACAAAATATGAAGGTTATTTGGATTATAAATCGCAGACTGATGATTTCAAGTTAGACTTACTTGATACAGATTTAGATAAATCACTGATTACGACGATTGCAGAGTTTGAAAGCATCGCCAAAACTGCTGCTAAGGAGTTGAGACAGCATTTAATCGCGCATTATATTGAACGACTCGCACAGGAATATCATAAGTGGTATGCGACATACAGAGCACTTCCTAGCGAAGGTGAAAAATTAGACGATAAGCATCTGGCAAGGCTTTATCTGAACAAATGCGTAGGAATCGTAATAAAAAATGGACTGAATTTACTCGGAGTCGAGGCACCAGACAGGATGTGATGCGATTTGACTGCTGACAAGGTAAAAGGTGTGCCACTTCCTGACGGTTCTCTCAGTGAGCCAGATGATAAAATTGCAGGCTATCAAATACTTTCAAAAATAGGTTCTGGACTGCACGGCGATGTTTATCTTGCTACTTTAGATGGGGCACAAAAAGTCGCATTGAAAGTTTTGAAAATCGATTCTGCAGATGTTCATGCAAAAGAGAGATTTAAACGCGAAATTGACGCTTTAAAACGACTGAATGTGAAAAATATCGCACGCGTGATTGATTTTGAGTTTTCTGATGGAACTGTTGATGCATATGCAAGTCCAACAAATAGCAATGTTTCTGCATTTATCGCAACAGAATTTATTGACGGTTTAACGCTTGACAAATATGTTGAAAAGTATGGCGTTCTTGACATGGAAACTGCTATTTCAATTTTTGATGCGCTATATAATGCAGTATTAAATGTTCACAGACGATCGATTTTGCATCGCGATATAAAACCGTCTAACATAATTATAGAATCTCAAACACTCAAACCTTATCTAATAGACTTTTCGATTGCGAAGGACATAAACGACGTGCGGCTTACCAAAACTGGCTTCGTAGCAGGATCTCCTGCATATATTTCACCTGAAGCACTTAGAGGAGATGAACCGAGTGAAAGTGATGATTTTTGGGGACTTACTGCGTCACTTTGTTACGCATTAACTGGCAGAAATCCGTTCGGCACAAAAGATGTTGAACAAATTATCGGTAGAATTTTCACACTTAACCCTGATTTAGAAGGCATTTCTCTGCGTGATGCTAGAACGTTGCGGCTTGCACTATTGCCCGATGCAAATAAGCGAATGCAGTTTTATGAAGTATTGAATTTCCTCGAAGTTCCTGACGAAACTGAAATTATCAATCGCGAAACTGCTCTTATTGAGAATGAGCAGTATAACTTTGCACAACTTCAAAACTCGTTAGACAAATCTCCAACATTAGTTTACAACAATTTCACAAATGCGAATCAACACAACACGTCAGACGATGTTCTGTACAAAAATCCAGATGAGCAGGCAAAAGCAGTTGGAAAACAGCGCAATGCGTTTGCGAGTACAACTTCATTAATAGCGACGATAACTCTTGCTGTCACATTCGTTTCTTTCGCTGTAAACATGCCTGCAATAGCATTTATTGGACTTGTTGCAGTGTATTTTGTGCTGAATTTGCTGGGAAGAGTTGCGAATACGCGTGGATTTGTGCTTGCATCGGTTAGTGTAATTGCTGCTGTGATTAATACTCTATTAAAAATCGCAATTTCACTTGGCATAGCATTTGTTGTTTCGAAAATAGTAGATGCGATTATTGCAGGTCAAGGCGCAATTAACAATACTGTTAACACTGCAAATAACGTGGCAAGTGACGCGCAAATATTTCCATGGCTTCCAGATATAAATGCATATGTCACAGAAGCGTTCAAAATTCCTGCACCTTTACGCGATTTTTTCGTTACTATCACTTTACCATTAAACGAGCAAAACTGGATTAATGAGCTTGCATTATTGATACTTTCGATAAGCATTGCATTGGTTTTCTTCACTCTGTTTGGCGCAAAGTACACATTTTCTGGCGTGAAGTGGATTGCTAAAAAGTCACACATTGCAAAAGTTATAATCATAATAGCATCTGCCATAATCCTACTCCTGGACTATTATATGCTACGAACTGGATTGCAAATAGTTTACATTAACCAGATGCCGTTTTAACAAAATTAGTCAAGTACTTGACAAACTATGTAAGGGGTTGATTAGTTATGTAAACCCCTTACATATTTATTAGACATTTAATTTGTTATCCCCTTACGCTAGTTAATAATTAATCGCTACGCGCCAGTTAATAGTTAATAATTGCGCTCGCTATCGCTTGCGGAAAACGG
>JAISFQ010000090.1 GCA_031263495.1 Candidatus Nutricula glyptotermitis
CATACTATTTTGCGCTCACATTAAGTTCGCAACTCTCACAAAACTCACGTCAAGAAAAAATCTTACGAGAACTGTACGCCTGCTAGGCGGGCGCTTCGCGCCCGCCTCCGCTTTGTTAACTTGTACTTCTGAACAAAGGCGTGCATTACAGTACGCACGCGCGGTGCACTTTCCCCTACCTTGTCATCTAGGTAGCGCACGCCAGTGTGCGACACGGGATCTGCATTCGAGAACTGAAAGTCTACTCTCGCTAATCACAGATCCCGCATCGCATTCGCTTGCGGGATGACAAGGGGGTACTCTGAACCCCCGCAGTACTTCCTTTCAGAACCCCGCACGTAGATGCGGAATCTTAAAACTAGTGTGAGCGCATGCGAACACCATTAAATACATTCGCGTTGCGAATACTTTTAATTAAGATTCCGCATCACGCTACACTTCGTTTCGCGGTGCGGAATTCAGAAATGAAGTACTGCGTGGCATTAAGAGTACTGCTTTGTGACGCAGATCCCGCATCGCATTCGCTTGCGGGATGACAAAAAACGGAGTTCACACGCTACGCGTGCTCACGCTCTAATCCCGCAACTTTTCAAAACAACTTCGCTATGCTTTTCTACGGTTAAGTACAAAACGGAGTTCACACGCTACGCGTGCTCACGCTCTAACCTCGCAACTTTTCAAAACAACTTCGCTGCGCTCGTTCTTTTGAAAGTTGCGCTAAGGCTTGGCTTGCCTATGGCAAGCCAAGCCACTCTGCGGCAATGTAACTCTCAGTCCAAAAGTAACTTCATAGCAGAGGCTTGGATTTTTCATACTGAAAAATCCAAGCAATGCGCAAGTATTGTTGCGCCGTAGGCGAAACCATACGCCAGCGCAATAGAAGCGTGAGCCCGTAGGGCGAACTCCGATTCAAACGCACTGCGTGAAACGCAGTGCTATCAAAGTATGAGCGAAAGCGAATTCCGTTTCCCGCGAGGCGTAGCCGAGCAATTAAAGTATTCGCAACGCGAATTCCGAATCTCCTTACTCACTACTCATTACTCATTATTTTAACCTACCGGCGGTCGGTATGTTATAGCATTACACTACGTCGTAGCATGAAATGTCCTGTTCAGAATATCTAAACGCTGTTCTTGGGAAAGTGAAGTCCATCGGACGCAGTAACCGGAGATACGAACGCATAAGTTGTTGTACTTCGGGTCATTTGGATGGTCAAATGCGTCTTGCATGAGCTCCTTTGTCATTACGTTAATGTTCGAGTGATACAAATGCGACGCTTTCGATTCGTCCTCGCCGTCAACTTTGCCTGTAAACATCTTGTCCATAATGTTGACAAGCATAGCAATGCGCTCGGTTTCAGTTTCGCCGAGTGTGGATGGAATGATAGTCGTCGTAAGTGAAATGCCATCACGGCAGTCATCGAAAGGTATTTTGCCGACTGAATACATCGACGCGACGATTCCCTCGGTGTCCTTTTGGTTCGATGGATTTGCGCCAGGGGAGACAGGAACGCCAGAACGCCTGCCATCAGGCATGTTTCCAGTTTTCTTGCCATATTCCACGTTCGCAGTAATCGTAAGTAATGATAAAGTAGCCTCTGCATTGCGATACATTTTCTGTGCGCGAAGTGCTTTAATCGCCTCACTTGCGACTGCGCGTGCGATATCATCTGCGCGATCATCGTCGTTGCCAAAACATGGAAACTCGCCGACTGTTTCAAAGTCCACAATCAAGCCAGTTTCGTCGAAAATTGGACGAACTTGTGCATATTTTATCGCCGACAGTGAATCGACAATGTGCGAAAAACCAGCAAGTCCGCAGCCCATTGTGCGTTTAATCTTGGTATCCGTAAGTGCCATTTCGACGCCTTCATAGAATGTGCGATCGTGCGAGTAGTGAATGATATTGAGTGCCTGAACATAGATTTTCGTGAGTTCCCAGAGTGCAGGCACGAAATGTTTCGCCCAAACTGTGTCATAATCTAGCGTTCCATCTAGGTTCAGTTGCGATTTCAAGTATGCAGGCACTTTTCCAATGTCAAATATCTGTTCGCCAGTCAGTTCATCGCGCCCACCATTCAAGCCATACAAAAAGCCTTTCGCGCCATTCATTCTCGCACCAAACAACTGTATGCTTTCGTTCTCAGACTTCGGAACAGGGGAAACGCAACACGCAATCGCGGTATCGTCGCCATATTCCGGACGAATTAACTCATCGTTTTCGTATTGTATCGTCGAAGTTTCGATCGACAACTCCGCGCAGAACTTTTTCCACGCATCAGGAAGTATTTCGGAATACAGAACGGTCAAGTTCGGTTCAGGTGACGGACCCAAGTTTCGAAGCGTTTGTAGCAGTCTAAACGACGTTTTTGTGACAAGTGTGCGCCCATCCAAACCAGTTCCGCCAAGTGTTACAGTCGCCCAAATCGGGTTGCCAGTATACATCGCGTCAAATGCGCTCATGCGTAGGAATCTCACGATGCGCAATTTGATGGTCAACTGGTCAATCAACTCTTGCGCTTCCTTCTCGTTAATTCTGCCTTCGTCTAAATCGCGCTGAATGTAGATGTCCAAAAATGCATCAATTTTGCCGACACTCATCGCCGCGCCGTCTTGCTGTTTAATCGCGCCTAAGTAACCAAAATATAACCACTGAACTGCTTCTTTTGCGCTCTGCGCAGGACGCGAAATGTCAAATCCATACTTTTTTGCCATAGACTTCAAATCGTTTAACGCCTTAATCTGAAACTGAATTTCCTTGCGCTCACAGAGTAAGTCCACATTATAGTTTTCCTCGAGTTCCGTAGCATTTGCAACCAAATCCTCGTTCTTTTTGGTGATTAGAAAATCGATGCCATAAAGCGCGACGCGTCTGTAATCTCCAATTAATCGCCCACGAGCAGCGTTATCAGGCAGTGCGGACAAAATATGCGACTTTCTGCATTTGCGAATCTGCGGTGTGTATAACGAAAACACGAGGTCATTGTGCGTCCTTGTGTACTTCGTGTAAATCTCTTTCAGTAGTGGATTCGGAGCAATTCCCTTTTCATCAAGTGCTTTTTCGACCGACCGCCAGCCTTCAAGTGGCATAATCGGCAGTTTCAAAGGCGCATCAGTTTGCAATCCGACGATCACGTCATCCTCGTCAGAAATGTAACCAGGTTTGAATGCATCGACGTCAGCCGCAATATTCTCTTCCACTGCGACAAACCCTTTCTCGCGCTCAATTGGGAACAAATCGTCCTCTATCGCTGACCACACGTTCTTTGATTTCTCCGTAACGCCTGCCAAAAACTTCTCGTCACCTTCGTACGGCGTGTAATTCGCCTGTATAAAATCCCTAACATTTACTTTTCTGCGCCACTTTCCAGGCGTGAAACCGCGCCATGCAATCCTCGCCTCATCCTGCAACTGCTTCAATGTTGCATCGTCCATAATGTCTCCTTGTCCGACCGCGCAAACCAAACACATCTACACCGCAGTTTGCGTAATTCCTTACTTAAAATGATACTACACTTTTCATAATTTGTAAAGTGCACTCGTTTTTTCATTAACGTAGTGGAGAATTGGAATGCATTTGTAACTTGATTCTGATTTGTTTTTTAACTATTACTGGAGAATATCTGCTATACTTATAATAGGTACGTTATGAAAGATTACAGTTTTCTGAGCGAAAAAACGATGTACATTGGCAAAATGCGCTCAGATGTGTTGTTTATATGGATAATCATTGTGTGCATTTTTGTGGGCGCAGTGATAGGTTTCGTAAACGGCGGAGGAATCGTAGTATTCCTTACGACTGGCTGGTTGCACATGCTGGTTGGCATTTTTATTGGTGCGCTTGTCGGAATCGGCATCACGCAGTCTGTGCAGGCACTTTTAGTGCTGCGCGACAAAAACAAGAAAAAGCGCAGAGATTAACGAATAGTTAACATTGTCATTAACTGCACACACTCCCACTCTGAATTCCGCACGTACTCCACCTCAGAATTCCGCTCATACTCCACCTCAGAATTCTGTGTAGGAAAACGCGATTGAGCGTTTGACCCCAGGTGAAGGAAAATGCGATTGAGCATTTGACCCCCTGCGACCCAACGCGAGGAGCGTCCGACCCTATTGCGCAGCAATGCCATTAAATGCATTCGCTTGCTAGATGACAAAAGGCGTGAGTTACCCAAGTATATCGTCGAACTCGTCCTTTTCCTCTTCCACAGCCTCGCTTTTTAGCACAACCTGCGTGGCATCAGCCGCAATTCCTCGAAGATAATCTGCCAGTTCATCGACCGTTTTATACGAATCGCGACTACTATAAAATTCGACTAATATTGGCATCGATGCGCCAGTCAAAATCGCAATGTTCTTGTCCGATTCTGTCTGAATCTTGCTTGCGATATTAAACGGTGTACCGCCATAAAAGTCCACCAAAACTAGCACTTGATCGACATCTGCGCTGAACGCTGCAAATGCTTCATTATACTTCGCGTACAAATCCTCTGGACCCATTCCTTCCAATAACTGCACGACTTGAACATTTGGTTGATCACCAAACACCAAGTCAGCGGCACTTTTTAGTCCTGGCGCAAAGCCTCCATGCGCCCCTATTACTATACCTATCATTTTCCTCCTACATAACTACAAATAACAAATGCTCTATTTTTCACCATCACTTTCATCAGGCGTTCGCTGTTCACCAAGCGATTCTTCTGGTTGAACTTGATGTTCTGCAGGTTCAACAGTCGATTCTTGCGAATGAATCTGTTCTGCTTGCTCAACTTGCGGTTCTGCAGGTTCAACTGGTGGTTTTTGCGGGGCAACTTGCTCTGTTGGTTGCTGCGTCACAGACTGTTGCGTCACAGGTTGCGGTTGCTGATATTGCGGTTGAACTGGATAAACAGTTGGTTGCTGTGGTGGAACGTTTGGTGGTTGAGACGGTTGCTGAGGTGGAACGTTTGGTGGCTGAGACGGTTGCTGTGGTGGAACGTTTGGTGGTTGCATTGGTGGAAAGTGCGTATTTTGTGGCGGAATGTTTGGCGGATATTGCGGGTTTTGCGGTGGATAAGTTGGATATTGTTGACTGTAATAGGGGTTTATTGGCGTTTTATATTGCCAATCGCCTGTTTTATCGCCTACGAAAATAAGTCCGACAAAGTTTGCACGCCATTTCTCGGTGAATGTTGCAAAAACGGGAACAGCACGTGCGCTGTCATAATCATTAGACTTAACTGCTAAGAATATAAGACCTGGCAGACCTGTTGCGCATGCCATTAACGCTGCTCCCTTGCCAAATCCGAGCCTGAGCGCAAGGTTATACGTGCTCATAAGTTCGACTATGGCAAATATCAAGCCACTCAACGACATAAAAATACTTCCCGCGATGTCCAGTATTGGAATGTAATTAAGTATTAAGCCTATAATCATGGCAAAAAACGCGCTCAGCACTAAACCACCTGGAACACCTGCTGCGATTGCCTTTTCGTAATTCGCCCAAATCGGAACCCACGCAGCACCGCCTTTTCTGCCCGCGCGTTTCAAAATCTTCATCAAAAATACAGCGTTGACTATATAAATGACGATCAATATAACCGTCAGCACAGCCAGCCACACAGCAATTATCACGAACAACGATGCCATTATATCATCAAACATAACATCGAAATTTTCACTTTTCATAACATCTCCTAACATCAAACCTTGCGAAATTACACTTCGCACACTTATATGTTTTTATTATACACCGTTTCTGACCAAGATGCAACCGTGATTGATCTGCCAGCGCACATTTGTGCATGAATACGCACTTGTGGTAGAATATATATTGTAAGGAACATGGATAGGTTATGCTTAAAAAATTATTAAACCAAGCTGAAGGCAAAACGCTGGAGTTTAAGAGAGATTTGTCTTCACCAAGTGGGATAGTTAAAACGCTCATTGCTTTTGCGAATGGAGCTGGAGGCAGATTGATTATTGGCGTTGATGATGATAGAAGTGTCAGGGGAATCGACGAGGATCAACACGAAGAAGAGCGTTTAATGAACATTATTTCTACCAATATCGCGCCTATGCTTATTCCGCGCATCAGTTTTGCCACGATTGAGAATAAAACTGTTATGGATATTATAGTTTACCCAAGTAACTCATTACCTCACTATGTTTCCAATCAAGGACCATTAAACGGCACATATGTACGTCTAGGTTCCACCAACAGAAAGGCGGATATAGACTTGGTTCACGAATTAGAACGGCAGGGTAGGGGGATTAAATTTGACGAAGAACCTTGTTTGCGGACTGAATTATCAGACTTAGACGTTGATGCAATCACGAGGCACTTTGGCGAATCACGAAAAATTGATGAACATAGTCTGCAAACTCTAAATTACATTACGCATTTTCAAGATAAGTTTATCCCTACAAACGGTGGCATTATTCTGTTTGGCAAAAATAGACTAAGCGTGTTTCCAGACTTGTTTGTGCAGTGCGCTAGATTTAAAGGCAGTGACAAAAGTCGCTTTATAGATCATGTTGAGATACACGATTATCCACTTGATGCTGTTGACAAAGTAGAAGAATTCGTCAAAAAACACGCATTAACTGGATTTAAACTGGATGGTTTCAGGCGTATTGACGACTGGAATGTCCCACTAAAAGCGATTCGCGAACTAATCATTAATGCTTTTGTGCACGCAGACTATTCGGCTCGCGGTAGACCTATAAAACTTGCTATATACGATAAGTCAATTCAAATCGAAAGTCCTGGGATTCTGATGCCTGGAATGAGTGTAGCTAGAATGAAAGAGGGCGAGTCGGTTATTCGTAACTTTGTGATTGCTAGAGCATTTCGCGAGGCAAAGATGTTTGAACAATGGGGATCAGGGATTAATCGAGTATTTGCTGAATGCAAAGAGTATGGTTTACCAGAGCCTATAGTGGAGGAAATGACCGATAGACTTCGTTGGACAATCCATGTTGATATAACAAAGTCTATGGAATCTGCGAAACCTATTACTGACGCAAAAAAGAAAACAAATCGCAAAAAGAGACTAAGTTCAGACACACTAAGTCCAAGCGAATTAAGTCCCGAATCACTTAAGATATTAAAGTATGCTCGCACACCACGAAGTCGCCGTGAATTGCTAGAACATATTGGATTGCACAATGACACCCGAAACGCAAGGAGATATATTCAACCGCTGTTCAAGAACGGTTTCCTTATGTTAACTATTCCCGAAACACCAACGCACATACATCAAAAATACCTGACTTCAGAATCTGGCGAAATAATGCTTACTTAGTGTATTACTTAGTGTATTACTTAGTGTATTACTTAGTGTATTACTTAGTGTATTACTTAGTGTATTACTTAGTGTATTACTTAGTGTATTACTTAGTGTATTACTTAGTG
>JAISFQ010000099.1 GCA_031263495.1 Candidatus Nutricula glyptotermitis
AGTAACTTCTGTAAGATATGGATGATTTGTATCATCTGCTCTTACGTTATTAATTGTTGCAAAGTTTGTAGAAACAAGTGCAATAACTAATATAGATACAATTACAGATTTCATGCGCATAAGTGCACTCTTCATAAATCTATAACTTGTATTGTGCTCGGAATAATCTTTCGATTTCCTTGCATGATTAAATGGGTTTTGCATAACTCCTCCTTGTGATCCACCCTAGTTATACTTTCGTTTGCGCTTTTGACTAACCCCTTAGTCTTTTAGCGCGTATGGTTCGCATCATGACAATGCTTGCTATACATGCGGGGAATTTATACACAACAGTTTCATCTCTCACTCAACTGCAAAAATGCGTATAGTTTAACTCCTTCGTTATCAATCTTATCATTAAGTTCCACGGTTTGCGCGGTTTTGTGTTATGGGCGTGGTGAGAAGATAGTAGCAGGTAATATTAAGAATGCACACCCGAGTTATGCACGAAAATTTATGTGTCTACCTAGCGTATGCGTTTTCGAGTAGTCTATATGTATAGGCGTTAATGATTTACAACTCGCGGGAAGTTGTAGGAAGGAGATAATATGCAAATAACACCTGACATGTTCGACTTGATAAGTCATATTGCTGCTTTACATGCGACATTAGATGACTATGACGGCAAAACTGTAGCGGAAGCGCAGGCAAAATTCGCGGAAATTTCGAAAAGTGATAGCGACATTTCCTATTTTGGCGATGGTAATTCAGAAACATATGCAAAGTGGATAGAATTTGAGCCTGAGTTACAAAAGTACAACATAATGAACGTGGAATATAAAAATAGCGTGTTTATGATGACGTTGTGCGACGATTTGGACAATCCACAGAACGTATATGTGTATGCAAAAGGGGCTGGCTATGATGAAAGTAATTATACACTAAATGAGTACTGGGAAGAAGGAAACGATACACTATTAAAATATGTTGATTCGCTTCCTGAAAAGTACGGAAATAACATCAACATTATCGGATATGATTCCGCTGGTAATAATGCCGTTTATGCAAAAATAATGTCAGAGAGAATCGGAGATGTGCATGCTGTAAATGGACTTGAGTTTCCTGAGTGGTTTATGAGTAAATATGCTGATGAAATTGATTCTGTACGCAGAAGTATATATTCGCACGCGTCAGACTATTATAACGATCCTCATGACTACTTAGGGAGGAGTTTCCCAAATAGCCCAGGATGCTACGTTTCTTGGACATTTTTTGACTCAGAGGATTATAGTTTAGAAGAATATAAGCTCAGGAAAGCGCAATATTTCTCAGACCCACTCCACTCTTGGAATACCACAGTTTTATCGCCTAGTTTTTATGTGCCAGGAGGATATACTTATGAAACGCGCACAACGATGTATGGTATGGATTTGGAAAACGTAAAGAATCTTATTGCAAAAATGCTAGAAAATGCGAACAAGATAAAAGATGTTTCGTCATCAGTGCACAGTGCACTAAACAACTTAAACTGGGCTGGACCTGATATACAAGAATTCAGTGATAAATGGCAAGGAATGCATGCAAAACAATTGCAACAAGCAGCAAATGCGTTGGTGGAAAGTTCAGAAATTGTAGAAAAGAACAGGAAGGAACAGGTGAGTGCTAGTGAGTAGTTAAAATAATGACGTAAAGCGTGCTATTTACCAATCAGCCTAAGTGGGCTCTCGTCACCAGCACATACACTTAGAACCATGCTGTATGTGTCACGCTCATCAGGTAGCATCCAAAGCCCGTACTTTTCGCGTATTGTAACCTGTCTGTATGCATATTCACATCTGTAATTAATGTTCGGAGGCACCCAAAACTTGTATGCTTTGTCCTCGTCAGAATCGCCAGCCTTACCTTTTTTGTCTATGTTACAGCCGTTTTTAGAGCAAATTCCGTTGCCTTTACTGGAGTTTATGCTGTCTTGAACTGCTATAAGCACGAATGGGTCGTTATAGTATGCTTTGAGTTCATCCTCTGTCCATTCACTCGCGCCTTCTTGATACGCTAAGTTAGCCGCTACGACATGGTCAATTTGTACTCCGCCATCCCTATTCTCGGTAGTGCCATACACAAAGTCAATATCCGTATCGGTATATGGGTCATACAAAGTTCCTTCAAGCACTTTGCAGTTTGACTTGTCCTCATATTTGATAATACTTGCGCTATTATTCGCCCGATACTCCAAAACCGCCTCATTTATCATCTTGTCCCTAGTATCACATCCATTACCTGCTGATTTCCAGCCTTTAAATATCTGAGCACTTGTTTTACCGCCGAATGTAGCACCATTGCTTTCTTTTACCTCAACCTCAGTGCCAATCTTTACCAAAGCCTCAGTATATTTATTGCGCTCCTCTTTGTTAGGCATGTTAAATAACCTACCATCACCCAAATCAAAAGTAGTTACTAGCGCATCTACGCTATTATCAGTGCTACCTTCATACATAGAGTCGAACTCGGCGCATCCAGTCACAAGCACCAACGATAGCATGACTATTCCGCTCATGCCTATCATCTTTAACTTTTTATTTAGCATGTGTTAAAGTTTAGCGCGCTGAGATTTTGGGTGCAACTAGCACCTATTGCCAGGATGCATTTCAAATTCTAGTGAAAGCATATAAGATATTAACAAACGTTGTAAAGTAACGCCCTCCTTGATTATAATAAATACGTCAATACTATTTTAGAACAAGGAGGACGTATGAATAATAGTATACCACTGTATTTGCCAAAGAATATAGATGTTATGGCTTTTCAGAGGAACGGATGTAAAGCGAAGTAAATCAATGCTGCGACTAATGCAGCAGCAGGAAGTGTCAAAAACCATGCGCCGACTATGTTTTTCGCAACGCCCCAGCGGACTGCGGAAAGTCGTTTCGATGCGCCTGCGCCCATAATGGCAGATGTGAATGCGTGAGTCGTAGAAATTGGTGCTGAGAAGCCAAAAGATGCTCCCCAAAGTACCACTGCCGCGACTAATTCTGCTGTAAAACCGCGAACTGGGTCGACGTCAATAATCTTTCTTCCAAGTGTCTTTATAATTTTAAAGCCACCTGAATATGTGCCAAACGCAATCGCGCTAGCAGAGCAAACTTTTATCCAAAGCGGTATTTCGGCATCTGGAACTTCCCAATCCATCGCGACTGCGCACAAGAAAATTATACCCATAGTCTTCTGTGCGTCCTGCAAACCGTGACCCAACGCAGTAGCCATTGATGAAAAAATCTGCGCAACTTTGAAATGTTTAGTAGTTTTTGCAGGATTCGAGTTACGAAACAGCCAAAAAATCAGAATCATAAGCAAAAACGCCATAGTAAAGCCGATTATTGGTGAAATAAACATAGGTAGCACCACTTTTTCCACCACGCTCATCCACTGCACATAAATATCAGGCACATAGACCGACGCCGCCAATCCAGCACCCACAAGTCCGCCAATCAGCGCATGCGATGATGATGAAGGTAGTCCTAAAACCCACGTAATCAGATTCCACACTATCGCCCCTGCAAGTGCCGCAAGCAGTATAACAAGCATTTTAACAGACGAAATGTCACCAAAAAACACTATTTTCTTGGCAATCGTATCAGCGACATGCACGCCCAAAAGTGCACCAATTAAATTCATCACTGCCGACATAGCAAGTGCCGCACGAGGTGGCATTGCACGCGTCGAAATGACAGTTGAAATCGCGTTCGCCGCATCATGAAAACCGTTCGTAAAATCAAATCCGAGTGCAAGAACGATTACGATAATAGAAAGTGCCTGTTCCATCTGTTCCTTATGTCGCCTTTGCCACTACATTTCTTTCAGCGCGATATTTTCGACCACATCCGCAATGTCTTCAAACTTATTTATAATAAGCTCAAGTGCTTCTGTAATTTCCTTGATTTTAAGCAAGCGAATTGGGTCTTTCTCATCTTCAAACAGCGTCGTGAGCATGGATCTGCGGAGTTTATCTGCCTTATTTTCATAAATGCTCGTCTGCGACCAATACTCCGAATGCGTGTCCAGATTGTTCAAATCTTTCATCGCATCATAAAGCAATTCAGCCTGTTGCTCGATGATTTTAAGCATTTTTTCGACTCGCCCTGGATACCCTTGCAAATTGATTACCAAGAACAATTCAGATGCATCATCGATATAATCCATGCAGTCTTCAATCTCGGATGCCAATTGATGCAGGTCATCGCGGTCAAACGGCGTTACGAAAGTCGAAGCAATCGTCTCCATCGCGTGTTTTCTATCATCGTCTGCGCCACGTTCGAGTTTACCTACTTGCTTTGCATTCTTCCTGTTCTCGTCCATGCTCGACTTTGACATGGTACGCAAGATTTTCGCTGCAGTGTAAATCTTTTCTGCAGGTACTGAAAAAAGTTCAAAGAACTTTTCATCCTTCGGCTTAATGTTAAATTTCATTCATTTTACCTTACATTTAATATTCTACTGCATGAGCGCAAGCAATGTCAAGCGATTTAATCCGCGGTGTATTATCAAATATTACACCAGTTCAACACACTGTTTTCATCTTGTAACATAAAGATAGAGTCAAGATGTGGTAAAGATTACGTGAATATTTCATCAAGATTAGCGCACATTAGCATTACGTAACTTATATGTTCACGTCGATATTTCATACACTTTACGCTTGTGTAAACTAAACACGCGCGCCAAAAGTAGTGTATACTTTTAATATGCAAAACGAATTGGACAGTGTTGCGGTCAAAAGCGAATCGGATAACTTCTTCGATTGGCGAAGCCTTGAGGCAACTCAGGTAATGTCGTACGAAAGTGTCAAGTTTTACGAAAAGTACACAATCGTGCCTAACAGCGTAATCGAATCACGAACGCCAACGGGTTCAATTCTCTCTCTCGACAGCAGATTCTTAACAAGCAATGACATAAACCCTGCGTACATAGTTCCAAAACGCAAGGAGTACGAGCCAAAAGCGACCACTCTTTCGCTCAAAATCGAGGAGATACTGAGACTTAGAAGGTAGTTACTAATGAGTAATGAGTAGGGAGTAATGAGTAGGGAGTAATGAGTAGGGAGTAATGAGTAGTTAATAATGAATAGTTAATAGTTAATAATGAGTAAGGAATAATGAATAATGAATAATTAGGAATCGGAATTCATTTCATTCATGCTTCTATAGCGCTAGCGTCAGCGTACACTTCGGCTATCGCCTCGCGCCCGTTGCCTTGCGCAGGAATCGGAATTCGCTTTCGCTCATGCTCTGATTGCTCACGTTTCACGTTCGCATTGCTTGGATTTTTCAGAATGAAAAATCCAAGCCTCTGCTGTGAAGTTACTTTTTGTTTAAGAGTTACATTGCTGAAGAGTGGCTTGGCTTGCCATAGGCCAGCCCAGCCTTAGCGCAACTTTCAAAAGAACGAGCGCAAGCGAAGTTGTTTTGAAAGTTGCGGGGTAAAAGTGTGAGCACGCGCAGCGTGTGAACTCCGATTCGTACTTAACGTTAGAAGAGTGAACTCCGTTTTGTACGTAGCGAGC
>JAISFQ010000132.1 GCA_031263495.1 Candidatus Nutricula glyptotermitis
ATCATACTTATAGACCGCATTTTGGATTAGGTATGTTGACTCCTGAAGAGTTCTGTAATAGAATTAATATAGCATGTATTTTTAGGAGAAAAGTGTCCACGATGTAGTGAACCACGACAAACCGTTGCAATCAATCAGCGTATATGGTAAACTTATAATGTAGAAGCGGAAATGATCGGAGTTTTATGAGGATTGGTGTTTTGACAGGCGGTGGCGACTGCCCAGGGTTGAATGCTGCGATTCGGGCAGTTGTAAAGCATGCAGAGATTGGACATGGACATAGCGTGATTGGATTTAAACGCGGATGGCGTGGAGTTGCAGAAGGCGATTTCACTCCAATATTGCGAGACGATGTGCGCAATGCCCTAACACTTGGTGGCACTATGCTCGGAACCGATCGTTTTCATCCAGATGAAAATCCAGGCGCAACAGAACAAGTGCTTCAAGTGCTAAAAGATGAAGCAGTGACTGCGCTTGTGTGTATTGGTGGCGATGGCACATTGACCGCTGCAGCCAAAGTCGCTGAGCAGGGAGTTAATGTAATTGGTATTCCAAAGACGATAGATAATGACGTGTGGCTGACCGAGCGTTCGATTGGCTTTGATACTGCACTCTGGGTCGCAACAGAGGCGATAGATAGGTTGCATACGACAGCAGAATCGCATCACAGAGTAATGGTCCTCGAAGTTATGGGCAGAGAAGCTGGATGGATTGCAATTAACTCTGGAATTGCAGGTGGCGCAGATGTAATCATAACGCCTGAAGAACCGTTTGACATCGAAAAAGTCGTCAGTAGAATACGTCATAGGCATAAAGCACACGCGAAATACTCGATTGTGGTCGTGGCAGAAGGCGCAACTCCTGCACCTGGAACTGCTTTAGAATTTTCAGGCGCGAAAGAATCGATGCTCACAGGAAAAACAAGTGAGTTAATAGCAGATGCAATCGCTAGTTTGACAGGTTTTGATACAAGACTTACAGTTCTAGGGCATGTTCAAAGAGGTGGCATTCCAACTCCATTTGATCGAATTCTTGGCTCACGTTTTGGTGTCGCAGCAGTCGATGCTCTCTCAGACGGCAAAACGAATATGGTGACGACTCTGCAATCTGGTCGAATAGTGCTAGAGCCATTTTCTAAAATTGCAGGTAAACAGCAAAAAGTGCCAAAAGAACTGCTAAAAGTCGCAAGAAGTCTACTATAAGGGGTCATGATGGATACTACTTTTTTGCCCTCAGATGATGTATTAATCTGGATTGATGCGGAGTTCACTGGTTTGAATATCGATTCCGACGAATTGCTCGAAGTCGCGTGCATTCCGACCGACTACAAATTGCACCAGTTAGCAGATGGAATTAACCTTATAATCCGTCCAAGTGACAGCGCATTAGATAATATGAGCGATTTTGTGTATAAAATGCATACCGAATCTGGGCTGATTAATGAACTTGCAGATGGTATAGATATACAAGTCGCTGAGCAGCAGTTATTGGCTTATATCAAACAA
The DNA here is from genome assembly GCA_031263495.1 of Candidatus Nutricula glyptotermitis. Lineage (GTDB taxonomy): Bacteria > Actinomycetota > Actinomycetes > Actinomycetales > Bifidobacteriaceae > Nutricula > Nutricula glyptotermitis. Next base: position 1,506 of record JAISFQ010000132.1, read on the forward strand.
TTTGCTATCACGCGAGGAGAGGCATTGCTAGCAGGCAATAGTATTTGGAGCGACAAACGTTTTCTCGATAAATTTATGCCCAAAGTTAGTGAACATTTGTCGTATAGAATGATTGATGTGTCGAGTGTAAAGATGCTAGTGAAGAAATGGTATCCTAGTATTTACGATGCTGCACCTCAAAAAGAAGGCACGCATCGCGCACTTGTGGACATTGAAGAATCGATCGAGGAACTTATGTATTACCGTAATAAAGTATTTGTAGAAGGAGGTATATGGTAACAATACTAACAGATGAGTCGTTCGCCGATGCGCTTGGCGAACATGAAAAAGTGGTCGTAGATTTTTACGCCGACTGGTGTCCGCCATGCAAAATGTTCGCACCGATTTTTGAGGATGTTGCAGAAAGTCCTGCTGCTGGCAGTGTGTTTTTTGCAAAACTAAACGTGGATAACAGTCAAGAAACTGCAATGAAGTATGGCGTTAAATCCATTCCGACCATTATACTATTTGCTAACGGCGCAGTCGCAAACAGTAATGTTGGAACACTTAGCAAACAAGAGTTAGTGCAGTTTATTAGCGGATAGTTGATAACTGTTAATCTAATTCGCTTACGCTCACGCTCCATCTTAGAACCTCGCACTCCGATGCGAGGTCTTGAAAGGAAGTATTGCGTAGCAATGCGAATAAAACGGAGTTCAGGCTACGCCTTCACACCCTATTTTAAGATTTAGCATCGCGCTACACTTCGTTTCGCGGTGCTAAATTCTGAGTAGAAGTACTGCGTGGCATTAAGAGTACTTCTTTGCTACGCATGAATCGGAGTTCGCTCACGCTCACGCTATTACCCCGCAACTTTTCAAAACAACTTCGCTACACTGATACTCCCACTCAGAATTCTGCGCAACTCCCTCTCAGAACCCCGCACTCCGATGCGGAGTCTCAAAACAAAGTATTGCGTAGCAATGCGATTAAATGCATTCGCGTTGCGAATACTCTATTTTAAGATTTAGCATCACGCTGCACTTCGTTCCGCGGTGCTAAATTCTGAGTAGAAGTATTGCGTGGCATTAAGAGCACTTCTTTGCTACGCATGAATCGGAGTTCGCTCACGCTCACGCTATTACCCCGCAACTTTTCAAAACAACTTCGCTTACGCTCGTTCTTTTGAAAAGTTGCGCTAAGGCTTGGCTGCGTTTTGCCAAGCCACTCTTAAGCAATGTAACTCTTAAACAAAAAGTAACTTCACAGCAGAGGCTTGGATTTTGCAATTGCAAAATCCAAGCAATGCGAACGTGGGTCGTGAAATCAGAGCGTGAAGGCGTAGCCTGAACTCCGATTCAACCGCACTGCGTGAAACGCAGTGCTATAAAAGTATGAGCGAAAGCGAATTCCGAATCTCATTATTCATTATTCATTACTCATTACTAATTACTCATTATTCCTTATTCATTACTAATTACTCCTTACTCATTATTCATTACTAACTACTAACTATTCATTAAACTTCAAAGTCCTGCATCCTGCGGCGAAATGTAACCTGAATTAACCATTTCATCCATCAAGTTCGCCTGAGTTATATAAATCAGTTTTGTTTGAAGTAAAGTCGTTTCTGCGTGCTTAACTGCTTGATTGCCATCCATAAGGACAGCATTGTTGATGATAAGTTTTGAAAGATCTGCGACTAAACCATTCGTGTCATAAATCACAGTCATACTCTGATTTTTATTAACTACATTCACAATGGAAGTCTTGTTGCCACCAAAACCTGTAATTATTGGCCACAATGAATTTTGGACTTCAGGATTCGCACCAATTTCTTCAAGCGGCTTTTTGCATGCATTCGCTAGATAATCGTCAGTTGCAATGATTACGTCTAACCGTTTCTCATGTTCAGTTCCATAACCATAAACATCACGTAAGTTTTTTGCCAGCAAATTGGACATTTCGTTCTCATCACTAGCGTTCACTTCAAACTTTTTATAATCTGCAAGAACTGTTTCGTTAGTCATAAGCCCTGACAAAGTCACTAACTTTCCACTTACAAAATATGGCTTCAGAACTTCAAAAACACCTTTGAAATAGTCACGTGCCCTTAAATCATCGCGCACAGTTTTCCCTGCTGAAAGAAATATCTCTATGTTTTTTGGCTGATTAGTTGCCTCTTTCAGTTCCAATTTATCAACTACAAATTCCGCTTCCGCCCTGCCAATCTGCTCAAATGTCGGCAACTCAGCGAACGCATTATATTCGAATTTCGTCACCTTTTCACCCCAACCCGCGATATAGACTCCCTGCTCACTGGCTTTTGTGAGCGATGCACGCAAAGCAGTAAATGCATTTGTTTCATTGCCAAACAGCAGGTTATTAACTGCTTGTTTTTCTGGGTACGGCGCAATAATTAACATAGTTATCCCCAGTTCAAGCATAGCATTTAACTTTTTCGCGGCATCATCATTACTGTGCGTGGTTTCTGAAATTATGTTTCGTTCACTAAAACTTCCCTTCAACTCAGCACGCAGTTTTTCCTCAATGTATGAATAGCGAGTGAATGTCGCCTGATCAAGAAAGGAAAAGAACTCAGATTCGGGCAGTAAAATGCCTATTTTTTGCTCTGTGGTTTTTGGCACAGGAGTAGGCGAAGGTATGGAATCTGCGCCATTTTTCGGTTGCACAGCGCACGCACTCATCGACACAACGACTGCAACGCACGCCAAACTAGCAGTTACTCGTCTTACCCAGTTCGTCAAACTACCCAAATTTTCCATAACAGTAATATTGTAGCACAAATTCATAAAAGTTTACTGAGAGTACGTGAATTCTGATTCCAATTACTCATTATTCATTATTCACTATTAACTATTTAAGGTGTATACTTAAACATGTAGGAAACAGTGACGAAAGGAAGTGCCTATGGAGATTTTGTTAGACAGTGCTAATTTGCCTGCTGTACGTAGGTTTTATGATACATGCCCGATTTCGGGTCTTACGACTAACCCAAGCATACTAAAAAAGGAAGGCAAGATTGACTTTTTCGCACATATGAAAGAGTTACAGTCTGTTTTAGCAGGTGGCGACACGTTTCATGTGCAGGTAGTAGGCGAAAATGCGGACGATATGCTTCGTGAAGCAGATGTGTTGATTGAAAAACTCTCTGCCGATGTGTACATAAAAGTTCCGACTACTGAATCTGGGCTGAAAGTCATGAAAACGATCGTAAAAGCGGGGCATAATGTGACCGCGACAGCAGTTTATAGTGCATTTCAGGCGTTTTTGGCTGCAGAAGTTGGTGTGAAATATATTGCGCCATATTTTAACAGAATGCAGAACCTTGGCATGCGTGCTGACGAGGAGATTTTTGCGATGGCAAGTGCAATTGATCAAACGGAAACAAAAATCGTAGCCGCTAGTTTTAAGCGCATTCAGCAGGTAATAGATGCAATACAGGCAGGCGCAGAGGCTGTAACTATTCCTACGGATATTTTGGAGACACAGTTCGCTAATCAGACAGTAAATAATGCAGTTAGTGCGTTTTTGCAAGATTGGCAGAGTGTGCAAGGAGCGAAAAACATTTACGAGTTGTAAGTGTGCGAACGAGAATGGTTGGAAAAGGAGATACATGAAAGAGAATGTGTTGGTCGTGAACTCGGGGTCATCATCGATAAAGTACCAGTTGGTGAACCCTAAAACTGCTGAGGCATTGTGCACTGGGTTGATTGAGCGCATTGGAGAACAGCATGCGAAAATCACGCATAAACCTGCAAATGACGAATTTGAGTGGGAAGGTGCGATTAAAAATCACGGCGAAGGTTTGAAACTTATGATTCAGATGTTTACCGAGCATGGACCAAAGTTGAGCGAAGATTCGCTGATTGGCGTAGGTCATAGAGTCGTGCAAGGTGGGAGTGTTTTTGCTGATTCTGCTGTCGTGGATGATGATGTGCTTGCGAAAATTAAGGCACTTTCCGATTTGGCACCGCTGCATAACCCTGCAAATGCTGAGGGAATCGAAGTTGCGCGTAAGTTGTTCGCGAACACAGTGCATGTTGCAGTGTTTGATAGTCAGTTTTTTGCTAATTTACCTGCTAGTGCTAAGAATTATGCGCTTAATAAAGTGGTTGCGGATAAGTATCAGATTAAAAGATATGGCGCACATGGCACTTCGCATAAGTTTGTCGGCGAGGAAGTTAAGAAATTGTTGGAAGTAAGCGATGAGCAGGCAAAGAGTTTCAAGCAAATAGTGCTTCACTTGGGAAATGGCGCGAGTGCATCGGCGCAGTTGGGTTCTAAGGCTATTGATACGTCAATGGGTCTTACACCCCTGCAGGGGCTTGTAATGGGCACTAGAACAGGAGATATTGACCCAGCGGCGGTTTTCCATTTGGCGCGCGTTGCGAATATGCAGATTGATGAGATCGATACGTTACTGAACAAAAAGTCTGGCGTTATGGGCATTGCTGGCGTTTCTGATATGCGCGATTTGCACGCATTGGTCGAAAAAGGCGATGAAAATGCTCAGTTGGCGTTGGACGTTTATATTCATCGCTTGGTGTTTTACGTCGGTGCGTATGCTGCCTTGCTTGGTGGTTTGGATGCGCTAACATTTACCGCAGGAATTGGCGAAAATGATGCGAAAATACGTAAATTGGTCTGCGACAGGCTCGGCATTTTTGGCGTACAGATTGATGATGCATTAAATAATGAACGCTCAAAGAATGGACGCATTGTCTCTACTGCTGATTCTAAGGTAAAGGTTATTGTGCTGCCGACGAATGAAGAGTTGGCGATTGCTAAGGAAGTTGAGAAACTTGCGTAGGAGCATTACGCTTAAATTGCTCAATTAAGTTGTAGCCATCTGGTCCATAATATACAGGCACTATTAATCCCGACGGCGTGGAGTATGGAGTGCTGAAATAGTGCGCAAGAATTTGTTCCTGCGGTGTCAATTGGCGAATTACGACTGCTTCTATTGACGCAGTGTGCTTATCTGCAATGTAACGATAAATCGTAGGGTCTTTTTGCCCATCATCGCCGACTAAAATCCACTTTTTGCACGGAAAATCGCGTATCAACTGCTCAATTGCGTCATACTTTGAAGTCGCACCCCATAAAAATAACGCATTTTCAGTCGGACCCCAATCTCTCGCAATCACAGGCGCATCATCATAGTCATTAAAGCCCAAAAATCTGCGAATTGAAGGTTCGACATTCCATGGACTGCTCGTGACATACAACGTATCCAATTTTTGCCTGCGCTTGCTATAATGTGTGCCCAAAAAATCATAAAACTCTTTCATGCCAGGAACGGTTTTGCGCATTTTGGGATTTCTAAAAAGCATAGTCCAAGCAGCGCGAAGTGCATGTGGAATCATTGAAACCATGACAGTATCATCGACGTCACTTATAATCCCAACGCCATCCTCTTCCAAAACCAAAACACTAGCGCAAACAGGTTGTTTAGCGCAAAACTTACCACAAAGAGCATACTCGACTTTATGCCAACCAGGTTGCAGATGGACATTTATCAGTGCATTAATATATCCACCTCTATCCGCAATAAACTTATAAACTTCATCGCCACCATCAATTCTTATGCTAACTTTTGCATTCGGAACAGGTGATGTAAAAAGAGTTCTGAATCCGCGAATTAGTCTATTTGGCTTGCGTCTTTTTGAGCCCATAATCACACGGGCATTTAAGCGCAACACTTCAGAATTTCCATAGCCAATATATGGTTCAATTCTAGGTGTCATTTTGAGTCTAGCCAGAAAAATGCGCAGATAATATACATACACATCGGCAACCTTCGCAGCCACTCCGAAATCGCGGACACCATGCTCGTATAATTTGTATTTCCTACTACCGTTCAAAATAGCCCTTTGTAATACAGCATATTAATAGTTTAGCACAAAAATGTTAAGAGTTAAAGATTTTACGTTAACATTAGCAAGCCACTTTCACTCTGAATTCCGCACCGCGGAACGAAGTGAAGCGAGATGCGGAATCTTGAAATGGAGGAAAATGCGAATGAGCATTTGACCCAGCGGATGAGCATTTGACCCTATGAGCGATAGCGAATGCGATTTAATCGCATTGCTACGCAATACTTTATTTTAAGACCCCGCATCGGAGTGCGGGGTTCTGAGATGGAGTAGTGCGGGGTTCTGAGGTGAAGTATGAGCGATAGCGAATGCCTTTTCTTTTGTCATCCCGCAAGTGTACCCACCATTGTCATCTAGCAAGCGAATGCGATGTGGGATCTGTGATTAGCGAGAATGTACGTTACGTACTAAGAAGCCAGATCCCGTGTCGCGTGCTTTGCCGCTACCTAGATGACAAGAATCGGAATTCATTTCATTCATGCTTTGATCGCCCTGCGCTTTGCGCAGTGCGGTTGATTCGGAATTCGCCCCACCTACAGCGCAGCGTGAAAATAGGGAGCAAATTGCTAAGCATCTGGAACGAAGCGGTATTATAATACCGCGAGTGAACAGATGCAACGCAATTTGCCTATATTTTTAGATAATATGGCAAATTAAATATTTAAAAATGTAAACAATAAATTTCATTTATTGTTTACATCCTTATTATTTAATTTATTTGACATATTATCGTGCGCTGAGTGTAGGTGGGTAGGCGAATGCTTTCATTGCGCTGGCGTATGGTTTCG
>JAISFQ010000041.1 GCA_031263495.1 Candidatus Nutricula glyptotermitis
CTTGATGAAACGAATGCTGCAGATGATTTGATTGAAGTTAAGGGTGATAAGATTCCGAACAGCGGAGATGCGACGCGTCCAGTTGAGATACAGGTTGGGTTGCCTGGAGTGGATAATTCTGCGTTGCCTGACTTTATAATTCCACCTGCTGCTCTCGGTGCTGATGATGTGACTACTTATGGTGGTTCACGTATTGTTATAAACAAGGGCGCGTATCTTAACATTGACACTAATCAAACAATGGGTGAGTCTGGAGATTCTGGTAGATTCAGAAGCGGAAACATCACTGTTAAAAGTGGTGGAAAAGTTCGCGACAGCGCTTACTCAGATTGGCCTTTGGGCGCAGGTTCTACGTTTACCGTCGAAACTGGTGCTTTCTTGGCTGTAGGTCCAGGAAACAGTGATGGTGCATATATGAAAAGAACAGCAGCTCAAACATATGACCCCCCTATTACCGATGAAGCTAGCTGCGGTGCAGATCCATATTGCCCTGGCTTTATTGGCTGGCTGATTGGTCCAGAAAAGAACATAGATTCGCGCATTCAGCTTGGTGGAATAGACGCAAATTCTGGTCAAATTTGGGTTGCGAAGAGTTGGGTATACTTGACGGGTGGCGGTTATGCGAAAATCGCGAAATATGCGAACATTTATCCGTATAATGTGCTAGTCGGTGCTCATAGTACAGTCGAAATCGCGGCTGAGCTTGAGACAAATCAAGGCGGTACACAAGCGAAGTTCTATGGCGTTCCAGAAGCGCAGCAATCGGCTACGCCTGAACCTGCGACCTTTGAAGGTAGTATAGTTAAGATCTCTGATGGCGGTTCTGTAAGCGAGGTAGCACTTGGCTTTACGCCTACAGATCCTAATACGCCTGACAGCATAACAACTGGCACGTATTCTGCCGTGGCGGGCGGCGAAGTAGCCACCTCGGCACCTTGGGATTCGGCAAGGACGCTAGTGAACAAATGGGCACTTCCAACAACGCCGTAAAGCACAACCACAATTGAATTCATTAACGCCCTCATGGCTCCTTGACGGCTGTGGGGGCGTTTTCGCTGAAAACGCATTGCTTGAAACACAAATGTGAAAATATTTTTTGCTTGTTCTAGGCATCAGCACCATTATCTCCACCACACCGCAATTCTTGCGCTTTTGGTGAAGCCATGGCACAGATGCTTTACAGGAGAACGCGGATGAGCGTTCGACCCCATCCGCTTATGCATTTTCGCGCCCACTCTTGCTTGTCATTTCGCTCGGGGTTAAGGTCAGGTTGGGGAAGTTTTTGTTTTATTGTTTAGATATATCTTAGTTTGCCAGACGTATATTATGTACCTAGTAGCGTCTCAATTTCTGTGTATCTTATGAATCGGTTTATTGTTCTTGCTCCAGCCTCTCTCTGAATTCCGCATAGCTCCCTCTCTGAATTCCGCACGTACTCTCACTCCAAATTCCGCAGGGGTCGAATGCTCAATCGCATTGGGTCGCAGGCTCATTCGCCTGCTCCTAAGCGGAATCTTAAAACTAGTGTGAGCGCATGCGAACACCATTAAAGGCATTCGCTTCACTCATGCTTTGTTTTAAGATTCCTGCCTACGCAGGAATTCAGAATGGTGGCGTCAGGAATTCAGAAGGTGGGAGTACCTCTGAATTCCGCACAGCGAGCCAAAGGCGAAGCGTGATGCGGAATCTTAATTATAAGTATTGCGTAGCAATGCGATTATTAGCAAGAAACCTGAAGAATCCATACTTTACCTCGTTATTTGGAAAACCTAGGATATATTGTGTGTTACGTTTATTAATGCCTTTGATCGTAAGGTAACCAGTTTGAAACAGTAGTGGAATTATATCATCGTTGCCTGGTCTGTAATCTCGTATATCATCCTTACTCTCTGCAATATCGTTCTCAAAGTCAGGTATATCAAACTTTGTGCGCTGTATCTCCCTGACTAATAAAGATGGCGTGCCTGTGCGAAACCAGTAGTTACTAAACTCTCTCTTTGCGAGCACATTTATCGTGCTGAATGGGTTATACACCTTCACTCCTGCACCTGTAAAATCATAACCATCATATTCAACTTGCAGTTTCGCCAATGTTTCTGCATATGTCAGTGAATTCTCTTTTGCCAACTGTTCTATTTCAACTGCAAAATTAGCCTCTAACTCACCTTGCGTTATGCCACAAATTGCAGAGTATTCCTTATCAAAAGATATGTCGTTCAACTGATTCAAGTCGCTAAACAACGACAACTGTGAAAACCTAGTAACGCCAGTCAAAAATGCAAAACGAATGTATGGGTCTAAAGGTTTAAGCGCGGAATAAAAGCCCTGCAATCTAGTGCGCACGATTTCTTGCTCCTTTTCTCCCTTTTCTAATCGCTGCAACATTGGTTTATCATATTCGTCAATCAGAACGACTACTTTTCTGCCTGACTTTTCTGTTGCTGCCTTGACTGCGTTTGTAAAGCGTGTGTTATATGCCATTTTATCATCTACCGCTACGATTCCACAATGCTCCTCAATCGGTTTTAAACAAGCAACGACTTGGTCATGCAACGCATTCAATGCATCGTGAACATAATCGCCAGCACTAAAATCAAAATGAAACACGACATGTTCCTGCCAACCGCCGTTCTCTTTTGAAGGTTCAAGTTTTTCTGCTGCTAAGCCCTTAAACAAATCGTCTCTGCCTTCAAAATACGACTTGAGCGTTGACATCATAAGACTTTTGCCAAATCTGCGCGGACGTGTTAAAAAGTAATATCCACTTGCACTCGCTAACTGATGCATTATCGCAGTTTTATCAACGTATGCAAAATCATTATCAATCACTTTCTCAAACGTCTGTATGCCAATCGGCATTTCACGCTTTCCCATGCTCATCTCCTTACACTTAATATTCTACCACTATAACGCGCTGGATGCAATATTTCTTTCAACTTCCGCACATACTCCACCTCAGAATTCCGCACTTGATAGCGAATTCCGATTCCCGCGCGAGGCAAAGCCGAGCGCAGTTATTAACTATTAACTATTCGTTATTAACTACTAACTACTAACTACTAACTACTAACTACTAACTACTAACTACTAACTACTAACTACTCATTACTCATTACTCATTACTCATTACTCATTACTCATTACTCATTATTAACTACTCATTATTAACTATTCATTACTCGTAACCTTTGCATCTGTTTCAGAACCAGTGTATAATATTGTATACAATGGCTGAAGAATTTGTGCACTTGCATTGTCACACGGACTATTCGTTTTTGGACGGTGCTGCGAGAGTGAATGGTCTGGTTGAAGAAGTCGCAAAATTAGGGCAACCTGCAGTGGCGATCACGGATCATGGCAACTTGCATGGCGCATTCACGTTTTACGAAAAAGCGCAGTCAGCAGGAATAAAGCCTATAATCGGTGTGGAAGCATATATAACGCCTGGAACTGCTAGAACTGATAAAGAACGCGTGTTTTATGGCGCACACGACCAAAAAAACGATGACGTTTCTTCTGGCGGAACGTATACGCACATGACGATGTGGGCGAAAAATAACATAGGATTGCACAATCTCTTTGAAGCAACGACTCGCGCTGCATTAGACACAGTTTTTGCAAAATATGCACGTATGGATATGGAGCTTTTGCAAAAATATAACGAAGGAGTGATAGTTTCGACTGGCTGTCCATCATCGGAAGTTCAAACGAGACTGCGTTTAGGTCAAGCAGATAAGGCACTCGAAGCGGCTGCTGTGTTGCAAGACATTTATGGCAAAGAAAACTTTTATGTCGAACTGATGGATCATGGACTTTCCCTAGAAAAGCGCACGCGAGCAGGACTTTTAGATATTGCACGAACTCTAAATGCTCCACTAGTTGCCACGAACGATTTGCATTATGTGACAGAACCTGACTCCGAATTTCAATCGGCACTGCTTGCGATTAACTCAGGTGCGCATATAGACGATCCAAACCGTTTCAAGTTTGAAGGCGATGAGTATTATGTAAAATCATACAACCAAATGCGCGGATTATTCATGGAACACCCAGAAGCGATCAAAAATACGATGGAAATTGCCGAAAAATGCAATGTAAGTTTCAAAACTGTCGCAGATGGCGCGAATCACATGGCGAAGTTTCCATTGCAACCAGGTGAAACAGAAGAAGGTGTTTTGCGTGAAAAGGTGAATACTGGTTTGAAGTGGCGTTTTGGCGAAAATGTGCCAGAATATGCGAGTAAACAGGCGGATTATGAAATAAGTGTAATTTTAGAAAAAGGATTTCCAGGCTACTTTTTGGTGGTTGCAGACTTTATATCGTGGTCGCGCGAGCAAGGAATCATGATTGGACCTGGACGTGGTTCTGCGGCTGGATCAATGGTCGCATATGCACTTGGGATCACGCAATTGGATCCAGTAGAGCATAAACTCCTGTTTGAACGCTTTTTGAATCCAGAAAGACCAAGTATGCCTGATATTGATGTTGATATTGAGGAGCGCAGGCGTGACGAGGTGATTCGTTACGTAACCAACAAATATGGCTCTGACAAGGTTTCACAGATTATCACGTTCAATATTATCAAGGCAAAAAACGCACTTCGCGATTCTGCACGCATTTTAGGCTACGATTTTCAGACAGGCGATCGCCTCACAAAAGCACTTCCGAAGGAGATTCAGGGCAAGGGCATTTCACTAAAAGAGGCATTCAATCAAAACGCAGTTCGATACAATGAAGCGGAGGAATTCCGCGCTATGTATAATGAGCAGGCGACTAGCGATTCAGGTGAGGCTGATGTTCGTAATAAAACTACGATTGATATGGCGATGGGCATCGAAGGCTTAATCCGCGGTTGGGGAGTGCACGCTGCTGGAATTATCATGAGTGACGTCGCGATTTCCGATGTTATGCCACTTTTTAGGCGCTTACAAGATGGCGCAGTCATCACGCAATTTGAAGCACACGCATGCGAGCAATTAGGACTTGTGAAAATGGACTTTTTGGGGTTACGTAACTTAAACGTGGTCGGCGATGCTATAAAATCTGTGCATGAAAAAGGTGTTGAACTGGATATTCTGTCACTTCCACTCGACGATGAGGAAACGTACAAAATGCTAGCGACAGGCAATGCACTTGGCGTATTTCAACTTGATTCTGATGGCATGCGTTCACTCTTAAAGCAACTCAAACCAACTTCTTTTGACGATATTTCCGCATGCATTGCGCTTTATAGACCAGGACCTATGGAAATGAACTCGCATATCAGCTATGCTAGGCGCAAAAATAGGCAGGAACGCATTAAAAAACTATCCCCTGAGTTAAATGATAAATTATCTGACATTTTAGAAGACACTTATGGTCTATTTGTCTATCAGGAACAGGCGATGATGGCAGTTCAGCGCTTAGGTGGCTACACGCTTGGAAAAGCAGATGGCTTCCGCAAGGCTATGGGTAAAAAAGATAAGACGATTCTTGCTGCAGAAGGTGAAGAACTTGCAAAACGCATGAAAGAGCAGGGCTTTTCTGATGCTGCATATAGAGAAATATGGTCGATTTTGGAACCATTCGGCGGTTATGGCTTCAATCGCGCACACTCTGCTGCGTACGCTGTCGTTTCTTATTGGACTGCGTATTTAAAAACCCATTTTCCAAAAGAATTTATGGCTGCATTGCTCACTTCAACAGGTGCTAAACGTGACATGACTGCTGTATATTTGAGAGAATGTAAGCGAATGGGAATTGATGTGAAACTTCCCGATGTTAATGAATCTATGGCGAACTATCAAGCAACTGAAGATGGAATTCGCTTCGGTATGCAAGCAATTTCAAACGTCGGAGGAACGATTGTACCAATGATTATTGAAACGCGCAACGATAAAGGTAAATTTACATCATTTCTCGACTTTCTCGACAAAGTGCCTGCTCCTGTGTGCAATAAAAGAGTGATTGAGTCTTTAATTAAAGCGGGAGCATTCGATTCGTTCGGCGTTCCGCGTAGAATTTTGATGAATGCACACGAGGAAGCCGTGGATGCTGTACTTGCGATAAAAAAGAGTGAAGAATTGGGACAATTTGATTTATTCAGTGCGGGAGCAGGGGAAGACACGAGGTCACTTGAAGACAGATTTGGCATCAAGATTCGCAAGGGTAACGAGTGGAAGCACTCAAAATTGCTTGAATTTGAGCACGAAATGCTCGGAACTTATATTTCTGGACACCCATTGAATGACAGCATAGAACTTTTTGAACAGAATTCTGATGCACCGATTCTTTCAGTAATTACAAATGAGACATTTAAGCAAGATGGTAAAAAAGTGAATGTAGCAGGGCAAATTCGCACTGTTACGCGTAAAACCTCCAAGCGAGGCAACCAGTTTGCGATTGTTCAACTTGAAGATTTAGACGCTTCTGTTCCCATTTTAGTGCTCGGAAAAACGTATGAGGAATATGCAAGTAAGCTCAAACAAAATGCGCTTGTGAAAGTGAGTGGGAAGATCGCATTGCGAGACGAAACTGAAGTTGAAATTCGCGTTGACCGAATAGAATCACTAGTCGACACTTATGAAAGTGAAGTGACGTATGCGTTTCAGATAAAACTTCGCTATTTAGATTGCACCGACAAGCATTTAACAGACATTTGCCATGTTCTTGACCAAAACGCAGGCGATTTACCTGTCAGACTCGAGATAACGGATGGTCGCCGTGTTACGATGATTGATATTCGTGACGCACATTCCGTCCAAAATACGCCAAAATTCATGGCAGAATTAACAAATGTGGTTAATCCATCGAACTTAAAACTGGTTTCTATTTTGTAACCACCCTCCCCCACTTGTCATCTAGGTAGCGTGAGCGGTAGCGAGCGCGACACGGGATCTGCATTGCCACGCAACGGAATTCGCTGCGTTCATACACCACCTCAGAACCCCGCACAACTCCCACTCAGAATTCCGCACGTAGATGCGGGGTCTTAAAACGAAGTATTGCGTAGCAATGCAATTAATGGCATTCGCCTAACGGCTCATATGATTCTTAAGATTCCGCATCACGCTACACTTCGTTTCGCGGTGCGGAATTCAGAAATGAAGTACTGCGTGGTATTAAGAGTACTCCTCGCTAAGTACAAAAAGGAGTTCGCTATCGCTCACACTTTAACCCCGCAACATAAAAAACAACTTCGCTACGCTTGTTGTTTTTTATGTTGCGCTAAGGCTTGGCTTAGGTCTGGCCAAGCCACTCTGCTGCAGAGTAACTCTTAGACAAAAAGTAACTTCACAGCAGAGGCTTGGATTTTTCATACTGAAAATTCCAAGCAATGCGCAAGTATTGTTGCGCCGTAGGCGAAACCATACGCCAGCGCAATAAAAGCATGAATGAAATGAATTCCGTTTAATGCGAGCGAAAGCGAGCAATCAAAGTATGAATGAAATGAATTCCGATTCCCAATTATTCATTACTCACTACTAATTACTAACTACTCACTACTAATTACTCATTACTCACTACTAATTACTCCTTACTCACTACTAACTATTCATTACTCACTGCGGTTTACGCCCAGTGTAGTCACATTCTTGCCATCTTTATATGCGTAACTGAATTCGTCTAACAAGTTGCCAGCCATAAAAATTCCAAGACCACCAATTTTCCTATCCGCAACGCTTGATGTAATATCTGGTGTTTCGTTTGTGATGGGGTTAAACTCTTTGCCAGAGTCGATTATGTGGATAATATACTCGTCGTCTTGAATGAAAAATTCAACTAGAATTTCGTCAGTGCCTGAGTATCGTGCGACATTTACAAACAATTCTTCAAACGCAATAGCAGCCTTAGAAACGCTCTGTTCAGAAAAACCATTATATAGCATATCTTCAGAAATTATACGCGAAATTGGCTTAAACTTCTCTACAACAGGCAAAACACGTAACCATTGCACTTCGGCATCCCTTGAACGTTTGAATAATAGCGCAGTAATGTCGTCACTTTGAGTTTCACCATCTGCAAACTCCTCAATCGTAGAAAGTAATGAATTAATCGTTGCGCCAGGATTCAGAATAGTTCTTTCGAAGGTGTTATGCAAATATTCAATCAAACGCGATATTCCATACTGTTCATGCTCTTTATTAAACGCTTCCGTAACGCCATCTGTAAATAGCAAAATGCCAGAACCCTTGTCAAGTGTAAAAGTTTCGGAAGTGTATGTAACATTATCTAAAACAGCGAGTGGAAATTCGGCTTTTTTGTTGTTAGAAATCTCTGTAACTTCACCATCAGCACTAATTTTAAGTGGTGGGTTGTGTCCAGCGTTGCAATATTCGACTTCTCCCGTTTCAATGTTTACTTTTGCAACAAAACATGTGACAAACATAGCAGCATCATTACCTTCTGCAAGCCTCTCATTCACTCTTGACATAGCGACGGCTACGCTTTCATCTTTTTCAAGAAAAGCAACTTCATATTTTAAGAAATTCATCGCCAAAGCCATAAACAATGCTGCAGAGATTCCTTTTCCGGACACATCCCCAATCGTGATTATAAAGTTCTTGTCATCCAAGAAGTAGTAATCATAAAAGTCCCCGCCAACCTGTTGAGCAGGACGCATAACGCCAGATACGCTGATGTCACGCCCAGTCTCATCCACAAATCTTTCAGGAACCATGCTCGTCTGAATTCTGTGAGCAATAGTCAACTCTGCTTTTACGCGTTCCTCCTCTGATGTTTTTTGCTCGACATTGTAAATATATTCTTTCAAAGAGTTTGCCATTTTTTCGACTTCTTTTGCTATTTCGGCAATTTCGTCATTGGAATCGATATTAGTAAAGTCTTGTTCTAATATACCTTCACCAATTAGTCTAACTTTTTCAACAAGATCGGTGACAGGTTGTGCCAATTTGTTAACGCGCAATCTGGTAATAAAGAATCCAACCAGCACCACTATGACAATTGAGACTAGAAATATAAACAGAGTCACAAATAAACGACTCTCAACGATGTTCTGCAAATCTGAGGAAAGCGAATCCATATTATTTTTCACTAAACTTGCCACACCTGTATGCTCTTCAAATTCCAAAACGAGCAGAACAGGCATTTTCCACATACTAACATATGCTGCTTCAAGATACCTATTGCCGATAGTGACATTTTGCAGAACGCTAGGACTTTTTACAGCATCTGCAAGCAATTTTTTAATGTCAGCATCATAGCTGCGGAAAAGATCATACGACTCTATATCATCCATCACTGGCACAATAGTGCTTAAATCTTCAGATAATATAAAAATGTTATCTAAATTAGCATCGTTTTGAAAAATAGTTTTAGCCAAGTCATCAAACAAAAAGTCAAATGCTAATACCCCCATAAACTCATCATCACTATATATTGGGCAACTGTATGATAAAACTTGTTTACCAGTTGAATATGCAATATATGGGGCTGATGACTTGCATTCTTGAGAATTTTTCACATCAACATAAAAATCGCGCTGCCTGAAATCATAATGCAGTCCCTTCAAACTTATGTCAGAAAACATAACTCCATTTTCAGTTGTGACTGCTATCTGTAAAATCGTATTTGGCAAATTAGTCTTTACCTCTTCAAACATAGTAGGCAAAAAACGGAAAGTATTCCTATCGTTTTCAACTGTTTGACTGCTTGTTTCAGGAGAATATGACATATAATCGTACTCTATTGGGTCGCCAGAGAACTCAGTGCCATATTCGTGTGAAATTTCAGACGCATATATTTTTACAAAAGTTAAATAATCTTCACTTGAAGATATCATTCTAGCGAGTGCCTGCTGCATAATTTTACTTGCGCTTTTACTATTGTTATAGTTGACTGACATTAATATCTCATCTTCAGTTCTGTTAGAAGTAGTCTCAGTCGTATCAGTTATCTGCTGGTCAATTAAGAAAATGTTTATAAAAAGTACAGCAGACAAAGCAAGTAGCGCAACAGCAATCGTGCTAATCGTTACCATAAGAATCCTTTTTGCGAATGATGTCATTTCATACCTCCCTTACTATTATTATCTCCACCAAATACTATTCGACAGTAAAAAGTGCAGTAAAACCGACCATATCAAACACTTCTCGCACGCTCTGGCGCATGTCACGCAACTTCAATTTGATGTTTTTATCAGTCGCTTCCTTGTTTAACAATAACATTACGCGAAGCCCTGCCGATGAAATATAGGTTAATTCACTAAAATCAACTGTTATATCACCAATCTCAAGTTTTTCGAGGACTTCAAGCAGCATTTTCTGCGCCTCTTCGACGGTCGTGGTATCCAAACTGCCCACGAGCATCACTGTAACAGCCGAATCGCCTCCTTCAAGACCGTCAACTGTTATTTCTAATCCATTAGTACTTGTCATACTATCTCCTTCCCCATTTTAATGCAAGTCTATTTGCACCATCAACATACTTATGCGCGTATCCTTCCACCGAATTTCTAATAATAGTCACCGATAAGTTATCTTCAGACAAAATATCATAATCAACTCCCGAATACACAGCAATAAGTTCAAATTCGCCAGTCTTTTGAGCGAGAGAAAAAGTAATTTCTGTACCAGATTTCTTTGGCAGAATCGTTGCCAATTCTTCAATAAGCAGTCTGCAAAAATCTGTATTTTTCTCATCAATACCATGTGAGCTGGCAAAGTTCAAATATTTATTACGCAGATCAATATAATCATAGTGCTCATTATCAAGTGCGAAGTTAAATGACGTGACACGAAATATAAACTCTTTTGTGCGCGGTTTCTGCGGATTTTCAAAGATTACTTTGGGCGTATCGTCTTCATAAATCCCCTTTTCGTCCATATAAAAGATTCTATTACTAATCGATTTCGCCAAACTCATATTATGCGTTACGACGACCATCGTCGTTCCTAAGTTTGCCAAATTGCGAAGCACTGCGACCACCTCACCTGCAGTCATCGGATCCAATGCGGAAGTCGGCTCATCCAAAAGCATAATTTCAGGATCCATTGCGAGAGCACGAGCAATTGCGATGCGTTGCCTTTGACCATCAGAGAGTTCTTCTGGAAAAGAATCCGCTTCGTTTACAAGACCGACAGTTTTTAGAAGTTCTTTTGCCTTATTTACCGCTTCTTCTTTTGATCTTTTAAGCAACTCAGTCTGCCCTATCGTTATATTATCAGTCACAGACATCTGTTCAAATAAGTTAATACTTTGAAAAACCATACCGATTCGCATGCGCATAGTGTCAATATTTACATTAGGATCACTAAGATCTACTCCATCTAATATAACACTACCACGACTCGGTTCATCAAGTCGATTAATTAAGCGAATAAAAGTAGTTTTGCCAGTTCCAGACGCTCCAATCACTGATATCACGTCTCCTCTGTTTATATTAACTGTGACATCTTCCAAAACCGTAAACCCATTTTCATACGTTTTATTAAGGTGTTCAATCCTAATTAACTCTTGAGTGTTCATCCGCGCCTCCTTTTATAGTCAATCAGGTTCTTGATTCTAGTAAACGTTATGATGACTATTACTATTAGCGCAACATAAAACATAGTCGCTATAAAAGATGGAAAAAACGTGTCGGAAGTTTGTTCTTGAATCTCCTGGCTTGCATATGCCAAATCTGCAACTGCAACAGAACTGGTAAGTGCAGTCACTTTGATTGCATAAACCAGAGTGCGCATATAACCGTGCAACCCAGAGCGAATCGCTTGTGGTAACACAATTGTACGAAAAGCGTGAATTTTTGAAAAGCCAAGTGCGCGTGCTGCCTCAATTTGCCCATATGAAACTGAATCAATTGATGAGACAAATAGTAGCATTAATTCTGGTGAAAACAATATTGCAAAAGCGATAGACGTGATAATTATTGGCGAAATGTTTGAATCACCAAAAAACCCATAGAAAACAATGAACAAAAACGTCAACTCTGGAATGGTGCTAAGTGCATTGGTGTAAACTGAGACGATATTTTTTATTACTTTTGATTGTCTAGTCGCAAGAAATGTAAGCAACACAGCAAGTATATTCATTAGGAAAAAAGAGCAGAACGCTATTTGAAATGTTATAATAAAACCTTTAAGCAATATTTTATAGCGATCTTGTTCAATGAGAGTGCTATATAATGCGTTCATAAAATCATTGTTGTCCGCATGTAAACTGGAACTTGAATAAATAGTTGCAGAAAAAATCGCCAGCACGCATAAAAGCATAAGCGATTTTCGTATACCTTTTTTTTGGCACAACGAAATCGCGCTGCGGCGGAACACTTCAAGCGTATCCTGCATGTTTTCCCTTACAACACTCTACACAATCACCCACCACCTAAGCACATTATAACAGCACTGTATTATAAAGTTTAGCACTAATTGGCTTGCAATGCAAATTTAATGAGTAATGAGTAATGAGTAATGAGTAATGAGTAAGGAGTAAGGAGTTTAGTTAATAGTTAATAATGAATAATTGGGAATCGGAATTCATTTCATTCATTCTTTTATTGCGCTGGCGTATGGTTTCGCCTACGGCGCAACAATACTTGCGCATTGCTTGGATTTTTCAGAATGAAAAATCCAAGCCTCTGCTGTAAAGTTGCTTTTGGACTGGGAGTAACTCTGCAGCAGAGTGGCTTGGCTTGGCGTAGCCAAGCCAAGCCTTAGCGCAACTTTCAAAAGAACGAGCGTAAGCGAAGTTGTTTTGAAAAGTTGAGGTCTAGGAGTGTGAGCACGCGTAGCGTGTGAACTCTGATTCGTACGTAGCGAGGAGTACTCTTAATGTCACGCAGTACTTCATTTCTGAATTCCGCACAGCGAAACGAAGTGCAGCGTGATGCGGAATCTTAAAATAGAGTGTGAGCGAATGCGAACTCCGTTTAATTGCATTGCTACGCAATACTTTATTTTAAGACCCCTTGTCAGGCACAGAATTCGGAAGGGTAGAGTATGAGCGTGAGCGAACTCCGTTTTATTTGCATTGCTACGCAATAGGGTCGAACGGTGTCAAATGCTCAATCGCTGGGTCAAATGCTCAATCGCATTTTCCTCCTCCGTTCACATTCTCCTGTTTAAGATTTCTGATCAGGTCAAGAATTCAGAGTGGGAGTTTATTTTATAAATCTCACACATTCTGGAATCTCGCCTCGCGTGGTTGTTGTTTGTCACGCAAAACTGTGGTATACTTTAATTAATAGCATGTGCTAATAAAGGAGTCACGATGAAAAAACTGCAAAAGGTTAACAGTTTTAATGCTTATGGGAATAAGGTGCTTGCGAAACTTGTCGTAGCATCTGTAGTAATTTCTGCTGCATTTTTGGTGGTGGGAGCGTATCAACGCGAGGAAGTTCAGGCTGCTGATGTGAATGATGGTGCATTCACCGCAGTTCTGAAATATTATGACAACATACAGATGAAGTATATTGTCCAACATGGAATCGACAATTGGTGGACTGGAGAAGGCGAAGCGCCTAGCACTAGTGTAGGCGACATACCAATTGGCGGGGTGCAAGATACTAACGGCAATGAAGTCAGTCAGATTTGGTGTGTGGACGCAAAAGTCGCATTCCATTCTCTTGCGACGACGACTTATCCAGGTGGCACTACGACCGATACAAAGGCTGGTTACGAAATCGCTACACCACTTTCGCTATCCGACGAAGCACGCGCAAACCTAACACACCTTTACTACGTGACAGCAAATGGCTTCCATGGAACGACTGCTGACAATAATCTAGCCGAAATACGCACCAAATATGCTAATCTTGAGACAAAATATGGCGTGGAAATTGATAGACAGATTGCGATTATGTCAACTAAAATCGCAGTTTGGCACTTTACAGACCCATCCTTTGCGCTTCTTGAAACAAGCCTCACGAATGCAAAACAATATCCATCATTTACCGCTGAGCAACGAAAAGCGCGTTATGAATTGATGATTGATCTGATGAAAGGTTTTATAACAGACGCAGTCGAAAACGGTCCGACACTTGAAACGACTACGCTTGATGTAGACATTGATACGACTTCTGCGGAGTTTTATAAAGGTGGAGGGCAAAATCTGGTAGTGATGGATAACAGTTACTTATATGGACCAATTACAGTTAGTGAGCAGGTAACAAATGGTGGAAGCAATGCAACACCAGACAATATATTCTTAGGAGTCGGCGGAATCGGTTCTGATAATATATCACTTATAGGAGAAATGGCTGGCGCACCAGTTAACGTCCCCTTGCAAACAGATGCAATGTATGGAAGCAACGAAACTCGTTCATATATCGAGTCTGGCAAATCATTCTTCTTGAAGATTCCAACGAACAGTGACGCATTGCACATAAATGGTCAATATCCAGATTCGCTAAATAACCTCGTAATACATGCGTTAGGCAAGATGAATGCAGTCGAATATGATGATACACCGATAATATTCGTCAATCAAACGGCAGGAATTCAGGACTGGGACGCAGTTCAGGCATATATTGGTTACGCTGCAAATATCACAGCAAGTATTTATGGTGAAAACGCAGTTTTACTTACAAATGCAGGTGAAGCGTACGCAACTCTTGATGTCAGCAAAGTCGTCGAAGAAGGCACTGAAATTGATGAAATTTCACCATTTACGTTCAAAGTCGAAAGATATGATAATGAAACTTCCACTTGGAATCCTGTAACGCTAGTTCCAGGCGCAAACATCACAGTTAACGATTCTTCTGATATCGGCATAGATGGCTTAAACTCAGATGGTTCATTTTCTATTGTTAACGGCGAAAAAGCGAAAATCACAAACCTATCGTTAGGGCAATATAGAGTGAGTGAAGTGCAAAGCATAAGCAGATATGTAACCGAATTTGCAGTTGCATCAGGGGATACAACCGAATCATCCGATGTCACCGTCACTTTAAGTCAGCAAACTCCAGGTCGCCAGATTACAGCAACAAACACAATGAAGATTCCTCCAGAACCAACACCATCACCATCACCAGAGCCAACAGAATCATCCACACCAACACCATCAACATCACCAGGACCGACAGAATCTCCATCACCTTCACCGTCACCTTCTCCTAGTCCATCCCCATCTCCAACGCCATCCCCATCTCCTACTCCATCCTCATCACCAACACCCACTGACTCGCCCTCTCCTCATCCAGACGACATTTTACCAAACACAGGAGTTAAGTTGCCTGCGGTGTTGCGAGAATTACTGAGTTAATGCGCAATATAACATACCGACCGCCGGTAGGCTAAGGAGTAAGGAGTAATGTTCCTTGTCATCCCGTAGCGCAAACGAAGTGAGCGCGACACGGGATCTGGCTTCTTAATGCGTAACGTACTTTCTTGAGCGATGCAGATCCCGCATCGCATTCGCTTGCTAGATGACAAGGTACTTATCTCTACGTACAAAACGGAGTTCGCTGTCGCTCACACTCTTACTCGCGCAACTTTTCAAAACAACTTCGCTGCGCTCGTTCTTTTGAAAAGTTGCGCTAAGGCTTGGCTGTGTCTTGCCAAGCCACTCTGCTGCAAAGTAACTCCTAGACCAAAAGCAGCTTCACGGCAGAGGCTTGGATTTTTCATACTGAAAAATCCAAGCAATGCGAACGCGTAGCGTGAGCAATCAGAGTATGAGCAGTAGGCGAATTCCGATTCAAACGCACTGCGTGAAACGCAGTGCAATCAAAGCATGAGCGCGATAGCGCGAATTCCGAATCTCATTATTCCTTACTCATTACTCATTACTAACTATTCCTTACTCATTACTAACTATTCCTTACTCATTACTAACTATTAACTCCTCATTAATAATCCGCACCACTTCAAGTGCTATTTTACTCGAAACTTCGGCGTATTTTGTGAGTGAAAAAACGTCAGCAGAAAGTTCATCATAATCTACGTTTGCGTTGTCAGAAAGCGTACGAATAACGACTGCTGGAATGCCATTTTTCGCGGCAACTTGCAATACTGCTACGCCTTCCATCTCGACGGCATCCGCATTCGGATACTTTTCCAAAACAGCGGGTTTTAGTGCAGAATCAATATACTTATTTCCAGTCACTATATGTCCACAAACAACGTTTTTTGCGTAATGTTCAGCAGCAGTTTTAGCATATTGCATGAGCGTAACGTCGCTTGCAAACTCAGTTAAGTGTGGCGCAGATTCCGCGATAATTGCGTTGTCAGAGTCCATAAGCGTCGCGAGTTTAGCAATTACAATGTCACCAACGCCCAAAGAATAGTTCAAGTTTCCTGCAATTCCGCACATTATAATAGCATCTACTTTATGTTCAGAAATCAAAACTTGCGCAGCAGAAGCGGCATTAATCGTTCCCATTCCAGAAACAGTCGCTACTACTTGTATGCCATAATAATCGCCAATAATCACAGTTCCTGCATTATTTTCGTGCACATGCGAAAGTTGAGTGCGTATGTGGGCAATTTCTTTCTCAAGTGCACCTAAAATGCCAACATTTTTAATCCTGCGTTGTTGTTTCATAGTGTCAGACTATAAACTAATACGTTGTTTTACCGTCTCTGCCAAGTGCTCTGCAATCTCTTTCGCCTGCACATCATCCTCAGCCTCGACCATCACCCTGACGAGCGGTTCAGTGCCAGAAGCGCGCAACAAAACTCTTCCCTTTTCACCCATTTTTGCCTCCGCAGCAGCAATTTCTGCTTGAAGAACTTCATCGTCAGTTCTTGCTTTATCAACATTTGGCACATTTATTAGATACTGCGGAAAGCGTTTTATCTCTTTTGCCAGTTCAGCAAGCGATTTACCACTAACAGCGACAGCGTTTGCGATATAAAGTGCAGTCAAAGTGCCGTCACCAGTAGTCGCATAATCTAAGTTTATGACATGCCCCGACTGTTCACCGCCAAAATTGTAACCGCCACGTAGCATTTCTTCGAGCACATATCTATCCCCCACCTGCGTCATCGGTGTTTTAATGCCAATTTTCTCCATATATTGCACAAAACCTTTATTCGCCATCACAGTAACGACCGCCGTATCATGTTTAAGCGTCCCAGCAGCCTTTTTCTCACGTGCTAGAATCGCGATAATCTTGTCGCCATCAATAATCTCACCATTTGCATCAACAGCAATGCACCTATCTGCGTCGCCATCGAATCCAACACCGAAATCTGCATCAGAATCCGCTGTAAACGATTGTAAAAGTTCTGGATGAGTGGAGCCCGCGTTGTCATTGATGTTATATCCATCTGGACTCGCATTAATCACCATGACATCCGCTCCAGCCTTACGCAGAGCATCTGGGGCAACGAAACTGGATGCGCCATTTGCTGTATCAACGACTATTTTCAAACCTGCAAGTGGCTTTGAATACCTACTTTCAGCAATGCTTGAAACCAAATAATCAGTATATAACTCAGTCGAATTTTCATAATCTTCACGGTAACGCCCTACTCCCCTGCCAATTGGACGCTCCCATATGTCTTCTAAGTGCGCTTCAATTTCATCTTCAATAGAATCTGCAAGTTTAAAGCCATCTGCAGTAAAAAATTTTATACCATTATCTTGCATTGGATTGTGTGATGCACTAATCATTACGCCCAAATCCACATTCAAACGCTTCGATAGATATGCAACTCCTGGTGTCGGCAAAACTCCAATATTATTCACGTTCATTCCAGCACTCAAAAGTCCTGCTGAAATTGCCAAAGTCAAAAAACTTCCAGACACTCTCGAATCATTAGCAACTATCGCACGCAACCTAGTTCTTTCACTCTCATTTTGCTTTTCCATCGCGATTTTACCGAGCACACGCCCAGCCGAAACTCCAAGTTTTGTTGCGAGTTCAGGCGTCAACTCGCGATTCGCAAGCCCACGAACTCCATCAGTTCCAAACAATCTTCCCATAAAATCTCCGTTCTATATATATTATACACGAAAGTGTGAGCGTGCATCAGGAACATTATTAATCGCATTCGGTTGCGTTCATGCTTTTATAGCACTAGCGTCAGCGTACACTTCGGTTATCGCCCGCTACGCTAGTTAATAATTAATCGCTACGCGCCAGTTAGTAATGAGTAATGAGTAATGAGTAATGAGTAATGAGTAATGAGTAATGAGTAATGAGTGACGAGTTTAGTTAATAGTTAATCGCTACGCTTAGTTAATAGTTAATAACTGCGCTCGGCGCGCCTCGCGCGGGAATCGGAATTCATTTCATTCATACTCTGATAGCGTTGCGTGAAACGCAACGCGTTTGATAAGGAGTTCGCCTAGTGGCTCATCCTTCTATTGCGCTGGCGTATGGTTTCACCTACGGCGCAACAATACTTGCGCATTGCTTGGATTTTTCA
>JAISFQ010000054.1 GCA_031263495.1 Candidatus Nutricula glyptotermitis
TTAGAAAAGTAATAATCTAATGCCTCTTGTCTTAATGGATGTATACCCATCATATAAACCTCCTTACTTTATCAAAAATCGCTTCCCAAAAAGGTACGGAAAATAGTCCGCACACCCATCTTACAAAAATGTGTGAGCGTTAGCGAACTCTATTATGAAAATGTTACACTTGCACAATCTTATGAAACGTAGTAGAATAATTACAGAAGTTAAATGTCTGAATGAAGCATTGACATAACTTGATTGGAGCAAAATGAGTGCAAACGCTGATTTGACAGCAACACAGCAATCTGCAGAAGCAGAGAGAGAGAGAGAGAGAGAGAGAGCAGGTTCATGCAAGTGAGCACGCCCCTCCGCTAACGCAACGACTCGCGCATAAACTTTCTACACTAAAACCTTTTATTAAGCCGACACTGATTGTGTTTGGCGTTTATTGCGTCGCTATGTTGTCGATTTTACGAGCGAATTTTTTGTATGGCGATGACGTAAAACGAGCGCCTTCTGGACATGGCTGGATTTACGAATTCAACCGTTACTCGTCAGATATTTTTGCAAAACTCCTAAATGTAAATAATATTCTGACTGACATTTCGCCATATTCGCAAATGTTTGCCCTGCTGCTCGTCTCTATTGTGAGTGTCATGATAACTTATGTGTTCTGTAATGGAACGATTAAATATATTCCTCTTATAATGTCAACATTTGTTGGACTTTGCCCATTTGCTTTTGGATGTTGGTCGTATAGATTTGATGCGCCTGTTATAGCGATGAGCGTCTTTGTTTGCGCTATTCCGCTTTTATTCTGGAATTCTTTATTGCAACGACAAAGCAAGTGGCATGTTGTAAAAGTTGCGTGCTTGTTGACTATTTGTCTTATGATTATGTGGACGAGTTTTCAAGCAAGCAATGGTCTTTTTCTAGTTGCAGTGCTAGGGTTAGCGTTTAATGATTGGCTTAAACAGTGTAAAATCATGCAGATAGTGAAAAAATTGTTGATTTTTGGTGTTCCTTTTTTAATATCTGGGCTCGTGTTTGTTCTTGTTTTACCGTCTTCATATGAACGCTGGAGAAGTACGGAAACTTTCGCGCTGGACGAACTGCTATACGGAGTTTTAAAAAATATGAAAACGTTATTCTCCACTTTTATCTCATCGCTAAACACTGAGTGGAAAATACTGTTTGTGCTATTCTTTACCTGTTTCTTGCTGTCTCTACTTGTGTTTAGCGAACGAAAAGGCATTATGCGCGTTTTCGACATGTTAGCAGGCGTAACGTTTGTGTTTATTGCGCTTTGCTTAACTGAAGGTGTGTATTTGCTGTTGGTCGAATTCGGAACGAATGGCAGATATCTGATAGGTGCTGGAATGACGCTGGCTATAGTTGGCATAATAACGACTAAAAATATAAGTGCGAATTGGAAAGCAGTATTAGCAGTTCCTGGCACGGCTTTATTGTATTCTTTCATAGTTTTTGCGCTCGCACTCGGAAACGCCTATACAGACCAAAACCGCTATGGCAACTTCCGCGTAGAATTGCTACTAAATGACTTATCGCACATCTACACTACGAAAGAACAAGTCGATAAAACCACACTGCATATAGAAGGTAACATCGGGCCTTCTGCAGTTATGCGACACGTACGCTCTCAGTATCCCGCTGTAAATAAAATATACGGCTCTGCGCACACTGGACTAAATGATGTATCGCAGGGGTATTTTAAACTCACTCGTTACTACAACCGTCCGCAAAAATACACCATCACGCCCAAACCTGGCACTTTCGACTGCGACTCTATGAAAACCTTACTTGACACCTATTATCACACAATTAAGTCAAATAGCGAAGGCGAAGTCTGCGTGATACTAAAATGAATCCGAACTACACATCGCGCCAACACCGCTAAACATACGCCTCAATCACGCTCAACAACTTCTCATTGTCAAGCACATAACTTTCGTGCGTTTCGCCTGCTACTAGCACGAATTGACTCTCCGAATTTCGCTTAATCCGATTCTGGTAATGGTGTTCGCGTGCGCTCATACTCCTTTCCTTGTCATCCCGCAAGCGAAGCGATGCGGGATCTGTGATTAGCGAGAAGTACTATTAATGCCACGCAGTACTCCTATTCTGAATTCCGCACAGCGTAGCGCGTAAGCACGGAGTGTGATGCGGGGTCTTATTTAATTGTGTGAGTGTGCAGCGCAAACTCAACGATGGAGTTTGGGGTTAATCTGATTCGGGATTGGGGTCTACACTGCAACCATGTAAGCTAGAATCGTCTAAAGAAACGCCATTAGGAAATTCAACATATTCAAGCGGTTCTGATGGTATCTGTGGATTACCATATTCATCGACTTCCATCGGCGTCATTGTGCCATCGTCATTTATAATAAAAGCACCGTCATCTCCAAATGCCACTTCGTATTTTTTGCCACTATGCTTATCAACATAATACATGTATTCATCATATGTAAGGTCTTTTGGAATGAGTTCTCTACGGAGTAAACACTTATAAGTAAGTTCATCATTTTCAAGTTTCTCAGGATTTATAACTGTCATTTCATACAAACTTTGCAATTCGCCAACAGAACTATTTCTGCACTCTTCAGCTAAATCAGGTTTTTCTGCAGCTACATCCACTCTAAAATACTTATAGGAAGCAAAAAACACATCGTGTTCCTTAAGGCAAGTTTTAAACATTTCAGTCACTTCTTGTATTTCTGCTTCTGTAATCTTATCATCTTCTAAGATTGTGTGTTGAATATCATTCGTTGCAGTAGTTCGCAACCTATCAAACTCTTCTGCGTAGGGGTTTACGCTTGTACTAGTATCAGCAGCTTCACCTGCAGAGCATGCCGAGAGGAGAATGGCTAGCATCAGTGCAACGGAAAACGCTACCAGCACTCTACTTATTTTCTCTCTTATGTCGCTCATGCTTAAAATAATACACCGCTAAACACTGAAGCGCAAGAGGCTTTGCAATTATCTTTGTATTACTGCATTATCAGATTCGGGGCGCGGATCCGCATAGCATTCGCTGACTCGGTCATCCCACATAGAAATGCCTCCTGGCAGAAACGTTTCTGTTGGTTCTGGCATTTCTTTTGGCATAGCAAATCCGCCGTTTTCGTCTGGAATCATTTCATATGTTTTACCTTTATATGTGACAGTGCCTCCTGTTGCATTGCCGTCTTCATCAAACTCAATAAAGCTTTCACTCTTAATTCGTGTTTTGTCGTCATAATACTTAAAGTCATCCGCAGTAAAATCATCAGGAGCAAGTCCTCTACGAACAAGACAAGAAGCATAAAGTGCATTTTCTTCTACTTTGGCTGGATTGAACTTTACTTTGAAATAAAGTTCAGTTAAATAGTCGCCGACTGTATTCTTTCTACACTCCATTTCACCCTCAATGTCATATTCCCCATCAAAAGACGGTTCATAATGTGAACTCATGCGATATATGATGCTGCGTTCATTCATGCACGCTTTATACGAGGCGACGACTTCTTCAACCTCGACATCGGTAATTTTGTCATCTGCCAAAATTTCAAGTTGCATATCATTAGTCGCATTTTCGCGTGCCTCTGCAAACTCTTCTGCGTAGGGGTTTACGCTTGTACTAGTATCAGCAGCTTCACCTGCAGAGCATGCCGAGAGGAGAAGTACTGATACTAGTGCAAACATACATATTATGCGTTTCATTTACTTTAGGATAGCTCCATATGAAACCTTAATTTGACCAGGGAAAAGTCCAGTGGTTGATTCGCCAGACGACTTGTACTTACCATAATATGTGCCCGTTTTTGAATTAATTGCGCTACTGGTTCGATACTTTATAAATGCAGCCGCAGTGCCTTTACTGCACTTTATGTTGTACAATCCAAACCTAAAATCGCCGAAACTATACGAATAGGCTGGAACAAACGAACAACTACCAGCCGCGTTCGCCTCTGGAGCTCCAACTCCACCTACCAAAACCGAAGCAACGGGCGCAAACGCCATGAGTGCTCCAGTCAATTTCTTTTTTAATGTAATCATACTTTCTCTTTTCGATTACTTCCATCTTTTATTATGATATACCTAATTCCCCACATCCAAGAACAACGCACTTCCACATGCATTACTCCTAAATTAACTTATCATACTAATAACATTACACTCTTTCAAAGTGCATGTCAAGCGATTTTGAAATGTTAACGTGAATGTTACACAAATCTGAGTTCGCGTGCGCTCATACTCCTTTCCTTGTCATCCCGCAAGCGAAGCGATGCGGGATCTGCAGTAGCGAGAAAGTACGTTACGTGCAAAGAAGCCAGATCCCGTGTCACACGTTTCACGTGCTACCTAGATGACAAGAATAAGGAAAGTACACCACGCGCGCGGTAGCAATGCACAAGCCAGGGGGCGCGAAGCGCACGCTGACGCAGTGCTATAAAAGCATGAGCGTATGCGAATTCTGATTCCTGTGCGAGCGCGTAAGCGCGACCAATCAAAGCATGAATTAAATGAATGCCTTAGTAGCACTTACCCCACGTCACGCCTACCAAATTACAAGCGTGTAATTTATTAACAGCCTGTGGATAACTTTGTGAATATCTCTGTGCGAAACTCTGTGAGCAGGTGTTTTATCGCACCAACATGTTAATTACTTTTTTTGCTTCTGAGTGCTTTTCTGACTTTAAAGAACACATAAACGCCCACTAAAACTGCCAGCACAGCGATTACAAGCAGTTGCACAGACTCCATCGCATAGACGACTTGGCACCAATTCGAGCCGAGCAAATAGCCAGCGAGCAGTAGAGCAGTGTTCCAAACAAGGCTTCCAAGAGTAGTTAACAGCGAAAAACGAAGCAGTGGCATTTTTTCAAGCCCTGCGGGAACGGAAATCAAAACCCTAACAACTGGCACGTCACGCGCAATAAACACCGACAAACTGCCATACTTTTTGAACCATTTCTCTGCTTTCTCGACGTCCTCTGCAGAACTCAGCGGAAACCAATCTGCAAACTTTTTGATACGCTCAATTCCGACCGCCTGCGATAGCCAATAAATAAACAGTGCGCCAATCAGCGAACAAACAGTCGAAACCGCGATTGCAACCGGCAAACTCATCGCGCCTTGCGTAACAGAGAAGCCTGCTAGTGGCAGTATTATCTCACTCGGAACGACAGGAATCACATTTTCAACCAAAATCGCAATCGCAATCCCGACAGCGCCCATAACGTCCATTACATAAACGACTGCCTCAGTCAGCGATGCAAAAATGCCACCTCCGCCACCGCAAATCGATCCAGTGTCGCCAACTGCCAAAATGTGCGGTTCAAGTGCTCCAAACGCACGCAAAACTTCCTGTGTGTTCATAAAAACCCCCAATTACTTTTCCCTAACTCTTTTTGTTATTTCCGCAATCGCCTGCTCATAAGGCAATTTTACCGCGTCAGACCCATCGCGCTCTTTTATCTCGACCACGCCTTCGTTCTCGTAACTTTTCCCAATTACTGCGATTGTTTGTATGCCCAACAGTTCGGAATCTTTGAACTTTACACCAGGGGACACTCCAAACCTGTCATCAAGCAACACCGAAACTCCCTGCTCAGCCAGCTTTTCTGCAAACTTGTCGGCAAACTGAAACACTTCGTCACTCTTTCCTGCGATGACAATATGCACGTCAGCAGGCGAAACCGCACGCGTCCATGAAAGCCCTTTATCGTCAGATCTAGATTCCGCAAGCACTGCCAAAATCCTAGAAACGCCAATTCCATACGAACCCATCCAAACAGTTTGATGTTTACCGCTCTCATCAGGCACTTTCAAATCAAGCGCAGTGGAATATTTTTGCCCGAGCGCGAAAATGTGCCCGATTTCGACGCCTTTCATGAGTTTCAAAGGACCAGAGCCGTCAGGGGACAAATCGCCGTCCTTTATTTCAACAACATTTAATACGCCATCTGCTGTAAAATCCCTGCCCAATAGCAAGTTTTTCGTGTGATAATCTTTCTTGTTTGCGCCCGAAACCCACGCTTTATCGGTAGTTACACTAGAATCTACATAATATTTAACACCGCCTGCGCGATCAAAGTGTGGTCCGACAAAACCTGCAACCAATTCGGGGTGTTTTGCAAAATCTGCCGCGCTCGCCATTTCGTATTGCGCAGGGAAAATCGCCACTTCAAGTCGCTTTTCGTCAAGGTTTCTGTCCCCTGGAAGCCCGATTATTCTGACTTCTTTTTCGCCATTTGGGTGCGTCAAAGTAACAACGACGTTTTTCAATAACTCGCTGTTTTTGAACCCTAGGTTTTCCAAATCGGCAACTGTTTTAAGGTTTGGCGTATGAACATCCTCAGTTGTAGGCGTGTTTTGTGGGTTTAAAGCGTGGTCTGCGTTGGTTGCTGTTTGTGCGCTGTCAATCGCTTCGACATTCGCAGCAAAACCCGACGGCGCAAGGACATAGGAGTCGTCGCCTGCTTCAAGTGGTGACAAAAACTCCTCGCTTTTGGAACCGCCCATCGCGCCTGAATACGCTTTTACGATGTGATATGACAAGCCGATTCGGTCAAAAATGCGAATATATGCCTCGCGTTGCTTCATATATGCCTTTTCGAGTGCGGTTTCCGAAATGTCGAACGTATATGCGTCTTTCATCACGAACTCTCTGCCACGCAAAAGCCCTGCTCGTGGACGCGCTTCATCGCGAAACTTGTTCTGTATTTGGTAGATCGACAGCGGAAGGTCCTTGTACGACGCTAAAAAGTCCTTCGCAAGCAGGGTAAACATTTCCTCGTGAGTAGGCGCGAGCAGGTAATCTTGCTTTTTCCTGTCCTTCAACCTAAAAATGCCGTCGCCATACTCGTCCCAACGCTTAGTTTTCTCATACGGTTCTTTCGGTTGGAGCGCAGAAAACAGCACTTCCTCAGAGCCGGCACGCCGCATTTCCTCGCGGATTATCTTTTCGACCTTCCTAAGCACAAGCAGACCGAGCGGAAGCCACGTAAATATTCCAGCGGCACTTCTGCGAATATAGCCTGCTCGGACAAGGTTTTCGTAACCTTTTGTTTCGGTGTCGTTCGGCTTCTCGCGCAATGTACGCAAAAAAAGCGTCGACATCCGTATAACTAAATCGTCTTTCATTTTACTTTCACCAATTGTAAACTTTTACAACATTAATCATACACTATTTTGAGTGAGGTTTCCTGTTACTGCGTACAATTATTCCGTTCCGTCCCATGCAGGCGCAGACACCCCAAGCGCGATTGCCAAAACTACATACAAAACCGTAGCAACAACTCCGATAATGCGCTTTTTTCGTAAACAGTAGTTACACATATACGCAAAGAGAAGTCCAGAGAAAATGTTGTTAATAGAAATCGGGCTACTATTGCTGAACCACTTAGACGAAAGCGTAATAAGCAAAATGTAGGCAAAGAAAAGGTGCGGTTGGTATTTATACTCAAACCAAATATCGCCTTCTTTTTCAATTCGCGCTAGGGCTTTACTCATTGTTTTCATCTTGTTGCACCTCCTCCTCGTGTTTTATGTTCCATTCATCGGTGTTCAAAATCTTTAGCCTTATCATTACAATCAGCAAAAAACAATCAAGCACCGCCGTACTCGCCCAAACAAGAGTAGCAGTAAACCACGTCAGCCCAAACACTGAAAAGTTTTCTGCAAGTTCTCTCATAATCACAAGACATGCCGCCCCGAATATAGTCAAGACAACATTAATGGCTTTCTTGTGCTTAACTTCTTTTTTCATATGCACCTTGACTGCAAATATCCATTCAAAAACCATTAGCGCGAACAATAACACAAACAGTGCACTTTCAAAACTCACATTTCCTCCTAACTAATCGTCCTCATCTTTCAAGCCAAAAAATTTTAGCCTTGCAAATATGCCAATAAGTATATCTACCATAGTGCTATCCTAAACGAATATGCCTTTCGCAAGCAATTTACCGCAAGAGCCAAAACTCAATAAATCCAAAATCATCTTTCCTCCTTAACTGTCAAGTTTGCGAAGCACATCCTGATTCAAATTACAACACTTAAATCAGGATGCGCCTATAACTCTATGTATTCCGCTCGAAAACTACAGAATTATGCAAACCTTTTTCACTATCGCTTTCACCCAAGTTACTGGCAACTGCTGCCTCTGTACCTCTTATTATGCCAGCATCTATGTCTGCTTGTATCTTATCGCGGAAGGTAATAACAGCCTTTCCGCCTTCTCGCACTATATATCCATACACAACGCCAAGTGTCAATGCGATTACCCAGTCGGGATATCTGAGCGTAAAGGCAAACAGCGAAATCAGTGCAGAAATAAAAAGCAACGAAAACAGTATGATAACAATCACACTTCTACCTGTTTTAGTGAAGCATAAAAACAGCCAATAAAGCGCATTTGCGGTGATAATAAGCAAAATCGGCAAAATATATACTATGCTTGACATGACTTCCCACCACTCAAACCGCAACCACAAGACACACCACAGCAAAAACAGTCAGTGCAACACTTATCGCAGTCAGTATTCTATGCGTGCGTTTGTTGTACGTTGTGCAAACGACAGCAAGCGCGGTGATTGAGTATAACAGAAAGAATGCCCAAAGCAAATCGTATTTGCTTGCAGGAAATGGCATTTCACTCCAATCCTTGCCTGCGGTTTTTACACTCTCGTATACACCATAGCTTACTTCTGCGCTGTAATAATAGCCCTCGATCATATAAACGAACTTGACAAGCACATAAACTTGAACAAATATGCAAACAGCACTGATAATATGCAAAGCGTACTCTTTCAGAAGTATTTTTACCTCAGAGAATGTACTAACAATGTTATTTTGCATCACACATCTCCTTTACCCCACCTCTGCAATTATTAAACAAAACGCCGAAAAGATAGTTGTGCAAACGTTAAATGCGGTCAATGTTATGCGTAATCGCTTGTTGGTGCTAACAGAAACTATCGCAAGCCAAACAACTGAGAACATCAAAGCAGGAAGCCAAAAGATAAAATCTCCGTTTACAGGAAACGGCAACACGCTCCAATCTCGAATGTCAGCAACAATAATGGCTTGACTGTACGTCACATACATTTGAACAATTACGCATATGGTATTGACTATTGGCAGGGCATTCTTTTTTAGACTAGATATCGTGTTGGGTTGCATATTGTATTCCATATTCTATCCTCTCAAACCGCATACACAAGACACACCACTTGAAAAGCAGTCACAACAGCACTTATAACGGTTAAGATTATGCGCATTCTTTTGTTATTGACCGTGCATACTAAGATAAGCGCAATCACGGTATAAAACAGTGATGCCGACCAAGTGTACTGGTGCTCGCTTGCTGGAAATGCAAACTCATCCCAGTTTTTTATTGTTAGCGTTCCATCTGCTTCATAATAGCCGCTAACTAACTCGCCGAATCGCATACCTACATGCATCTGCAAAAGTACACAGATGACATTGATTATAGTGAAAGCGTACTTTTTCAAAATTAACAACATTTTAACTTGCATTTCTACCCTCTCAAACCACAACCGCAAAACATAGCACAGTAAAAACAGTCACAACAGCACTCATAACAGTTAAAATCATGCGCATCCTTTTATTATTAATCGCACAAACCAAAGCAAGCGCAGTTATCGAGTACAACATAAAAAACGCCCAAAACGAAAAATACTCACTTGCAGGAAATGGCAACTCTGATACACGAGACCAGTTGTCAAAAAGTTGCCGAAACTTAAAATTTACATATACTTGAACAAACAAGCATACAGCGTTAATTATAACAAATGCACCAGTTTTTTGAGCACTTATCTTGGTGGATTGCAGTGATGATCCCATATCATACTTCCCCAATTCACGTTTCGTCGCCATGGTTCAAGGTTATATGTGCCACCTTTCCAAAAAGCAAAATAAAGATGACATTCGTATTGCATTTTCATTCCA
Organism: Candidatus Nutricula glyptotermitis; assembly: GCA_031263495.1. GTDB lineage: Bacteria > Actinomycetota > Actinomycetes > Actinomycetales > Bifidobacteriaceae > Nutricula > Nutricula glyptotermitis. The sequence continues at coordinate 9,961 of JAISFQ010000054.1, forward strand.
GCAGGATTTGACCAATTGTTATGGCGTTTATATGTGTTCTGAATGGAATCCCACGATGCTTTGCGAATTGCATTGGAAATCATAAATCCCCACGGCAGGAACAGAATTGCAGGACCTGCTACACGAACGCTCGGCTTAGGATCTAAAGACAATGCTACAGTCTTGCCACTTGAAGTCCACTTGCTACTATAAAAATAAGAAGTTATAGAAAGTGGATCAGCAACTATTGGGTACTGAGCATCTGCATTTGGCTCAACAACTTGCGTTAGTTTAAGCCCATCTATTTCATAATGAGTCGGTACATCGTTCCCATCAGCATCTTTTGCCCAAGGAATATCAACTGCTGAAATTGCATTGCCACCAATGTCTCTTAACAAAACTGAACCATCAGTGTTTCCGTCATCATCTTTCGCAAACTCTAAATATGCTAAACCTTCTGTTCCTTCATAGTCTACAGTAAACTCTTTTGGAGCATCTTTATCTTTTATAACATAAGTTTGCCTGATTGCGCCATCTAAAACGTCAACTGCAACAGCGACATCATCCTCATTATACACAACCATGTCATCAGTACTGATGCCGTCACTTTCAAACTCAATTTCCTCAGGCAAAGACATACTTAACCTGACATCAGAATCGTAATCGTGCAAATACAGACCATCTTCTGCTTCAAGTGGTACTTCTGCATAAACAGTATCAGATGAAGCAACATACTCATCGCCTACCAACTCAGGCTCTATTATATCATCTGCACTTATTGCATCGCGAGACACATCAGATAGAAGACTTTCAACTTCATTCGCTGCTCTTTCTTCTAGTATTTCCTCTGCATTAACATACGCAAAAGAACCTACAACAAAAGACAGAGCAACTGTCATTGCCGCTACTAGAGCAGCACTTTTCTTTATCTCTTTCGAGAGGTTTACATGTTTTAACATGTTTTCCTCCTATTTCTTGGCACATTATCAACTTCTAAGCATTCAACAGCCAAACATCAAATGCTTACTTAAAATTGTACTATACTTAAATCTCGTTTGCAAGTTTTACAAATTGTTACAGTCTACACCTCGACACATTAAACATACCGACCGCCGGTAGGTTAATTAATAATGAGTAAGGATTTAATGAGTAGTTAGTAATGAGTAATGAGTAATGCGCTTAGTTAATAGTTAATAGTTAATAATTAATAATTAATAATTAGGAATCGGAATTCGCGCTATCGCGCTCATACTCCCACTCAGAATTCCGCACTACTCCCACTCAGAATTCCGCACGTAGATGCGGAATCTTAAAACTAATGTGAGCGCATGCGAATTCCGAGCTAGGATTTCATGTCTCGCTTAATCCGACTCGGGGCGGGGATCTATTTCACACCCATATACCCGTTCATCGTCCAAAGAAACGCCATTAGGGAAGTAGATAGGCTCCTCTGATGCTCCAAAACCAGCAGGGATATCCTCGCCAACAGGAACATATATTTTGTTTCCATTTTTGTCGGTATATGTTGTTCCATCTTCTGTTGATTCGAAGCCTATAGGGTTTTGGTATCTATAATACTTATACTCATCGATGGTAAAGTCTTTAGTGAATACTTCACGCCTGATTAAGCATTGCAAAACAAGTTCATCATCTTCAATCCTTGTAGGATTAATCGTCGTCGTTTGATATAGTGACTGCAAATTTCCGACTGAGCTTCTTCGGCATTCGTCTGACTTCTCACCACCACCCTCTCCAATGGCTATTCCATAATATTTATCCATATCATAATCTATATCGTGCTCTCTTAAACACGTAGTATACAAAGTAGTAAGTTCTTTTATTTCCGCTTCCGTAATCCCATCATCTGCAAGGATTTCAAGTTGCATGTCGTTAGTAACATGCTCGCGCGCTTCGGCAAAATCCTCTGCATAAGGGCTTACGCTTGTATCAGTATTTGGATTCGAGCACGCACTAACGGTACATACCAATACAAACATCCATACAAGCGTAAGCCCTTTTTTAATACCGTTCATCATGCTGGACATGTTATATTATTAGAAGGGGATATTTTGTGATTATACGAATGCCTTACAGCTTCTTCGTTCGGTAATCCAACCGAAGAACTCCCCGAAGATACAGCAGTCCCACATCTATTATAAATGCTTGCATTAATGTACGCAGCTGTATAATACCTTTGTGTGGGAGCGACCTTATATCCGCTTGTACAACTGGCACCTAAAAGTTTTACTATCCTCGTGTTTGACGCATCTATCGTCCCAGAACAGGTGACCCAATTAGTGCCATTTGCAGAGTATCCAACTCCGCCTGCCAAAACCGAAGCCACAAGCGCGAACGTCATCAATGCTCCAGTTATCTTTATTTTTACTTTAGTCATAATTATCCTCCGTATGACTTATACTTACTTTTGCAACATTTAATTTCCCCCACACCCAAGAGCACTGCACTTTCCACATGCATTACTCCTAAAACTGTATATCATACTAACAATATTACCCTCTTTCAAAATGTATATCAAGCGATTTTTAAATGTTAACGCGAATTGTTACAAAACTGGAATTCGCGCTGCTCATACTATTTTTAAGATTCCGCATTACGTTCCGCCTGCCGGCTCCGCTGTGTGGCATTAAGAGTACCCCTTGTCATCTAGGTAGCGCGTGAAACGCGCGACACGGGATCTGCATTCAAGAGGTGTACGTACTTTCTCGCTAATCACAGACCCCGCATCGCATTCGCTTGACTTTTGTGCTGTGTTGTAACTTTACCGTGCGCTAGCGAACGAGCGCAATGCGCAAGCATTTAGCGAGTTCGCGG
>JAISFQ010000122.1 GCA_031263495.1 Candidatus Nutricula glyptotermitis
AACTCAAATCTATGCTAAACTATATAGCGTGGGTGGTGATTATGTATTTTTTGCTACACACTAACATGTATTAATTAATTAAGTAAAGGAAGGTACATATGGTTAAGAACCTAAAGAAAACAGTTGCTCAAAAAGTTATGGTGGGAAAAAAGAGTGACAATTCTGCGCATAAGCGTAAACTAATCTCATCGATTGCGTTAGCGTGCGCGTTTGCAGTCATTATTGTTTCAGGCACTGTATACGTCGCATATAGCGCATTTAGTGCTAGTAACTGCGCAAATATGCAGTCAGGAACGGAACTGTGCATAAACTCATTCACGCCTGATAATGGTTATGCAACTGGCGGAAACTGGGTGACGATAGAAGGCAGTGGCTTCCCAAGTAGGACAAAAACTAGCGATTACGTGCAAGACAAATTAGGCGCACATTATGACGGCATTAACAACACTGGAAATGGCGATTTGTATCACAGCAATAACACTTCCATATGGAAAGATCTAAAAAGCACGAACGATTTAGCACTGACAGGCAACTCAAACCCTGCCAACAGTTGGCAAGCAAACGGCTACAAGTTAAACTCATCTGCAACAAAAGATTACTGGATTACGAGTGGTAACGTAACGTCAAATATTCCAGTCGGCAATCCAACAATCACTGTTGAAGCAGTTTTTATTAATCCTGCTGCTATGAAAGCTCACTCAGTGATTACGGCAATAGCGAACAAAACGGACGGATGTGTTTCCAAGCGAATGTTTGCACAACGTTACGTGAGTGCAACAAATTACCTAATCATGACAGGTTGTGCTGTAGATTTTGGAACTAACTCTGCTACTTATGGTCTCGATAAACCAAACACATTACACACCGCGACTGCGACTTTCAAGAACAGCACAAACGATACAGTTAATACTAACGGTTATATTGATGGAAAACTTGTCGAAAACCCAACTGGCAGAAGTGCGTCTGGAACAGTGTCAATATGCAATAATACAAGAACGAATTGCGTGATTAGTTTGGGCGGTCTTATAAACGAATCAGGAGTTCATGCAGATGGTTATACACTATTATCTTACCGCGTATACAGTAAAGTTTTGTCAGATAGCGAGGTAAAACAGAATGCTGAAGTTGACCAAAACCGCTTTATAGAACCACCAGCAGTTACGATAGGTGGCGAATCATGCACCAATTTGGAAGTGTTAAGCGAAACATCTATGCGCTGTAAAGTGCCAAAGAGCACGAAACCTGACAGTAGTGCTGAAAAAATTGCGTTTGAGTTTGGTGGAGCGACGGTAGTTTCGGAAAATGCGTATCAATACAACGAATCTACGGTCATAAGTGTTTCGCCAAATGCAGGAAGTATTCAAGGCAAAAACACAATCGTAATAAACGGTGCAGATTTCCCATACGCCGCAGTTACTGAATATGCGCAAAAGGGGTTGGTCGTGCAATATGATGGAATCGACAACTTAGGTTTGGGCGACATCAACCACAGCAACACGGCATTATCATGGAAAGATTTAGTCGGCGCGAACGATTTAACATTGAAAGGCAACGCAACACCTAGCAACAATTGGCAGTCAAACGGCTACAAATTAGGCACAGCAGACTATTGGCAGACTGCTGAACTTGCAAATAGCATACCGATCGGCAACCACGATAGGACAGTAGAATCTATCTTTATCAACCCACAAACCATGAAAGCGCACGCAGTAATTACCGATATCGGGGCAACGAACGTCAGTTGCGACACTCCAACGCAAGGTCACTTTTTTGCACAACGCTATACAACTACCAGTTATTACGTCATAACAGGTTGCGGTCGCGATGTTTCCGTGAATCCAACCACTTATGGCTTAAATAAAGTAAACACATTACACACCGCCACCTCGACTTATGGAACGAGCATTACAGACGCTTCCTACACAAACGGCTACATCGACGGCGTAAAAATCGCATTCCCAACTAGAACCGCAGGAACTTTGAACATTTGCGCGAATACACTAACGAATTGCGCTATAACATTAGGCATGCGAGCAGGCGAAACCAATGTCCATTCGGACGGCTATCAATTATTATCATACCGCTTATACGACCGAATTCTGACCGAAGACGAAATTATCAGGAACTCCTACTTAGACCAACTCCGCTTCTTAGCCCCACCAGTAGTCAAAATAGGCACTCAGACCTGCACAAACGTAGTCGTATTATCTACTACCAAACTGCAATGCACAGTCCCACAAGTCCAATCTGCAAGCACAGAAAACATCACAGTATACGATTCTACAGACACTGGGTTTACTAACCCAAAGACTTTAACACAAGCCTACACTTATGTAGACGGAAACTCAATGTCAATTACCGCAATTGATCCAAAAGTAGGTCCATCATTTGGCGGAAGCAAGATAAGACTTACAGGCAAGAACTTAAGCATTTCCAAAGTCACAATCGCAGGCAAAGATTGCACAGATCCTGTACTTGCAGAAAAAACAACTTACACCTGCACAGTACCCGAAGCAGACATAACGCAAGACAAATTCGTAGATGTAGTCGTTATACCAAACTCTGGCAATAACTACGTCTTCGCACAAGGCTTCCAGTACATCTTTGCAAGGAAGAGGGCTGTTGAGTTTAATGTGGAGTAAAGGTTTAATGAGTAAGGAGTAATGAAAATTGGAGTTCGGCTTACGCCTCACACTTTTATTGCTCGGATTAACCTCGCTACTCTGCTTACAGGTTGTTTTTAGAGATAGACTTGTATCATTCCATTCGCTTGTTGCGCTCGCTTCGCTCGCGCGGTGCACTTTTCTCCACTTGTCATCTGGGTAGCGCGTGAAACGTTTTTTTGTTTTTAATATTGGTAGCGTGAACGAAGTGAACGCGACACGGGATCTGGCTTCTTCGCATGTAACGGCATTCGCTTCGCTCATACTCCACCTCAGAATTCCGCACAACTCCCACTCAGAATTCCGCACGCAGATGCGGAATCTTAAAACTAGTGTGAGCGCATGCGAACACCATTAAATGCATTCGCTATCGCTCATACTTTAATTAAGATTCCGCATCACGCTTCACTTCGTTTCGCGGTGCGGAATTCAGAAATGAAGTACTGCCTGGCATTAAGAGTACTTCTCACTACGTACACAAAGGAGTTCACACGCCACGCGTGCTCACGCTCTTACTCCGCAACACACAAAACAACTTCGTTTGCGCTTGTTGTTGTGTATGTTGCGCTAAGGCTTGGCAAGACTTAAGTCTTGCCAAGCCACTCTTAAGCAATGTAACTCTTAAACAAAAAGTAACTTTACAGCAGAGGCTTGGATTTTTCACATTGAAAAATCCAAGCAATGCGCAACCCCAGCGGGCGCGTAGCGCACGCTGACGCAGCGCAATAGAAGCATGAGCCGATAGGCGAATTCCGAATCTTAAGCGAAGCGCGTAAGCGCGAGCAAATTATTAATTATTAATTATTAACTATTAACTAACCTCATTACTCCTTACTCCTTAGTGAAATTACTCATTGCTCTCGGTTTTGGCGAATGTTATGGCAAATTTCGTATCACCGAGTGTGTCGAGCATAGTTTTGCACCCTTTAATCGTCGCACCAGTCGTGAATATATCGTCGACTAGGATGAATAGGACATTGTCAGAATTGACTGTTGCATCTGATGTGGGTTCATGCGAAGTAGTTAGGAATTTTTTGTGTTGATGATATTTAAGTTTCGCCAGTTGAACATTCCCCTTTTTGTTAGCCTCGCGATCCGCACCTTGGATTTTGACTTGTTTTTTTGCTTTTGCACTATTTTTAAGAAGTGCTATGTGGCGGATTTGTGCTTCTGGAAATGCGTCTTTGACTGCTAGATAAACACTTGTACTCAGCTTTTGAGTGGGCCAATGACCGCGTTTACTAATGTTTTTGCGGCTTGATGGCGCAGGTACGATTGCTATTTTATCATAGGTAGCGAGTGTAGAATGGTTTTCTTGAACAAGTTTTTTCGTAAGTTTCTGCATTTCGCCAGTGATAAATGGTTCAAGATCTAGACGTTTATGGTCTTTAAACTTCAATATGATATTCCGTGCTGCACCTTGATAAAATGTACGCGAAACGGCTAACATATCATCCTGCGCGGTTAAGATTGGGTAATTTTCATGATGAATCGTAGCGATGCAATTTCCGCAGATGTCTGTATCCTGCAGATTGCAACCTGCGCAGTTCAGTGCCCAAATTAGACGCGCTAGTTCTGCTAACCACGTAGAAAGCACGCTTTTATTTCTGGCTACCCCCCTACCTGCCCATATTTTCTCGCGCTCAGAATCGCTTATAATGCTATTTTCAGCCATAACTTCCTTATTCCCGTAACACAATCGGACAACAATTCGTGAATGCAAGTGGGTTAAAATATGTGTCACTTTCATTCCTTACGCCCCAGTGAATGCAGGATTCTTCTGTGCAGTGCGAGGGCGCAGTATCCCCTATAAAATCGACAGTTGCAAATTCTTGACCTTTTTCAACTTCGTCACCTTTCTTTATACTACTAAGAAGTTTGGCAGGTTGGAACGTGCTTTTCAGACCATCATGGTCAATCGTGACATATGGCGTTCCACTCACTTTTCCACTCGCCGATATTTTACCTGCAAATGGTGCAAAAAGTGTCTCATCTTGTGTTGCGTCGAAATCTACACCTCTGTGGCTACCGGCTTCATATTGATTATCTTTCATGTAAAACAAATTCGTAATTTTGCGCGTTTCGGTTGGAAATTGCCACGAATCACAACCAGAAACCATTTCGCCTTGATACAGCTTGAGTGGTATTGCGGCATGCGTGCCAAGCAGCGCAATCTGCATCACTAGTAGCGCAGTAATGACGCGCAATCTGCTGCGCCAAAGTTTATTAATATACATAAGTTAAATATTACTAGGAGTTTTTGCGATATTGGGTAGGCAGTTAAAATTCGTGCATAAGTGGGGGTGGCAGTGAGGTAGTTAATAACGAATAGTTAATAGTTAATAGTTAATAATGAGTAATGAGTAAGGAATAATGAATAATGATAAGGAAAACGCGGTTGAGCGTTTGACCCCATAATGAATAATGAGTTTAGTTGATAGCGAATAGTTAATAGTTAATAATTAATAGTTAATAATTGGGAATCGGAGTTCAGGCTACGCCTTCACACTTCTATTGCACAACCCCAGCGTACACTTCGGCTAACGCCTCGTGTCCGCTA
>JAISFQ010000015.1 GCA_031263495.1 Candidatus Nutricula glyptotermitis
ACCGTGGAATCCAGAACTTCACTTCATGTACGCGCTAGATTGCCAAATCAAGTTTGACAATGACGGCGGAGACGAGAAACATGAGTTCGCGAGTTTACCCAGTACTTGATACGGGGCTCACATATTAATTAAGATTCCGCATCACGCTTATTTTAATGGCAGGGTCGAATGCTCATTCGCATTGGGTCGCAGGCTCATTCGCCTGCTCCTATACGGAATTCAGAGTGGGAGTACTTCCTTTATCTGAATTCCGCACAGTGGAGCGTGTGTAGCACGCGTAACGTGATGCGGAATCTTATAATAATGTATGAACGAGTGAAACGAGTGAATTCAGATTCCTGTTGCATTTCATTTCAAACTAGTGTAAACTTATTAATGTCGTAGTTCGCTAGATGCATTCTAGAGATAAGTAGGTGTGTGCGATAATCGACCACGGTAGTATGCTGTTTGATAGGCAAATGGCACTGTGCAACGGACTATAAGGAGGAATGTGGCACTAGATAAGAAGGTAAAAGAACAGATAATGACTGAGTATGCTGTCTCAGAAGGTGATACTGGCTCTCCGGAGGTTCAGATTGCATTATTATCGAGAAGAATTAGTGATTTGACTGGGCACTTGAAAGAGCATAAGCACGATCACCACTCAAGGCGTGGATTGTTGTTGCTGATTGGTCGCAGGCGCAGATTGTTAGATTACTTAATTCGCGTTGATATTGAAAGATACCGCTCCATTATTGGCAGATTGGGTCTCAGAAAATAAAACGTAAAGTTCACCGCGCGACTTTGGTTTGTTGTGTTGTCGCGCTATATTAAGGAGAAAAATGTTGGATACTAAATCCACAGAGGCAATTATTGATAACGGGCGTTTTGGTAAGCGCACGATAAAATTCGAGACTGGCAGACTTGCTAAGCAGGCAGATGGCGCAGTTTCGGCATATTTAGACGACGAGACAATGGTATTATCAACCACTACAGCCTCGTCAGAGCCACGCGAATCGTATGATTTCTTTCCGCTGACTGTTGACGTCGAAGAGAGAATGTATGCTGCTGGCAGGATTCCGGGTTCATTTTTTAGGCGCGAGGGCAGACCTACGACTGATGCAATTTTGACCGCTAGGCTGATTGATCGCCCACTTCGCCCGCTGTTTATAAAAGGTTTACGTAACGAAATTCAAGTCATCGAGACTATTTTGGCAGTAAATGAAGATGATGCGTATGATGTTTTGGGCATAAATGCTGCATCTGCGTCGACTTTGATTTCAGGCATACCATTTACTGGTCCTGTTTCGGGCGTGCGCATGGCGTTGATTGAGAACGAATGGGTCGCATTCCCGAAGTTCTCTGAACTCGAAAAATCGGTGTTTGAGATTGTAATTGCTGGCAGAATCGCTGGTGACGACGTTGCAATTGCGATGATTGAGGCAGGAGCAGGCGATAACGCATGGAATTTGATTACGAATGAAGGCGCAAAAGCACCATCTGAGGACGTGATCGTCGAAGGACTTGAAGCGTCCAAGAAGCATATCAGGGCACTTTGTGAAGCGCAGATTGCGTTAAAAGATGTCGCGGCTAAGGAAACGAAAGAGTTTCCGCTGTTCCCTGACTATCAGGACGACGTTTTCGCTGTTGTCGAAGGTGCTGCGACTAACGATTTGAACGAAGCACTTTCTATCGCCGACAAGCAAGATCGTGAAGCGCGTTTGAATGAGATTAAGGACGAGTTACACGCCAAGTTTGATGCAGATTTTGCAGAGCGCGAATCCGAGATTTCCGCTGCTTACAAGTCAGTTCAGAAGCAAATTGTTCGTAAGCGCATTTTGACTGAAGGTTACAGAATCGATGGCAGGGGATTGCGTGATATCCGCTCACTTTCCGCCGAAGTTCATGTGATTCCAAGAGTTCACGGTTCCGCGTTGTTTGAGCGTGGCGAGACGCAGATTTTGGGTGTTACTACTCTAAACATGCTGTCAATGGAGCAGAAAATTGACTCTTTAACTCCCGAAACATCAAAACGTTACATGCATAACTACAATTTCCCGCCATATTCGGTCGGCGAAACAGGGCGTGTAGGCTCGCCAAAAAGGCGTGAGATTGGGCACGGCGCACTTGCTGAGCGTGCATTAATTCCAGTTTTGCCTAACCGCGAAGAGTTTCCGTATGCAATTCGTCAAGTTTCCGAAGCGTTGGGGTCAAACGGTTCAACTTCGATGGGTTCTGTTTGCGCGTCCACACTTTCGTTACTTTCCGCAGGTGTACCACTAAAAGCGCCAGTTGCAGGCATTGCAATGGGCTTAGTTTCGGACACTATCGACGGCGAAACGAAGTACGCGGCACTGACGGACATTTTGGGCGCGGAAGATGCATTTGGCGATATGGACTTCAAAGTTGCAGGCACAAGTGAATTCGTAACCGCGATTCAACTTGACACAAAACTCGACGGAATCCCTGCAAGTGTGCTCGCAGGAGCGTTAACGCAGGCAAAAGAAGCGCGGACTACCTTGCTTGACCTTATTAATCAGACGATTTCTGGTCCTGACGAGATGAGCGAATTGGCACCACGCATTATTGCGTTCACGATTCCGTCCGACAAGATTGGCGAAGTTATCGGTCCAAAGGGCAAAAACATCAAGCAGATTCAGGAAGAAACTGGTGTTGACATCAACATTGAGGAAGACGGCGACGTCGGCAATGTGTTCATCGGTTCACTCGACGCAGATGCTGCTGAAAAGGCTCGTCAAATGGTCAATGACATCGCAAATCCGCGTCAAGTCGTTGAAGGCGAAAAGTTTAAGGGCAAAGTCGTCGGCATTGCAGCGTTCGGCGCATTCATTTCGCTAGTTCCAAACACTGACGGTCTATTGCACATCACAAAGATGCGCGATTTGGTCGGTGGCGCACGCGTTGAGAAGCCTGAAGACGTGCTAAAAGTCGGCGATGAGGTCGACGTAGTCGTTGAAAAAGTCGACAACCGTGGCAAGATTTCGCTCGCAGTTGAAGGTTTTGAAAACACTGGTGGCAACGGCGGCGGTGGCTATAATGGCAATTCACGCGACAACGGTGGTTACAACGGCAATCGTGGCAATGGGCATCGAGATGAACGTCCGAGTCGCGATGAGCGTGAGCCGAGAAGCCGCAACTGGGTTTAATTGCGTTCACACATTAGCTGTGCGGAATTCAGAGTAGAAGTTACCTCCTTTTTTCTGAATTCCGCACAACTCTCTCTCAGAACCCCGCACTCCGATGCGGGGTCTTAATTAAAGTATTGCGTAGCAATGCAATTAAACGGAGTTCGCTACGCTCACAGGGTCAAACGCTCAATCGCGTTCTCCTTTTCATTATTCATTATTCCTTACTCCTTACTCATTACTCCTTACTCATTACTCCTTACTCATTACTCCTTACTCATTACTCCTTACCCATTACTCATTACTCATTACTCATTACTCATTACTCATTACTCATTACTCATTACTCATTACTCATTACTCATTACTCCTTACTCATTACTCATTACCCATTACTCCTTACCCATTACTCATTACTCATTACTCATTACTCATTACTCATTAATTAGTGTATACTTATATATGAACGCTTGAAAAGGAAAATATGGGAAGGTTATTTGAGACGTTTTCGCTCGACGAGTTGAGGCTTAGGACGAGCGAAAAATGGACGCATTACGCTGTGGATGTGTTGCCACTTTGGGTTGCCGAAATGGACACTCCGCCGCTTGACGCTGTCGTGCAAACTGTCGATAAGCACTTGCGAGCAGGCGATACTGGTTACTTGAACGGGACTAACGAGAGGCAGTATATGGAATCGTGCAGGAACTTTTGCGGAAGGCACTTTTCGTTCGCACCGAATGTCGAGCACGCGAGGCTTGCGCAAGACGTAATCACTGCTTTAACTGGTGTTACGCATGGATTTTTGAACTCGCACAGCGATTTAACCGATAACAATGCCGTGAAAGGCGTTGTGGTCGTGAGTACGCCATGTTATCCGCCGTTTGTGAGGCGCGTAAGTTTGGGGTTTGAGATTATTGACGCGCCACTTGCCGAAGATTATCACTTTGACCTGCAAACTTTGGAGTCCGCATTCGAAAAAGCACAGCGATTAGCCACGGAAAACAAAACTCGTGCGTTATATATTCTTTGCAATCCACACAACCCATCAGGAACAGTTCCTACGCGCGTTGAACTGGAAAAACTCGCTAAACTTTCTGCCAAGTATGACATCGCAGTTTTGGCGGACGAAGTGCACTGCTCACTCATTCATCCAAATGTCGAGTTCACGCCATACCTTTCTGTAACAGGCGTAAATGCAGGCGAAACTGACGCGGTTTCGTTCCAATCTGCGTCGAAAGGCTTTAACTTATCGGGCTTGAAAGCGGCGATGGCAATTCCGTCCGCGTCGCAAGGTGCTGTCGATGCAGTTGCAAATGCTCCTGGTGAATTGTTAGCCTCAGCAGGGCAAATCGCAACTCTCGCGCACACTGCGGCATTCAACAAAGGCGACGAATTTTTGGCACAGTTGAACAGTGAAATTGCAGAAAACGCTTCACTTGCTGGCGGTATTATTGCACACAAGTTTCCAAACGCAAAGGTCACGCAAGGTGGCTCGACGTACTTTCTGTGGGTCGATTTCAGTGCCTACATGGACATCGCTAGGGCAAAAGGTTACGATTCCATGACTAAGTTCCTGATCGATGAGGCAAAAGTTGCGTTTACGAATGGCGAAAACTTTTCACTGACTGGCAATGAGTTCAGAAGTTTTGTACGCATAAACTTGGCTACTAGCAGGCAACTTATTACACTTGCATTGGACAGAGTAGGCAGTGTGTTATAATTAAAATAGCACACAAGGAGACAGTTTGGGACTACAAAATGCACTAAAACAGCCAAAAGTTTACATAATCGCTGGAATACTATTGCTCGCGCTCATTCCGCAGTTTTTCGGCACTGTAAATCACGCAGAAGTTTCGGAAATCGGTAACGTTTTACCAGCATATAGCATTATTCCGTTCGTCGGTATGCTACTTGCAATCGCGATTTTGCCACTCATCGCGTCCAAGTGGTGGGAAAAGAACCAGTTTTACGTGTCGATTGCGTGGGGGCTACTGTTTCTGATTCCATTCGCAATCTTTTTCGGCGCACAAACTGCGAGTTTTAAGCTGTTTGAGATGCTTATCGCCGATTATTTGCCGTTCATCGTGCTACTTTGGGGACTTTTCACTGTTTCAGGCGGCATTTTGATTCGCGGTTCACTGTCTGGCACACCCCGCGTAAACGTAATTCTCCTACTCATAGGCACTATTTTGTCAAGCATTATCGGCACGACTGGCGCAAGTATGCTGATGATTCGTCCGATTCTGCGCGCGAATAAACAACGCAAAAACCGCGCAAATGTAGTAATCTTTTTCATATTTTTGGTGTCGAATATTGGTGGCTGCCTGACTCCGATCGGCGATCCGCCACTTTTCTTGGGGTTTCTGCGCGGTATTCCATTCTTTTGGACTTTCGCGCTAACACCACTTTTCCTGCTCAACACTGCACTTTTGCTCATAACGTTCTACATAGTCGATACGCATAATTACAAGAAAGAACAACAACTTAGAATTACGCAGTCAGTAAGCACTATAAAAGAGCCCATTCAGATTGAAGGTGCGCATAATTTACTGTTCATCGCGATGATTGTCGGTGCTGTGATTTTGAGTGGCGTTTTGGCGAGCATGCCCGCGCTTCAAAATGAGGCAGGCGAACCGCTCGGAATCGCTATGCCATATGGTCTTACTTTGCAATATAGTAGCATAGCGCAGATGGCGATTATCGTGCTCGCAGGTTTATTGTCGCTCAGGTTTACGCATAAAGAAACGCATACGCAGAACGGTTTTTCGTGGTCGCCGATTATAGAAGTTGCGACGTTATTTACAGGCATTTTCATCACGATGATTCCCGCGCTTGAACTCCTGCACGCACGTGGCGCGGAACTTGGACTTTCCACCCCCGAGCAGTTTTTTTGGGTTACAGGTGCGCTTTCGTCCTTCCTTGACAATGCACCCACGTATTTGGTTTTTATGACTACCGCCTCCTCGCTTCCAGCAGACCCCGCAACCGCGATTCAATTGCAAGGCAGTGCGTCAATCGACCCTATGCTTTTGCTCGCAGTTTCCGCTGGTGCAGTGTTTATGGGCGCGATTACATACATCGGCAATGCGCCAAACTTCATGGTGCGTTCAATCGCTGAGCAGGACAAAGTCAGCATGCCTAGTTTTTTTGGCTACATGACGTATTCATTACGCTACCTTATTCCTGTGTTTTTGGTGGACACTGTGATGCTGATGGTGATGCGCTGAACATACCGACCGCCGGTAGGTTATGTAACCTCTAATTGCATTGCCACGCAATACTTCCTTCTGAATTCCGTGCAACTCCCACTCTGAATTCCGTGCCTGACACGGAATCTTAAAACAGTGCGTGAGCGGTAGCGAACTCCCTTAATCGCATTGCTACGCAATACTTTAATTAAGATTCCGCATCTACGTGCGGAATTCTGAAGTGGAGTATGAGCGAAAGCGAATACCGATTCCTTTGTCATCCCGCAAGCGAATGCGATGCGGGATCTGTGATTAGCGACAAAGTATGGAGTTCGCTAAGCTTCTTGAAACTCATCGACCAATTCAATCGCGCGACGCAAAACGCCATCTCCATTCATGCTACCATAATCAGCACGATTCACAATCTCAATCGGAAAGTCGCCATTATGCAACCTTTTTACCTGCTTCTCGAGGTAAAAAACCTGTGGTCCAATGAATAAAACATCGGGTTGTGAACTAATAATCTCTTCGTCAAGCGATTCTGGTGAAAGCAAAATAACATCCACATCGTAATCGTAATCGTTAGAAGCAGCGTTAATTCTGTCAACCAAAATGCGGGTCGAAGTTTGTGCAGGGCACAGCAACGATAAGCGTATCTTAGTATGTGTTTTTGTGTTTTCCATCGTCTTTTGCATAAATTATGCTAACTCGACCCCCGTTCTAAATGCAATCTTAAACATAGTGTCGAGCAGGACTTGCCTGTCCTCCGCTGATAATGCTTCGTGCGTCACAAGACTATCCGAAACAGTCAGTATGGCGGCGGCATTTTTGCCAAAAACACTCGCGTTGTGGAACAGTGCAAAACTCTCATTTTCCACTGCGAGCAAGCCTTTCGTCTCATTTAAGCGCTTCCAAGTCGGATAATCAGAGTTCCTGTCCTCGTAATAAAATACGTCACTGGAATGAATCGGACCACGTCTTAGCGGTATGCCAAGTTCCTTTGCCGTGCTGTCAAGCGCATCGACAAGTTTTTTGGACGGATAGTTTACGTCCTTGTCGTAACCGTTCTGCGACTTGGCAAATGTGCTCTCTGAGTAGGCACTTTCAGCCAGTACTATGTCGCCCAACTTGCAATCTTCGGTGTATGAACCTGCCGAACCAGTACGTATAATATTCTCAACTCCATACTGATCAAAGAGTTCGTATGAATAAATGCCCATCGACGTAAGCCCCATTCCAGACGCCATTATCGAAATCGGTTTGCCCTCAAATTTGCCTGTATAACCGACTGTTCCGCGAACTGCGTTGAACTGCACAAGGTCGTCCAAAAACTTCTCTGCAATCATTTTCGTGCGAATTGGGTCGCCTGGCATCAAAACTGTCTTGGCGATATCGCCCTTTGACGCCGAATTATGTGGTGTACTCACCTATACTCCTTCCAGTCGTAATTAATAGTTAATAATTAATAGTTAATAATTAGATTCGGGAGTTCGCTATCGCTCACGCAATTAATCATGAGCACATAATGCACGAATTCCGATTCCAATTATTAATTATACATTATTAATTATCTATTGAAACTCCTGCTCGCAGTGCGACTTTGAACATGTTGTGGAACGTCGTCTGCCTGTCTTCCGCCGAAAGTCCTTCGTGAGTCACGAGACTATCGGAAATCGTAACCATGCATGCTGCGTTTTTGCCTAGAACTTTGGCGTTGTTGAACAGTGCAAAACTTTCCATCTCAACAGCCAATATGCCCTTTTCGCGCTCAAGCACTTTCCATCTCGGTTCGTATTCCTCTTCTGGAATGCCAAATGCGCCTTTGCCTTCGTAATAAAACACATCGCTTGAGTGGATTGTGCCTGTTGTAAGGGCTATTCCCAACTCTTTTGCAGCATTTTTAATCGCGCCGTTCAACTTTTCAGATGGGCGGATTGTGTCCTTATCATAACCACTCTGCATTTTCGCATACGTGCTCTCAGAAAATGCGCTGTCAGCCAATAATACATCGCCGACCTTGCATTTTTCAGTATACGCACCTGCCGAACCGATGCGAATTATGTTATCTACATCATACTGACTATACAGTTCGTAAGAGTAAATGCCTATCGATGGCATGCCCATTCCTGACGCCATTACTGAAATGCGTTTCCCTTCGTAAGTCCCAGTAAAACCTAACATTCCTCTCACGGAATTGAACAACACAGGGTCGCTCAAATATGTTTCTGCAATGTGCTTTGCCCTTAGCGGATCGCCAGGCATCAGCACTGTCTTTGCAATATCACCTTTCGTTGCCGAATTATGCGGTGTACTCATTCTTCCTCCTCTCTAATTTCTGCCAATTCAAGCGCGAGCGCCTCAAAATCTGTAAACTTAGTATCGTATTTCAGTTTCCTAGCCACTTTCGTTTGCTTTGCTTTTAGCTTGCCTCGTCCCATTCGTGCTCCTTTTCGTACTACTCTACATATAATAGAGTACCACATTTTCGCGCGGGAATCAACTTTTGTTACAAATGAGTTAATGTTGCGGGTTTGTTACGCATTCTCACTTAAATTTGCCTCTTAATCTCTTTCGCAACTGCTTCTGCCAGTTTAACAGGAACTGCATTGCCGACCATTTTGTACCCATCTGCAACGTATTCATAGTCAAATATGAAATCGTCAGGGAAAGTTTGGATTCTCGCACATTCGCGAACAGAAAGTCGCCTATATAAGTGCTCTTTTCCAGGTACGAAAACTCTTTTGTCTTTTGCTACGAGTTGCATCTTTGGTGCTTTTGGATGTATCGGCGCATGCCTACCACCTGCTTGAATTGTAAAAGATGGTTCGTCCCAAGAACGCACACGGTTTCTTGACATGTAGATTGACGAGAAACCACCAGTAAAATATTCGTGGTTTTTTATTTTTAAGTCACTGTTTGCTTTATTAAGTGCTTTTGCAGGAATCGCTTCAGGTAAATCGCCAATTGCATCTCTCAAAACTGGTTTATTTATCGCTTCTTTTGGAAAAGTAAACGTTTTTTCTAAATCTCGTCGCACACCAACAATAATTACGCGCTTTCTGTCCTCTGGAACTCCGAAATCATTTGCATTAACTAGTTTGTAGACCACATTATATCCCGCATCGCGAAACTCATTTATAAAGTTGCTAAACGCTGTTCTATGCCTTGGTGCTAAAATGCCGGGCACATTTTCTACGACAAAGAACTTTGGTTGCTTGTGTTTCAAAATGCGTATGTAGTCAAAAAATAGCCTACCTCTGTTATCATTAATGCCCCTACCGCTTCCTGCTTCACTCCAACTTTGACATGGTGGACCTCCGATTATTCCATCGGAATCTGGTATCTCATCTGCTTCTATATCTCGTATACTTCGCCTGTCTAACTCCATATTTGGAAAGTTTAACTCAATTGTATTGCATATTAGCCAATCGTACTCATTCGCCCAAATCGTGTCAAAACCTGCATTTTGAAACCCCAAGTCTAAGCCACCAGCACCGAAGAATAATGAAACGAGTGTTGGTTTAGGCATTTTCACTCCTGTAATACTTGACTAATTTGCATTTAATGAATCGCGCGAGATTGTCAGGGTTTTCGACTTCTACGTCTGAAATCGACAACGCACTTACACTGTTCGCAAACTGCTCAAACTCATGCCTGTTAACGAATTGATTGTATGTTTCATTTGGAATAAGTGCAGTTAATTGAAAGTCTGAATCACTCGCGCCAATCAATTCTTTGAATACCTTGGTAGGATTTTTAATGCCCCACATACCGCGGATTCTGAGATGCGTGATTCCTTTTGGGTCTATATCGTTTACTCTGCCAATTTCTTTTGTGAACGCAGATGATGGAGTGTCGATTTTTTGAACTTCACTGCGAAACTTGTTCAGTACCCTTTCATACACTTCTCGCGAAGCACAGTACACATCGCCATAAACAAACGTTAAGCGTGTTATTTTTTGTTTTCCGCCACCTTTCGGTTTTGGAGTGACGCCGACCGCATAAATTATGTCTTTTTCTGTCCAGTTCCCGCCATCAACTTCCTTGCATTTTTGACTAATGCGCGGATCATCCGTGTGAAGTTTTTGCTTTGGATACGAACTGTTTAACGCAAGAGTATTGCCATCTGTTTCAATCTTTTTCACTTCAATTGCTGCACCGTTATTTAAGATTGCATCGGGTGGATTGTTTTGGTTGCCTTTATAACTAAAAGTCCTTTCAGTGTTTCGGTTTCTCGTTTCAGAATCTGCGTTAAATGAATCCGAAAAAGCGTCTTTTACAAAGTCTTCAAGTTGATCTCCAACAGCGTTTATTCGTATGCGCGAGTGCTCAGCAGAATCAAGCGTTTGTCCTGCATTCTTAACAATGTTAACTATTGCATCTAAAATGTTTGCCATAGTAATATTATACACGCTTTTCTTAGTGCACATTAAAGTAAAGCAATTTTTGTGCATAACTCTATGGTTAATCAGTGGTTTTTGTTACAAATGAACATTTTACACTGTCCATGTCCATACACATCGTGGACAAAAGTGAGTATACTCGATGGACGCTAATCTCCTAGTATAATAGATGTTGTATCTGTAAATCTATTAGAGAAAGGAGATGCCTATGAAAGGC
>JAISFQ010000083.1 GCA_031263495.1 Candidatus Nutricula glyptotermitis
AGCCCAACAATCCCCACACCGACCACAATCAGCACGAACGAGTCGATTTGAGTGGAGCGGACACGGAATGCAAGGCGGTCACGAAGTGTGGCATTTAGCACTCCAAGCAGTAGTGAATATGCGCCCAAGATTATGAAACCTAAGCGCACTTGATAAAAAGTCGCAGTGAGCAGTGAAACTATGAGCATGATGATGTTTAGCGCATAAATCACGTTAGCCATCGCGAGCACTTTTAATATGGATTCTTTCATTTTACCTCCCAGTATATCTTATTTTTGTGCAGTCGTCTATAAATTGCGAACACGAGTAGCACCAAAAGTTCGCCAAGCAAGAGTTCAAGCACGATAATTAGGCACGCATAAAGTGGATGAACGCCGATAAACGCCAAGTCAGCAGTGCCAAGTGCGCCATTTGCAAGAAAAAACAACAGCAACAGCACAGCATAAACGATTACGTCAACTGCCAATGTAACTTTCGCGGTCTGCATAACGAACTTGGAGTCAATCGGTGCTTTACTGAACCGAATGTCGGACTTTGTAACCAACTTGTCAACTGTCATGTCTGCTAAGTTTTGCGTGGTTGACTGTGTGGAAACAGAAGCAGAGTTAGGCGAAGTTTGGCGATTGCGGAAAAAGTTTGCAGAATGGTGGGTTAAAGTAATCTGAATGACTTTATACGCAACTATCCCACCAACTACGCAAATGAATGCGGGACCTGCGATTTTAGCAATGTCGAGGAACGGAAACTCGGAGTCAGGCAAAACTGAAAGCATAGGAATGTTGGGCAACGTGATGTCGGACGCGCTATCATACGCAAAGTGCTGAGTGTCGCCGAAATTGTAGCCAGGACCTGCGGCAAAACTCGCGACCCACACGAGCACATTCGGCAAAAACATGAGCGAAAACAGCGTCAACATTATCGCACTGATAATATCTGCGTCAAGCGCGGTAAACATTTCCTCAGCCGCTTTCCAGCCAGTAATAGTGGATATGAGCAGGTAAATTGACGAAACTAGCAGTAAACCGAGCAGGACGATTCCGACGCAATCTTTGACAATCGAGCCTTCCAATCTGTTCGCAATTTCGACGATAAAGTAGGCGATAAAACAGCCAGTAAAGCAAAGTGTCGTGGCATAAAAAGTGGCAAGTAGTTCATAATTAAACTCTACATCAGAATTACTGTACGCCAACAAAAACGCTATCACACCTGCGAAAAGTGGCGTCATAACCAAAGTTTGAATGCTTTTTTCGTAAAGCCGATTGTAGAAACTGTAACTCGCGAAAACGATGAGAAAAGTTATGCAAAGTGGCGCGAGATGCATCAAAACGCCTGCAAAAGTGAGCGGTATTTTGAGCGAGAGCAGATACACATCGCGACTTACATAAAAGCCGTTCAAAAAACTCCAACTTTTGTCACTCGGAGCATCAAAAAACGTGACGATAGTTTGGAACAAAAAGATAAACAACAGTGGCAAAAGTGCCGAAGCAACTGCGACAATTAGGCTTTGCAGTGCGCTTGTCAAAAACCGCTTCGCCGCAGGAACTATGTTTTTCGTATCCATGTGCCCCCAAGATTAATACAAAACTTCCTTAACTTTTATGCTTCTGAACGCCGCGTCGATTGATTTTGGAGTAATCGCGCTGACGAACGTGTTTCCTTCAGCAAATTGTGCGCTTGACCAGGTAAACTTCGTGCTCATGTTGTCGGGAATGGCGGTAATATATGATGCGTTTTCGGGCGCAATGTCCTTTACTCTGAACTGAATCGGCTGTGAAGCACTGATTGCGTAGGTTTTGTTTTTCAAAAGTGCACCGTTGGAATCGTATGCAGTAAAAATTATTGACGCATTTTCGGGCACACTGCCTGCTTCGCCAATCGCGCTGATTACCTGCTCAGCACCATAAACTTGCAGAATTGAGTTTTGGTTTACATCACTTACGCGCTGATATGCGAAATCGGAATATTCCGCGCCTTTCGTCTGCCGAATCAAAGTTTCTACGAAAACAGGTTCATCACTTTTGAAGTTTATGGAATACACACCGTTCGCTAAATTAAGCGGTACAGATTGCGTTTTGCCTGCTGTAAGCGATAAATTACCACTATTTCCCGCGTCGTTCGCGCCCGCTTTCAGGACGGTATACGTAACTTGTGCGTCATTTTCCGCAAACAACTCCAAAAACGCTTCCGATTTTATGCCGTCCGCACTTTCAATCGCGACAGAATTAATAGTTCCGCTGCTCACAGGCTCAGAGTATGAGTTAATGAAGTCCATTCCATTCGCTACTATGCCGTTTCGCACCTGATACGTGAACAAATATGACGCAATCAAAGCACCTTTTGCCTCGACTTTTATCGCGACCAACTCTTCGTCAGGCGCAGCGGCGGAAATCAGAACTTTTTCAATCGCACCTTCTTGAACGGTCACGAATTTGGAAGTTTTCATGTTTATCGCGCCATTTTTGCCATACATCGTGAGTTCGACCTGCGCAGCGACAGGATTCGGGTTCTCCAAATACAACATCATCGTGTCGCCAGCACCTGTTTGACCGCCCAAAAACCACGCAAGACTTTTCGGCTCGGTGCAAGATCCCGCTGCCAAACCTTTTATATCGCCGTCGAGCGAAGCAGTGAATGACGTGCCCGAAACTCCTGCAATTCCCTGCGCTTCCGCATATTCCACGTTCACAAGTTTGGGCTCTTTGCTCGAATCAGTCAGCGGATAAACTTCATTTTTCGCCGGAATCGCGACAAGTTTTGTGCCGTTCAGGTCAGAAACCAACGCTGACGCAATCGAACCGTTTGCAAGAACCTGCTTTTTGTGCGTAATTTTGGTCGGAACTGGCGAAAACTCAGGATCATACGTCACATTATCTGCAAGTTCTGCGATTCCAGGGCAAATTACCTGCTCACTTTTCATATTCGCAGTCGTTTCGGCAGGTGTAGCAGTAGTATTAATAAGCGGCGAAAGTGTTTTTTCTGCATTAACTATGAGATTTTTAACTGGACTTGTAGCGAACGACAATGCAGCCATCACCAACGCAGTAGTTATAAAAATAAGCACTCTAACAGGCACTTTGTGAACCGACCGCGTGCCATTCGCGAGATTTTTGTGCTTCCTACTCATGACCCTCCTCTGCTATCGCATGCGTGACATCTGCTTCGTAAACGTCGTCCGCGGTTTCGTCAAGTTCGGCTGAAAGTGCACGTCGCTTAGCCGTAATTGGCACTGCGAGCAGGGCATAACCTGCAAATATTACCAAAAGTGCGGCAATATAACCATACCTTAGCGGGTTTCGCTGTGCGCTATCAAACTCGGCACTGTTCCAAACAGGCTGAACTTCGGAATCGACGCGCCAATAAAGCATTTCGTCGCCCTCAATCACGCTTCGAAGGTTCTGAATCGAATTAATCGTGCCTGTAATCGAATAAAAACTCAAAGAATCAGGCGTCGTTTTTTGCAATAACACACCGCCAATCCCCTGCTGAGCAAGCAAAGTTCCAAGCGTCAACCCACTTTCCACCGCCGTGTCGCCTGTCACCAATTTGCCTGCTAAATCTGCAATCGCGCGTGACTTTTCATTCGGTTTTACTAGCGAAAATGTAACCGCGGTGTCGATAAAATCAGGCGTAGATTTGCGCAAGATTTGATAACTTACATCGTGCGAATCATCAGTGTACAGCGCCAAAACGCGACTTTTACCTGTGTCGTTCTGCATTTTCGCGCCAATCAGCGGAACAAGAGTATTTGAGCGCGCTTGAAGTGGCGGATTTGCCGTCGTAATCGCAGTATACTCAAACAAGACAGAACTCGCGCCCAAACCTACTGTGAGCAGGACAAGAAGCACTTTGCGAAGTGCGTTATTTGTCAGTGAAACTCTAAGAAAAACTGAGATTCCGAACAGTAACAACAGCGAAAGTAGTGGTACGAAATTAACAGGCGCACTCAGATATGTAAACGCATTATCGCCAGTTGAATACGTGATTACGTTACCTGTCGCGCCTGACGATTTCAGCAATAACTGCGCACCACCTGCGAAAAAGTTGGTAATGACATCGTAGCCAAACATCGCGAGCAACACGGCAGATGGCAGTAGTGAGAACAAAAACAGCCTAAAACGGCGGACGAATATGCCGACTAACAGCACCAAAACAGGCAAAACGAGCACCAAAACAGGCGTACTCGCCAAGCACACACTCAACGCGATGCCTGCGCCCGCAATCGCGCCAATCCTAGGTTTGCTCGAAAATTGGACTTTTGACACCGCCATAATGTCCGTCATCGCCGTAAACGAGCCGATAGTGCCGATTCCACGCGTGTATGCAAAGAGCATGAGGGGGGCTACGCACCCTGTAATCAGTGCCCCTAAATCGCCGTTAGTCGCGTTTATCAGCATCGGCAATGAAAATGCATAGAAAAACGACGCGATAAATCTGTACGCACTGTTTCGCGTAAAAACGCCTGCTGCCGCCCACATCGCGAGTCCTGCGCCCAAAAACGACAATAAGTACATCATAGTGACAGCGTTTTGGGCGGAAAACCCGAATATTGCAGTCGGTATTAACATGACTGCGAGCAGGGGATTTGGTGCAATATCATAACCTACTGATTGATTGGCGAAGTGCGTAGTCGCGGCGGTAAACAAGTCAAAAAAGTTCGCATTTGACGGCAACTGCATTCCACCTGCAAGCACTGCGCCTCCTGCAAGTGCAAGTAAGGAATCGCGGAAAATGACGATAGTGCCTGCTAAAAGCAGTAAAATTAGCATAAAAAGCGTAATGCGTCTGTTCCTAATCGCCTTTTTGTACGCAATGTATTCGGCTTCGGAGAGTAAAGATTCGGGGTTTAGTGGTGCGTTTAACAGTTTTTGCGTGTCACGAAACTCTTTCAACTGATCTTTGTCAGGCATAAGCGCATTTAACGTGCTCAGTGGCACATTTGTGTTGGTTTTAATTAACTTTCTGTGCTTGACAATCGACGACACGCGAAGCAGTGTGAGTAACGGAATGATGAGTTCGCCTTTTGCAAGCACGGTGTTCTTTTTCGCCAACTGAGCAGCGACTTTGAACGGAATCGCGACAAGAGTATACAGTAACATCGGCAAAAACAGCACAGATTTTATGTTCGACAGCCGATAACGCAGTACGCCATTTAATTTGCCAAGTTCGGCACGTTGAAGCGAAAGGCGATGTGTGCTAGTTTCGCCGTTCTCGTCATCCTGCGCAACCACGTCGTCGTCGCTTTTGGCAGTTGTCGCAGTTTCAGTTCCGTTTTCGCCTGACAAAACATCCGCGACCTCCAAAAGTGCGTTGGCAGCAGGTAAAAGTTCAGTAGCCGTAGCGCGAATGCCATTTAGGGAACTTTGCGCATGATAGATTTTCGCACTTGCAGCAACGCGAATTCGTTTGCCGGCAAGCCATGTGCGCATCGCAAAGTCTTCAGCAGAGCCGTAGTGACCGTAGTTTGAGTCGAATCCGCCGATTTTGCGCAGAAACTCGATGTCAATAAGTGCGCCAGTCAGTGAAACACCGAAAACATCCTCGGTCGTATCGTGCTGTTGTTGGTCAATTTCGCCAACTCTGACGTTCGAAAACCGTTCGCCATTTTTCATCACCGACCAACCGACGTTTATCAGTTGATTTTCGCCCATTTTTAGTTGTTTTGCGCCCACAACTGCGACTGTTTGCTGGTTTTCCATCGCCTTAAGTTGCTCACTCAGTGCATTTTTATCGACTACAACGTCATCGTGAAGCGTCCAAATCCATTTCGCGTCGTTAGGAAAATGTTCGGATTCTAGGGCTTTGTGCACTGCGCCTTGAAAAGTGCGAGTTTTTGGTGCCGCGATAAAGTATAACGAGCAAATATCTTTACCTATATGCAGTTCATTGAGTTGATTAACGCCATCATCGGACACATCAACCACGATAATGCGCTCGGGAATCTTGCGCGATTTGAGCACTGATTTAAGCGCATCACTAAAATATGGCGTTTTGCCATTTGTCACAATAACGCCTGCTACATCGCTTGTTACACGCATTACACAGCACGCCTCAGCCTGTTCCTCTCGCGCTCGGAAACTCCGCCCCAAACTCCATATTCGATTCCGTTAGTCATTGCGTACTGAAAACATATCTCTTTAACTGGGCATTCTCCACAAATAAACGCCGCCTCATCAGATAGCACACCTTTGTCTGGGAAAAAGGCTTCAGAATCTGAGTGTGCGCAAAGTCCATCGTTCATCCAAGCCGCGCTTGGGTTTAGCAGTGCAGAAGCGAAATTCGCTAAGTCGCTTGCCGAGCCAACTTTCTCCTGCTCAGACAATTTGTCGTTACTGTCTTTCATAACACACCTTCACATTTTCATAGTATACTATTTAAGATTACACCATTGTAATTTGAAATGCAAGTGTGCTTCACAAAAATGTAACATAAGAAAATTTATGACGCTTTAACCTACTTGACATCTAGGTAGCGCACAAAGTGCTTTTCTGTTTGTCATCTAGGTAGCGCAAACGAAGTGAGCGCGACACGGGATCTGCTTTCTTCGCACGTAATGTACTTTCTTGCTGACGCAGATCCCGCACTACTCCACCTCAGAACCCCGCACTCCGATGCGGGGTCTTAAAATAAAGCATTGCGTAGCAATGCGATTAAAACTGAGTTCGCATACGCTCACAGGGTCAAATGCTCATTCGCATTTTCCTCCATTTCAAGATTCCGCATCGCGCTACACTTCGTTTCGCGGTGCGGAATTCAGAAATGAAGTACTGCGTGGCATTAAGAGTACTGCTCGCTACGTACAAAAAGGAGTTCGGCATACGCCTCACACTCTTATTCGCTCAACTTTCAAAACAACTTCGCTTTCGCTTGTTGTTTTTTATGTTGCGCTAAGGCTTGGCTTGCCTACAGCAAGCCAAGCCACTCTGCTGCAGAGTAACTCTTTTACATAAAAGTAACTTTACAGCAGAGGCTTGGATTTTTCATACTGAAAAATCCAAGCAATGCGAACGCGTAGCGTGAGCAATCAGAATATGAGCGATAGCGAATGCCGAATCAAACGCACTCAGTAAAACGCAGTGCTATCAGAGTATGAATGAAATGAATTCCGATTCCCGCGCGAGGCGA
>JAISFQ010000140.1 GCA_031263495.1 Candidatus Nutricula glyptotermitis
TGTCATCTAGCAAGCGAAAGAGCCTGCGACCCAGTGAGAAATAGCGAATGCATTTAATCGCATTGCTACGCAATAGGGTCGAATGAGGTCAAATGCTCATTCGCTGGGTCAAATGCTCATTCGCATTTTCCTTCTCATGCTCCTTTCAAGATTCCAGAGGGTCGGACGCTCCTCGCGTTGGGGGCAGGGGGTCAAATGCTCAATCGCATTTTCCTTCACCTGGGGTCAAACGCTCAATCGCGTTGGGTCGCAGGGGGTCAAATGCGCAATCGCAGATTCCTTCACCTGGGGTCAAACGCTCAATCGCGTTGGGGGCAGGGGGTCAAATGCTCAATCGCATTTTCCTTCACCGGGGGTCAAACGCTCAATCGCGTTGGGTCGCAGGCTCATTCGCCTGCTCCTACACAGAATTCAGAGTGGGAGTAGTGCTAAATTCTGAGGTGGAGCTGTACGTGCTGTCAGTCCACTGAATCTGAGTCTTCTTCAAGTTTGTGTGTTTCTTGGACAATCTTTTTCTTGATGTTTTTGTCTTTGAACTCATGACTGTGTGCAATAAGATATGCTAAATTGTCACGGCGAGTTTTATAAGAAAAGTGCGCAACAGCAGCGCGCGCGACGATTCCAATCATTATAATTCCAGAAACCATCAGCACCATTGCTATGATTTTGCCTTCAAACGTGACAGGATAATGGTTGCCATAACCGACTGTCGTAATCGTAGTAACTGCCCAGTAAAAGCCATCAAAAACCGTGTGAATGTTTGATTCGGGAGCGTAGCGTTCGGCGTTTGTAATGTCTAGTGCAGCAAGAATCGCGAGCATAGAGAACCAATAGAAAGTGTAAAGTGTCATTTCACTGCGCTTTGAAACAGGAATTATGCGCGAAAAGAGTGTGAACAATGTGAGTACACGAACCATTCGTAAGATACGCACTTCGGGTATGAAAATTGCAATCAGATCAATTGGATTGGCAAGTATGAACTCCCATTTTCTTGCAGCAAGTATAAAACGGATTAAAAAGTCGACTAAAAATAGACCCCAAGATGTATAAAATGCGATGTAGCACACTGATTTTGCTTCACTCGAAATTTCAGGAAAGCAGATTGGAACAGCGTAAGATATAAACAGGGAAACAGTGATTATAATTGCAAATGCTTGTGTTTTGCGCTTGTAACGTGAAAATCGCTCACTGTTTTTATGTTTTGGAGCATTAACATCGACAGGCTTTGTTGACCTCGAACGCATATTTGAAAACACAGACAAGGTAGTGTCAAACTCCAAATCATCAAATGAATCGCGCTTATCATCATGCTTATTGTTAGATGACTTTGGCTTTAACGATGCCGCTTTTTTGTGTGCCATAATACATAAAACTTACCCTAGTGTATTTTGGTGTCGATAATCTATAACTAATTAAAGCGCATTCACTTTGTGGGCAAGTGCACTCTTTTTGTTTGCAGCACTATTTTTGTGAACGAGTTTCTTAGTCGCAGCCTTATCTAGTTTGCGCGATGCCGCCGAAAAAGCAACGCTAGCCGCTTCCTTGTCGCCAGATTCGACAGCCGCATCGACAGCCTTAATGCTCGTCCTAAGCGATGCCTTCGCTGCCTTGTTCCTAAGCCTTGCCTTCTCGTTCGTAAGTACGCGTTTCTTCTGTGACTTAATGTTAGCCATTTTCCTCCTTAACAATCTACCTGATTAACAATACCTCCGAATCATCAGCCACTAACAGCCGACCAATTCTTGCTCCCGCAGCAGGGCTCGAACCTGCGACACATCGGTTAACAGCCGATTGCTCTGCCAGCTGAGCTATGCGGGAATGTGTTGCAATATATAATTATACTCTCTTTTGAAGTGAGTGTCAAGCGGTGTGTTAACATAATTCATTACTTATTACACACTACTCAATACTAATTACTCCTTACTAATTACTCATTACTCCTTACTAATTACTCATTACTCCTTACTAATTACTCCTTACTAATTACTCATTACTCCTTACTAATTACTCATTACTAATTCCAATTAGTGTATGTATAAATAATCAGTTGCGTTTATAATCCAACGTTCATTATAGTTGTATGGGTAACCGTAATTCATCTCGGAGATGCGAACTGTGTTATTTGGTCCAATTTCCTCGACAATTGCTACGTGCCCTAGCCATCCACCATTTATTGAAACGATGTCGCCAATCTGCGGATTATGATCAACTTTATAGCCTGCTGCTGCTGCTGAATACGTCCACTGATATGCATCGCCCCAGCCACCAAGTGCAGGCAGTCCGATGTCAATGCGCCTATTATATGCATACCACGTGCAATATCCTGGTCCATAATCATTACCAGAAGCAATCGGTGCATCTGGATTTCCGATGTAACTTTTTGGAGATATATTTATGTCACCATTTAGTGCAACTGCGCCAAGTATAGTTTCTTCATCACGAGAAGATGACCTGTTTGCAGTTCCGAACTGGTTTTCGCGCACGACAGAATCTGAATCTGGAAGTTTTAACGTTCCCCAAGTGCCAGAAAATGAGATAAGATTGCCAAAAGCAGTGCCACTTGTGGAATTAGCGGACGAAAATATGGAAGTTCCAAATGGCGAAACTCCTGAACTTGAAAGTGACGCGGTAGCAAACAACACAGCAAAAACAAACAATCCAATACGTGCAAACTTCGCAAACCGCGGACTAGTTTTCGCGCGATTTAACTGAGCATGCAGAAACGACGCACTGTGCACGTACTTTTGAGCACGCTTGCCATCCGAGCCATTCAAGCTCTTTTCTCTGTGTAAACGCCTATTACTCACTGAGTGCATAAACCCCCGACTTCATCAAACATCAAACATTTTACAATGTATAGTATTTAGTATACTCCACTTATTTTATAAATGCA
This sequence comes from Candidatus Nutricula glyptotermitis, assembly GCA_031263495.1. GTDB lineage: Bacteria > Actinomycetota > Actinomycetes > Actinomycetales > Bifidobacteriaceae > Nutricula > Nutricula glyptotermitis. The sequence goes on from JAISFQ010000140.1 coordinate 2,894, forward strand.
AGAAATGTTACAATTGTTACAATTTTGCGCTAGCTTGATAATGAGTAGGGAGTAAGGAGTAAGGAGTAATGAGATTCGGAGTTCGCCTGACGGCTCACGCTTTTATTCGCCCAACTTTCAAAACAACTTCGCTTTACGCTCGTTCTTTTGAAAGTTGCGCCTAGGCTTGGCAAGGCACAGCCAAGCCACTCTGCTGCAGAGTTGCTTTTTGTACAGAAGTAACTTCACAGCAGAGGCTTGGATTTTCCAGGATGGAAAATCCAAGCAATGCGAACGCGTAGCGTGAGCAATCAGAGTATGAGCCGATAGGCGAATTCCGTTTAATGCGAGCGAAAGCGAGCAATTAGAGTATGAATGAAATGAATTCCTTTAATTGCATTCGCGATGCGAATACTTTCTTTTAAGACCCCGCATCTACGTGCGGAATTCTGAGTACCCCTTTGTCATCGCAAGCGAATGCGATGCGGGATCTGCATCACAAAGAAGTACTCATAATGTTGCGCAGTACTTCATTTCTGAATTCCGCACTGCGAAACGAAGTGTAGCGTGATGCGGAATCTTAAAACAGAAGCCGAGTGCCGCCAAGGGGTGTACCGAGCGGGGGAGGGAAATGATGAAAACACTCCCCCGCTCAATACTAGTATAGATTTATGAAGGTCTTCTAGTTATTACTCTACTTCTTTCCAGCCGTTCTGATACTCAGTGGTACCTGCCCAAGGAGACTGGGTTGCTGGAACTGGTGAACTTGGTGTGATAGCATAGAACGTTCCTGATTTAATGTCGTCACCAGCATTGAATCCGAGTGCAATTGGTGAAACGCTTGCTTTCTCGCCAGTCAACGTGATTGTGCTACCTGGGAAAGTCGCAGGAACTGTTCCTTGCGAAATGGAAGTGCCGACCGCGCCATAGAACTTTGCCTGTATGCCACCTTGCTCTGTATCAAGTTTAGCCGCGATTTCGACTGTGCTACCGCCACCTACTAAAACATTATAAGGATAAATGTTCGCATACTTAGCAACTTTCACATAAGTGTAATTCGTTATATACACCCAACCATAAGCGACATCAACTGCGCCTGATTGCCTGTCGATATGCCCGATTTGGATGGACGAAAGTGAATCATCTTCAGTTCCTAATAGCCATCCGATAAATCCGTGACAATATCCATCTGCACCACAGTCTTCCGTGTTAGTTGTTGGTGTGCCATATTCAAACGTTTTACCATTATCTTTACTAGTCTTCTGCATATAAGCACCTTCGCGGTTTCCAGGTCCGACAGCCATTTTACCACCAATCTGGACTGTGTATGTCGAGTCTGCACCCAAAGGCCAATCCGAATAGCCACTTTCACGAAGGAATGCACCATTTGTCACTCGCACATTTCCGTTGTGATACAGCCCTTCATTAAGATTCGGTGTAGAGCCAAAATATTGTGAACTTTGAACATCAATATACGCACCTGCATTTATCACAAGACGTGAGTGCTCATATTTCACACTACTCGTACCCAACTTTCCTGGCGGAATGATGAAATCTGGCAACTCGGAGTTATCAACAATCGTGAACTCGCCTGGAGCACCTACGTGCACCTCTGCAAGAGTATCGTTGCCAATCGCTACGTTCGGAATCTTCTCTCCGCTCACCACGATTGTATCTGGCGTATTTGGTAAGTTTGTAACAGGATCAACTAACAAATCATCCACAAGCTTCACATGGAACAAATCAAGTGCCCTTGCAACGATTAAGTCAGGCGTATCTGCATCATACTCAATGACATCTATGTTTGGCAAGAAAATTGCACGCACGATGTTCAAAATGTAAGTGTCACCTAGGTGAACCCATTTCTTCACACTCGGTTCAGTAGCAACCCATGCAAATGGTCTATCAGCATCAGCAAATTCAACTTGGAATCCATCCGTTATCTCGCTTAGTTTCACCTCACCCGTGCCTGCAGTTGCTTTACGTACGCCCTCACCATCTACCTTATAAAGAACAGTTACCTCTGTCGTAAATGACTTATCGTTATTTGCTGCGGCAAAACCTATTACAGGAATCTCGTTTGGACCTACCAAAACATCATAATCTGGAACAAACTCAACAGTTGCCTCATCTCCAGCAGCATTTAGCGTCACTTTATAGTCTTGTCCAGGTATACTCGCTGGCTCCAAAACAGGGATGTTGAACTTATATGTTACAGATGTCTCAGTCAACGTAGTCTCATCATATGCATAAGTAGTTTCGACGAGAGTGAGTTGCTTAGCCTCCCAAATAGCATGAAGAGTTATATCGTTGTAAATAGGTGTTGTGTCGAACGGAAACTTTTCTGCACCCAGTATTTGCCATCCTTTGAAGTCATAATCGAGCCTATTTGGAGCAATTAGTGGCTCAGTTGCGAGCGCACCATCACGAACAAGTTGTGGGGCACAATCAGATTCGCAAGTGCCTTCACCTGGATCAAATGTTACAGTCCATAATTTAGTCCATGCAGCATAAAGCGTGATGTCCTTCGTGACAGTTGTCTTAGCAAAATCAAACGCAGTCTTAAATGCTGCATCTTGGAACCAACCATCAAATTCGTAGCCTGCTTTTGTCGGATCTTTTGGCTTTATAACTTTCTTTCCTGTCTCGACAATCTGCTTATCTACTGCACTTCCAGCATTCGAGTTGAATGTTACAACGCTAAGCGCAACTTTATAAGAGTAGCCCTTATTCAGAACTTTATTAGCAGTTCCAGTGTTTGGATTAGTTACTGTCTTATCTGCTGCAATCGTTCCAACATCAGGAATCATCACTTTTTGATAAAGTTTTTGCATAAACTCAGCCATAGCACCTCTGTTTACAGTGCCACTTGGGTTATATACATCACCTTTTTGCAAAACACTTATGTTGTTCTTTACGAGCCATGCAATAGCACTTTGCCTGTCAGGGTTATTTTTAACTTTATCTAAGTCTTTTACTTTTGCTTTATCAGCAGCAGTCACTT
>JAISFQ010000034.1 GCA_031263495.1 Candidatus Nutricula glyptotermitis
AGTAATAATCTAATGCCTCTTGTCTTAATGGATGTATACCCATCATATAAACCTCCTTACTTTATCAAAAATCGCTTCCCAAAAAGGTACGGAAAATAGTCCGCAGACCCGATTCCGCAACAAGTGCGGAATTCTGAGTGGGAGTATGTGCGGGGTTCTGAGGTGGAGTATGAGCGAGAATAAACTTACAGTTCTTGGATGCAGATCCCGTGTCGCGCACTAACGTGCGCTTCGGGATGACAAGTAGGGGAAAGTGCGCCACGCGTACGGTAGCAATGCGAACGTGGGTCGTGAAGTCAGAGCATGAATGAAATGAATTCCGAATCTTAAACGAAGCGCGTAAACGCGAGCAAATTATTAATTATTAACTATTAACTAAACTCATTACTCATTATTAACTATTTTCGTAACAATTCATTAACTTTTCTATAAGTACTTGCATCTGGTTTTGAAATAGTGTAATATAAGATTAACGTGTTATACGTTTGTGCGCGGATACACGCCATAGTGATAGAATTGTAGCGTGTGTAGAAGTTGGGAGACAATAAGGAGGAAAAGGTATGATAAATATTTTACTGGTGTGTGCTGGTGGCATGTCATCCAGTGCCTTGGTCAAGAGGATGGAAGTTGCTGCAGCCGAAAAGGGCATTGATGCGAGGATATGGGCAGTCGGTGATGCTGTAGCCGCAAGTGCCGCAGTGGATGCAGATGTAATCATGCTCGGACCGCAAATACGTTATTTACTCAATGATATAAAAAAGCGAGTGAATGACGAAAAGCCTGTTCAAGTCATTGATATGATGACTTATGGGCGAATTAATGGTGCTAAAGTGTTAGAAGATGCGTTGGCGTTGCTTCAATAGCCCATTATAGGGAGGATAAGTTAACACAATGGATGAGAAAGAGGTTATTTAGACATTTGGTCTAGATGAGGTTAATTGCTTATCGTAACTTCTGGTAGGTGATTAAGTGGTTATGATATGTGGTTTATTGCGCAAGTGATGGCTGTGTGTCATGTAGTAAGGAGAAGATGAAGTATGGAGAAGGAAGAATTCGAAAAGTTAGCAGAGATTTCGTTCCAAATTATTGCGAACGTGGGTACTGCTAAGTCGATGTATATCCAGGCAGTTCAAAAAGCCAAAGAGGGCGATTTTGAAGGTGCTGAAAAAGATATAGATGAAGGCGATTCTATATTTGTTAATGGTCATCATGCGCATGCAGATTTGGTCGCGAAGGAGGCAGGCGGTGAAGCTGTCGTGCCGATATTGCTACTAGTGCACGCTGAGGATCAATTAATGGCTGCTGAGACAGTTAAAATACTGTGCTTGGAAGTGATTGAGTTGTATAAAAAGTTAGCGGAAGGAGGAAAATGAAGATTCAAGTTCAAAGTCCACTAAAGCGTGATTTTATTAGGGAAACTGTCGATGCTGTCGCAGATCCAAAATTCACGTTTGTCGAGGAAAAAGGTATGAATTTAGTTTTTGATACCGATGCTGCTGATTCTGCGGTTGCGATTGCTGCAATTAAAAAAGCAATTAAGGCTACTGAAATTGGCGCAGTTTTGTATTTCAGCGTAACTGAGGTCAAGTGAACCGTTGGCTGTTATTCGTGGTTTCGATTGGCTTTTTGTCTATCGCACTGAGTCCATTGAGTGAGACAGGTTACTTTATCTTCTTGTTCATGGGCATATTGATGATAGTCTGTGCGGGAATTCCACTGATACGTCAAATGATCAGGGAAAACAAAAAGAAAGGCGGTAAGAAATGATTGTTACTAGGACTGTTGATGGAAACATCAATACGTATTGGCGCGTTTTAATGCAAGGTTTGCGGAACGATATTGACATGTCGAACCCAAATCACGTAAAATTTGAAGACATCGGCGTGGGTTACTCATACACGAAAAAGATGGGTAACCGGTTGGGGCAAAGAGGTGATGTTTTAGTCACGATAACTGCACTTAAGGAAAACGATGAATATGCGGCAGAATTTCATTCGGTTCAGGGGACTAACACTTTATCATATAAGTTAGACCCAGTCGATGATAATTCGTTCACAGTCACTTACACAGAGGGTTTTAGCTCTGAAAAGCGGTTTAATGACTGGAATTTTAAGATAGTGAGTTTTCTATATAATAGAGGCTCGAAAAAGCGCGCGAACAGTATATTGGATCGCGTCGAAGAAGAAATGGAGGAATAATGGCTAAATTAGGCATTTCGATTTATCCTGAGCACTCGAAAATTGAGGACAACAGGGCATACATTGAAAAAGCAGCAAAAGCGGGATTTAGCAGGGTATTTACCTGCCTTTTAAGCGTAGAAGGTAAGACGAAAGAGGAGATAAAGTCGGATTTTCGTGACATGATCGATTATTGTCACAAGTTCAAAATGGAAGTTGTGATTGACGTTGCGCCAAATGTTTATGACAGATTGGACATAAGTTACGATGATTTGACATTCTTCAAAGAACTTGGAGTCGATGGAATCCGCCTTGATGAAGGTTTTGATGGCATGACTGAGAGTTTTCTGACATATAACAAGGAAGGCTTGAAGATTGAGATTAACGCGAGCCCAGGAAATGGTTATCTTGGTTCGATTATGGCGAATCATCCTGATTCCGATAAGTTAATTACTTGCCACAACTTCTATCCGCAGAAGTATAGTGGTTTATCAATGAAGCATTTTAACCTGTGCAACTCGATTATTCGTGAGCACGGATTAAATATCGCTGCATTTGTTACGTCACAAGAGCCAAATACTTTTGGTCCATGGCCCGTGAACGAGGGATTGTGTACACTGGAAATGCATCGTGAACTGCCGATTGATGTGCAAGTAAGGCACTTAATCGCGATTGGCACTGTCGATGATATATTGATTGGCAACCAATTTGCGTCCGACGCGGAACTAGCAACTGTTGCGAGCATTCATCCTGGTATGCTGACTTTCAAAATTGACTTTGAGAAGGAACTGCATCCGAGTGAGGAAAAGGTCATTTACGAGCACAAGCATTATGTGCGCGGCGACATGAGCGAATACATGGCTCGCTCCACTTTCCCACGCGTTACCTACAAGGACTTACCGTTCCCAGCAGGCAATACGCGTGATGTAAAGCGTGGCGACGTGGTCGTTTTGAACGATAACTATTCGCGCTACAAGGGCGAACTGCACATCATTTTGAAGGACATGCCGAACGAAGGCAACAAAAACGTAGTCGGTCATGTGCCCGAGAATGAGTTGATGCTTGTGGACTTTTTGGATCCGTGGAGACCTTTCGCGTTTATGCGCTCCGCTTAGTTATATAGTTAATCGCAACGCGCCAGGTTAATGGTTAATAATGAACGCTCGCGCTTCGCGCTCGCTAATGAGTAATTGGGAATCGGAGTTCAGGCTACGCCTTCACACTTTTATTGCACTGCGTCAGCGTGCGCTCCGCACCCTCTGACTTGTGCCTTGCTGCCGCACGCACTCCACCTCAGAATTCAGCACCCCGATGCGGAATCTTAATTAAAAGTATTGCGTAGCAATGCAATTGATTCGGAATTCATTTCATTCATGCTTTGATAGCATTGCGTTTCACTGAGTGCGTTTGATTCGGAGTTCAGGCTACGCCTTCACACTTTTATTGCTCGCTTCGCTCGCGGGAATCGGAATTCGCCTACGGCTCATACTTCACCTCAGAATTCCGTGCTGGAAAATGCGATTGAGCATTTGACCCTCACGGAATCTTAAAACAAAGTATTGCGTAGCAATGCAATTAAAGGAGTTCGCTTGCGCTCGTTGTTTTCTATGTTGCGCTACGGCTTGGCTTGCCTACGGCAAGCCAAGCCACTCTGCTGCAGAGTTACTCTTTTGTCCCAAAAGCAGCTTCACAGCAGAGGCTTGGATTTTTCATGCTGAAAAATCCAAGCAATGCGCAAGTATTGTTGCGCCGTAGGCGAAACCATACGCCAGCGCTATAAGAGTATGAATGAAATGAATTCCGATTCCCAATTATTCATTATTAACTATTAACTATTAACTAAACTCATTACTCCTTACTCCTTACTCATTACTCCTTACTCATTACTCCTTACTAATTACTCATTAGCGAAGTGTTAATTACGTACTCAACCTCAAACACTACATCGCCTCTTACTGATGCTTTTCTTTCAAATGCAGTGACTAATCTGCCTGCGAATCGGTCAGTGGATGTTGGTTTTAGTTGCGTTACAGAATCGAGCGAAGTGCGAATGAATTTTGCGTAATCGGCGTTATCGGTCGCGATGCGCAAGATTCCGTTTGGCTTTAGTTTTGGGACTAGTGATTTTGCGAAGTCAGCGGTCAATAATCGGCGCTTTTTGTGCTTGTTTTTGTGCCATGGATCTGGAAAAAATACCCAAACTTCGTCTAGTTGTCTGTCATTAATCGCGGTTATTAAATCTGTCGCATCGGCGTTCGCAAGTTTTATATTCGTAAGCGATTTTTCCGAAGCGCGCTTTATGATTCTCGCAATTCCAGGCAGATAAACTTCAACGCCTAGAAACTTTGTGCGCTTGTCATTTTCTGCAGCGTAGATTATTTGGTCACCCATTCCGCAGCCGATTTCCATAACTATTTTCGCGCTTACCGCCTGCTCAGTTGCATGTTCACTGTCCATACCAAACGCGCTATTAACATCAAGTTTGTAGCCTTTTTGTACAGAAAGTGGCGAATTATCACGCGGTAAGTCAAGTAAATACTGCTTGCCATGAGTTTTGAGCGCGGTTTCGTCAGTAACTTTTAGTTTTGAAGTTCTGCGCACGAATGAGAGTATTTTGGTGCGCTTTTGCGGAGTTTCGGTAATGATTGTGTCGCTGTCGGCGGTAGAACTGTCGTTTTGCATGATTATGTAGCGTAGATTACCTATTCCTGAGTTTGGTAAGTGTTTCGTCGGTAGATTCTTGTGCGCGTTTTGCGGGGTTTCCTGAGCGATTCTTTGACTTTTTGCGCTTACCTTTCTTGCCCTTAGCGTTAAAACCGCCCATGCTCGGCAGTCCCCCCATAGCACCCATATCCATACCTGGTAGACCTGGCATTTGACCCATTCCAGCAGGCAATCCGCCACCTCGCATCATCTTTTGCATCTGCTTGAAACCGTCCAACAGTTTGTTAACTTTCGTAACCGAAGTGCCAGAACCCTTTGCGACCCTGAGTTTCCTGCTCCCATTCAGTTCTTTCGGATTTTCGCGCTCATACGGTGTCATCGACTGAATCATCGCCTGCATGTGCAATATTTCGCGCTCGTCGAAGTTGTCAAGTGCGCTTTTATACTTATTCATGCCCGGCAACATGCCCATAATGCCTTTTATCGACCCCAACTTTTTGACCTCAATCAGTTGTTCCAAAAAGTCGTTAAGGTCAATCTTGTTGCCGTCCGCAATTTTGCTCGCAAACGCTTCCGCTTTGTCCTCGTCGAACGCCTTTTCTGCCTGCTCAATGAGTGATAATATGTCGCCCAAGTCCAAAATACGGCTCGCCATGCGCTCTGCATGAAACTCCGACATGTCTTCTAGTTTTTCGCCAGTTGAAGCGAATAAAATAGGCTTATTTGTTGCACTTACGACCGATAACGCCGCACCACCACGTGCATCGCCATCGAGTTTCGACAATACAACGCCAGTAATTCCGACGCCTTCATTGAACGCACGCGCAGTTGCAGCAGCATCTTGCCCAATCATCGCGTCGATTACGAACAGCACTTCGTCAGGATTCGAAGCATTTTTAATATCGCGCGCTTCCTTAATCAACTCAGTGTCAACACCTAATCTGCCTGCTGTATCGATGATTACGATGCTATACTGCTTCTCACGCGCAAACCTAATTGCATCTCTTGCGACGCGCACTGGACTCGCCTTGCGCTGAAAAAATCTGCCTTCAACACCACGTTCAGGCGCATAAACTGGCACATTTACCTGTTCGCCAAGCGTTTCAAGTTGCGATACAGCATTTGGTCGCTGTAAATCTGCGGCGACGAGCAATGGAGTTTGCCCTGTGTTTTTCAAATGTAACGCCAATTTGCCTGCAAAAGTCGTCTTTCCCGAACCTTGCAGACCTGCTAGCATGATGACAGTCGGCGGAACTTTGGCGAAATGCAATTTGCGCTGAACATCCTTGCCAAGCGTAACTTCGAGTTCATTCTGCACGATTTTCAATATCTGTTGCGCAGGATTTAACGCCTTCGAAACTTCCTGACCCAGCGCAGCCTGCTTGACGCGCGTTGTAAAACTATCGACCGCTTCTAATGAAACATCCGCGTCCAACAAAATAGTTCGCAGTTCAGCAGCGGTTTTCGCGACATCTTTCTCGCTGATTACGCCCTTAGTTCTGAGCGATTTTAGCACATCAGTGAAGCGACTTGTAAGTGATTCTAGCATTATTTTTCAACTCCCAACAGCCCATTTACGTAATTTTCGGCGTCGAACTCCGCAAAGTCTCTGATTCCTTCACCGATTCCTATGAACTTTACAGGTACGCCCAGTTCAGTCTGTATTTTGAACACAATACCGCCCTTCGCACTGCCGTCCAATTTCGTAAGCACGATTCCCGTAACACCAGCGGCTTCGATAAACTTTTCCGCCTGCGTAAACCCACTTGTGCCTGTTGTAGCGTCGATTACTAGCAACACTTCGTCGATTGTATGCAATTTTTCCGTAACGCGCTTTACTTTCCGAAGTTCTTCCATTAAGTTCTGCTTTGTGTGCAATCTGCCTGCTGTATCGATGATTACGACCGACACGTTTTCGTTTATCGCGCTCTGAACAGCAGTAAATGCGACCGATGCAGGGTCTTGGTTTTCGCTCGCGCCACGCACAATCTTCGCGCCAACTTGATTCGCAAGCGTTTCCAACTGCGCACCAGCAGCCGCGCGAAATGTGTCCGCAGCAGCCAAAACTATCGTCCGTTTTGGATCATTTGTGCGTAGATAATTCGCCAACTTCGCAGTTGTAAGCGTTTTTCCGACACCATTTACGCCAGTCATCATGATTACGTTCGGCGGAGCAGAGTTTAACGAAAATTTCGCATTATACTTACTGTTTTGTGCACCGAAACTTAGCGCGTTTAGCAGTTCTTTGGACAATAAATCACGCGCTTCACCTGCGGTTTTCACTTTATTCGCACTTACAGAAACTTTCAACCGTTTGATAATCTCAGCAGACGTTTTTGTGCCCAAATCTGCTGCAATCAGCGTATTTTCGATGTCCTGCCACGTTTCCGCCGTAATATTCGCGCGAAACAACTGCGTCACAATCTTGCCGAACGAGTTTTTTTGCGCACTTTCAAGTTTCGTAGGCTCGTCAATCGACGCACCGCGCCTGCTCCGAAGCACAAAAAACAGCACAATTCCAGCCAGCACGACCGCAATCGCGCCAATGGCTATATACATTTCCATATGTTAAAGTATACACTATAAAAAATTAATGAGTAATGAGTAATGAATAATGAGTAAGGAGTAAGGAGTAAGGAGTAATGAGTAATGAGTAATGAGATTCGGAATTCGCAAGCGAATACTTCTATTGCGTGCGTTTCACGCTACACTTCATTTCTGAATTCCGCACCGCGAAACGAAGTGCAGCGTGATGCGGAATCTTAAAATAGAGTATTTGCGAACGCGAATGCATTTAATCACATTGCTACGCAATAGGGTCGAATGAGGTCAAATGGGGTCAAATGCTCAATCGCATTTTCCTTCGCTGGGTCAAATGCTCAATCGCTGGGTCAAATGCTCAATCGCATTTTCCTCCTCC
>JAISFQ010000088.1 GCA_031263495.1 Candidatus Nutricula glyptotermitis
ATTAAGTCTAGCACAATTTGAAATGGTTTGCAACAATTAGAGTAATGGTATACTAAAAGTATAGGTGGAAGGTTGGTGAACACAAAAGTATAACCTTATATTGGAGATAGGGCGGTTCAAAGGTTACAGAAGCAGTGGGTAGCGACATTAGATCTCAAAACGCGCAAAACCCACCAACTGCTCGACGGACAAATAGTAGATATTGATGACACGTTCAAGGTAGGAGGAATGGAGGGGCAAGGACCGGGAATGTTTGGCGTCGCTAGTATGGACATACGGTGCAGGTGTACAACAGTCGGGATCGTGGACGACATAGCACCGACACTTAGACGTGACAACACAAAAAACGAGGAACGGGGCGACAACCCAGACATACTGTACGTCGAATACGGGACTTACGCGGAGTGGCTAGAAGCAGTAAAAAAGCGAAAAAGATGAATTGCTTGCTACCGACGCAGAAATAGTGTACAGTGATTATGGAGGTATAAAATGACGATTGACAAAATAAAGGAACTGTTAGCAGATTTAGGTGCCGAACAACGGTTTGAATTAGCCGAGTCGACAAGAACGGGAACAGTGCTCCAAGCGTTCTCAACGGACTCAGACGAAAAAGTACGCTGGACGGCGATTACAAACCCACGCGCAGACGCGGAAGTCTGGACGGAATACATAAATGACGTGAGTCCAAGAATACGTAATTTTGTTACAAAACGACTGAGAATTTGAACGTACGTCCAAATTCTAGCACCTTTTAGCCTCTTTTAGCGGTTTACATTTGTGTTTTTGTTGCTTTAAGCGGAAAGGTGTTCCCCGCGTGAGCGGGAATGATCTTTAGTGCCTCGCTTGCTTCATGCTGGATGATAGTGTTCCCTGGGTACACGGGGGTGATCCTAGGCATGGAGCATTAATTGCGTATTAGTTGCAGTGTTCCTTGGGTACACGACGGAAATGAACTTTGGGGAAGAGAGTTCAAGTTTAGAGTTCAAGCAAGACATGAAAACTCTTCTATACTTGATGCTTCTCCATATGCATACATGGAAACTGGCAATGGAAGTAATACAGCAGATGAAAGGAGATATTGTCAAGATAATTCTGCCGCATACAGCAGATGCGTAGGAGGTGGCAATTCTGATACGCCAAATCCAAATACGACTGCTATAATTCCTGCTACAAAGTCAACAAACACAAGAAGAGCAGATAAAGTGCTAGTTACAATTCCGACTCCAACTTGCTCAGTAAGTCCGAACGTAGAAACTGCGGATTTAAGTTTTGCTAGCATTGTATCGAGTGCGACAGTAAGCGCGAAAAAGGTTTCAAGAGGCAGCACTAATTTATCTGGTGGATCAGCGATATCCGAAACAGGAATGACTAGCATAACATTTCATAATCTACTAGACGGAGTAACATATACATTCAATGTCACACAAGCACTAAATGGACTGTCAAAAAACTCTAATTGCTCTGGAACAACAGACCTTAGATTGCCTTGGTGGTATAAATCGGATTCTGGCAATGGGAGTGAAAAGAGAGATTTGGACGATACAATAGGCGATTCTGACGATACAAGCCAAACGTCAATGCCAAAAAACGAGTTATTCATTGGTGCGCATGGCAATTGCAGTCCCTCAGGATGGAGCGCACAAGATCCATGGAATAATATAAAAAGTCACGCCAATTTACGAAGCAGAATAAGCGGATCAGGCACTTTTGCGAAGTATGGTGCTGGCATATCTTGCGGACATTTTGCAGGTTCTGTTATAGTGCGAGACACTACCAGAGCGAAATACGTGCGTGTTGCAGGAGGTTTAGTATTTGGACCACAAGGCAACGCTGCTGCAGCAACAGGAACTTCCACATGGAAATCACTCGGATGGCAATCCACGTCAAGCAATAAAGAATTCTCTTGGGCAGCAGCGTATAATTCTCCGAGTTGGAAGAGTTCAATAAATAAAACGTGGAGCACAGTGAAAAGTGCAGTCGGAGCAAATGCTGCAACAAACACGTACTCATATTGCAAAACGTATAATAAAGATGGCAAATGCACTGCAACTGCAACTGCACATTATGACTGGGGCGGAAGTCTAACCACGCCATCCAATGACAAAGCAATGCTTGCATGCATGAAAGCAGAACTGAGCCTAACAAAGTCAAGATCTTCAAGAGCATCAGAAAACTTAAATCTAACAGTTGCTATTTATTGCGCATCGACGAAGGCGTTGAATCAACCAACTGTTGCCAATGTTATTAAGGAAGACCCGAAATATATAGATTTTGAAAAATATTCTTTCACAACGGATAATGATGTAAAAGTATTCTTTGGAAGTGCGGTGTACAAATGAAAACTAAACTAAAATCGGCAATTCCGTACGTTTTTCTAGCGATAACGTGTTCTATTCTTGGATTTATGATTACTATGCAAAGCAACGATAAGGCAGAAAACAACCTACCTTGCCATGATGATAAAATAGAAGTTGGAAAAATTTACAACTTGTGTGAGTATACAGATGACTTCGTACAAAGCGAAAACGATACGATTCTTATACGTCTTTCCGATGGAAACTATTTCGTAGGATCTAACAAGGACAAAGAAAGCACGAAAGACATATTGCTTAGCAAATTTAACGAATCGTCAGCAATCAGAAAGGACACGGCGCATATAACAAGCATACTGTTAGAACAAGCAGTAGTTTACGCAGAGCCAACACAAAACACAGCGTATTACATCGCTGGAAATAATGAGATTTCGTTTCCTATATGCAACGAAAATGTAAAATGTAACATAAAAGATGAACTCAAAGAACTAGGATACGATTCCGAGCAAGGAATAGTGCTGATCGACGAATGAATCGCCATTTGTCATCTAGGCACATCTAGGTAGCGCGTGAAACGTTTTTTGTTTTGTCATCCCGTAGTGCACGTAGTGCGCGACACTGGATCTGCGTAACAAGACATAAACTCCATCCTCTCGCACTCACTCCACTGCTCCGAATTCCTGCGTAGGCAGGAATCTTAAAACAACCAGTGAGCGCAACGAACTCCGTTCTTGTACGTGCGTACCACTTGTCATCCCGTAGTGCACGTAGTGCGCGACATGGGATCTGCATCCAAGGGCTGTAAGTTTATCATCACCAATCGCAGATCCCGCATCGCATTCGCTTGCGGGATGACAAGTGTGGGGCTCGCCACCGCTCGTTCATCAGGAACGACAAGCGTGATGTAAATAATAGCAATGAAATTGTAACATTTGGCTAAGGAGTTTCTTTACTCGTTGTTTCGCAATCGACTCAAAAACACCTGCTAATGAGTTATGTATTTCTTTCACACTCTGAAAAAGCAGTTAATTTCGTAACATTTCTCTTAATTGTTACAAAGGGCTTTTAATCTCATTCTGAATGTGGTACAATTAAATAGGAAGGATTGATTATGAGTCATTTTGATAGAAAGACAAGTAAGTTGTTTATGATGGTTTTTGTGTTTGTCTTGGTTTTGTCATGCTTTAATATTGTGAATGTAAGTGCACGACCAGTTTCAAATCCAGGTAATGGATTCAAAGATGCAACAGTAGAGTTTACGGAGAACGAAAACGAAGTAAAGTTAACTTGGGAGTACAACAAAGAAGGTAGTGATTATAAAAACGCTACATATGTAAAAGTATCTTTTTTGCATTGGGGCAAAACAGAATTAAAATGCAACCCAAAGCAGGATGCAGACGGATTAAACATAACCTTATCTCTGACAACAAAAACAGAAGTAATATGCTCTAATTTTTCAGTCGGCAGCATATATGGAAAAGTGGCGTTATGGAAGGATAATGATATGCTAACTCAAAACTCAAGCATCACATCAAACATTCTCTACAACCCTCTCAAAGTCGACAAAACCTACAACTTCACAGACTTAAAAGGTATTGCAAAAGACAGACAAGATGACATTAAGTGGCTTTCTAGCGTAGGTGTAACGATTGGTACAGGTTGCGACAAAAACGGCGGAGGTAAAAACTGTAAATACTTGCCAAATAATCCAGTGAATCGTGGTGCAATGGCAGAGTTCCTGCAAAAAATTAACAAAACATCTGTTACTTACAAGAAAGCAGTAAAGATAACGGACATTTCTAAACTCTCTGCACCTAGACAAAAGTCAATCAAGTGGCTTGCAGCGGAAAAGATAACAGTTCCGACAAACAGCAAATATAAGCCGAACAACACCGTGAATCGTGGCGCGATGGCAGAGTTCTTGTACAAATTGGCAGGTTCACCTTGCGAAACAGACAATTGCTCTAGTGCTGAGGCATATGAAACACTCGTACGGAATGGCTATGAAATGGTAAAGATAGGGAATGAAACGGTTTATATTGCAAAACCTGGACCTGACAAAGAGTTTCTTGCATTAGAGAAGACCAATCCAAACCGTTTCTATGCTATTCTTTGGCTGTACTCAACAGGCATCACAAAAGGTTACGGAGGCGATAAACGCATGTTCAAACCAAACGCACCAGTAAATCGCGGATCAATGGCACAGTTTCTCAAGAAGTTTTATGAAATGTGTATGGGCGAATTCTTTTCTGGTGTTGGTCCGTAAGGAAGTGGAATAGTCATGCATTTGACTTATGTCAAAACCGCTACCTAATCCGCAAAGTGTTTGTTCAATATGCGTTGGACGATTGTAAGCGATATTGCAAGACTCCAGATGTATGACTTTTAGCAAGCAAAACACAATACGCCACCCTCTGCTATAATTAACACATGCAACAAAATGAAACGCCCAACTCACTGTTCGCAAACGTCGACAAACTGCACACAACCGAACTTGGTGAACAACGGATTCGCAAGAACTTGGGGCATATCGTAGATGGGGTTGATGATGTGATTGCGTGGTGCAAGGAACAGGCTAGAAACCCTGAGACGATTAGCAGAGTTGGCAAGAACTGGTATGTTCGAGGCAATGGATTTGTGCTTACTATCAATGCCCAAAGTTTTACTATTATTACCGCCAAGCGCGAGAAAAGCAAGAAAGGTAGCGACATGAATGACGTAGGTCTGCCTAGAAGTTTGGACGACATTCCAGAACTGAAAGCACGGCTCATCGAAGCATTTGATACGAAAACTTGGCGCAATGTGGCAAAATATAGCCTACTATTAGCCAACCACATACTGCAACTCGCTGACATTCCCAAAAGTGACGCGATTAATAAGTGTTATGAGATAAGTGAACGGTGGCAAAACGGCTATGCCACTTTTCAAGAAGCACGTGCATTAGCAGGCGAAATTCATGCGTTAGCGCGTGCGGAAAGCAATCTTATACGCGAAAAAGCACTTAGATGTGTTGCGCAAGTTGCATTAGTGCCACATGTAAAGCGTCATGCGCTGATTGCCTCAGATTATGCTGTCAAGGTCGTAAACCTTATGCATCCAAACGATATGAATGAGGTGCGAAAAGAGCGCGAGGCACAGATTCGGCTTATGGGAAGCGTTTAGGTTAATGAGTAATGAATAAGGAGTAATGAATAATTGGCGAGAAATATTGCGAAAAGAGTTTGCGTGAGTTGCGGTGTAAGGGGTTATGCGCCCTTTGCAATCTTCCCCGCCTTTCGCACGCATTTCCAGCCCCAATCGTAGTGACTTGATGTTGCTGAGATTAGATATGCGGCGAGTGATGTTGTGCCAGTCCATTTGTAATGCTTTTTTGTGAACAGTTCGTCGTCCGTGTGTTTTTGTATTATGGACATGGACAGCGTAAGCGAATCGAACTTATTCACAGCCCTCTTGTTTTCGGCATGCAGATGCTGTAATGTATATAGTGACAGGAAAATATCATGACAGATAAACAGTTCAAAGGAAAGATTACTGCGCAGGGCACGGAAATAACTGTGCTGTCGCATGGCACAGACGATGATTTCATCAGTCTGACCGATATTGCGCGGTATAAGAACAAGGAAGAGCCCAATGTTGTTGTAGCAAATTGGCTTCGCAACAGGAACACCTTGGAGTTTTTGGGCATTTGGGAACACATACACAATCCGAACTTTAAACCCCTCGAATTCGAGGGGTTTAGGAAAGATGCTGGGCTGAATGCCTTTACAATGTCGCCCATGAAATGGGTTAACTCAACTAGCGCAATTGGCATTAATGTAAGGGCTGGACGCGGTGGCGGAACTTTCGCGCACAAAGACATCGCATTTAAGTTCGCTACTTGGATTTCGGTAGAGTTTGAGTTGTATGTTATAAAAGATTATCAACGGCTTAAGGCGGATCAGAACAGCAAAATTTCGCTTGAATGGAACGTTAAACGAATACTGTCCAAAGTAAACTATCGCATACACACAAATGCCATTCGCGATAATCTAATGCCACCTAAACTAACACCAAAGCAGCGTTCATTTGTCTATGCCGATGAAGCAGATTTGTTAAATATCGCCCTGTTTGGGCAGACAGCCACTGAATGGCGCAGAGCAAACCCCAACAAAAAAGGCAATATACGCGATTACGCCACGATTGAGCAGTTACTCGTTCTTGCGAACCTTGAGAACATTAACGCTCTATACATTGAAAAAGGTATGTCGCAAAGTGAAAGAATCGTCGAACTGAACCGTCTTGCATACCAACAACTTGAGCATTTGCTTACTGATAACGGCGTTAAAGACATGAGAGTGCTTGAGCAAAAGAAAACGGAGCAACCAAAGGAGCAGTTATAAATGCCTAAGAAACTTCGCAAGACGCTTGGGAGTGTGAATGCGCCAAGCACGGTCGCGCTTATGGAACTGATTGGCACGCAGAGTAAGGATACGATTCGTGAGTGGTGCTTAGATTATGCGGAAAAGAATATGTTGCCGATATTTGAGAAGCATTGCCCAGGAGACACGCGACCTAGGAACGCGATAAATGCGGCGCGTGAGTTTTTTGTGGGTAACGTCAAGTTTTTGGAAGTCAAGCATATAATCTTGAAGGAATGTCACGCTGCGGCGCGTGAACTTGAAAACGATCCAGTAGCGCAGGCGGCGGCTCGTGCGTGTGGACAGGCTTCATCGATTGTGCACTTGCTGGAACATTCGCTTGGCTTGTACTTTTATGGTGCTGCGGCTGTTGCATATGAGCGCGTTGGGCTGAACGAATCTGACGAAACTTATGCTGAGATTGCGGAAGAAGTGTGCGCTGACATGACAAATGCATTGCGTGCGATTGCGGTGGAGAACGAACCGAATCCCGCGGTGCTTAGGTGGCGGTGCTAGAAAGGAGCAAACAACATGAGCAACACACTGATTGACAAATATATCGCTGAGCAGTCGAAAGAAGTGCAACCGCTGCTGAACAAGATTCGCGACACTGTGCGAAATGTAGCACCGAATGCAACGGAAAAGATTTCGTATGGAATGCCGACGTTTTGGCAAGGCACAAACATAATACACTTCGCTGCGTTCAAAAACCATATCGGCATTTATCCAGGTCCAAAGGCGATTGAAGCGTTTGCTGAACGGTTGACAGGCTACAAAACTTCGAAGGGAGCAATGCAGTTTCCGCTCACAAAACCGATAGATTATGCGCTAATTGCAGATATTGTCAAGTGGCGAGTAGGATAGTGTGCAAGGATTAAATCGTTCCCTGTCCTTTAAATCTCCACATATTCAACTGGTTTTGTGCTAGAATTATAATTACAGAGTTATTTTGAACTTAAGGAGGAATAAACGCGTGTTAGACGTTATGGATATCTTTCAGAAATTGTCGGAAGCGATGAGCGAGAAAGAATATATTCGCCTGCTTGATAAAATGGTAAGTAGCAGAAATAAAGACCTTCGCGACATAGGAAAACGAAAACTACGTGAAACTCGTTTTTTAACAAGACTGATGAATGATGATGATTGGACTGTGAGACATTTTCTCGCGCGTTTTGAATTTACTGCTCCATATATGCTAGCAGCTTTGGCGCATGACAAGAATCTGGCAGTCGTATTGGCAGTTGCGTTGAACATGCGTACGCCAGAATATGCGTTAAAGCAACTAGAAAGTCACGAGAGTATGGCAGTAAAGTATGCGCTTATTTTGAATAAAAAATCGGCGTTTGATGGAGTTATGATAGAAGATAAGAATTTAGAACTTCTTGCATGGCTTATGGAATACATGAATACATTTAACGAAATAAACGAAATGGCGGAAGCACTAAATGATGGATCCATTGATGCCGACGATGAAGAAGCGCGAAGTTATGGTGCGACCATGTTTTTTGCTCACATTCGCGCAATTGAACATTTGGAGCGAAGCAGCGACATGGACATTCGCTATTGGGCAACTGCGAACAAAAAAATTGTGCTAGAAGGTTATGACGGTCTAAGCCAAGCAGCAGAATCGGAATATGGCGAGTTAGATGCGGATGATTTTTTGGACAAACTATATCTAGCAGATACTAGAGCAGAGTATAACGCTGTACTAGAAACCATGAAAGCGCATAAAAATCAGGAGATTAGGGAGTTATACAGGACAAAACGCGCAGAAGTTAGCTTTTTGGGGAGATTAGCAAATAGCAAAGATTGGCAGATGCGCTTTTTTATCGCCAACTTTGAGCCTGCTCCTGCATATTTACTAGGAGAGTTAAGTCATGATACGCAATTGGAAGTGCTACTATCAGTTGCAGCAAATTCTGCAACACCAAAAGAAGGGTTTGAGCAACTTGCAAAACGCAAAGACTTAGGCATATCATATACTCTTATGTTAAATGAAATTGTTCCTGAAAGCATATGTATAGAACGAGCAACTAACACAAGTTTGCCCGCTCTACTCGCCGATTTTTTATTTGAGTTCACAAGATTTAATGACTTTTTCCCATCGTCATTTTCTGTCAGCGTATCTTACGATGATTCTTTTACGAAGCGTATGCTTGATAGGGCATATACTGCACTAAAAAAGAACTTAAAACGTTTGGAAAACTATGGCGACCCAGATGTTAAAGAGTGGGCTAAATACAACCTGCTTATGATAACAGAAAGCATGGATAAACTGCGAGCAAACTCAGGCTATGAAGTTTAACCCGCTTATTCGAACTCACCGTTTATCCTCCCGCAAGCGAAGCGATGCGGAATCTGTGGTAGCGAGAATGTACGTTACGAGCGAAGAAGCCAGATCCCGTGTCGCGCGTTTCACACGCTACGGGATGACAAAAAATGGAGTTCGCCTAATGGCTCACACTTTTATTGCGCTAGCGTCAGCGTACACTTCGGCTATCGCCTCGCGCCCGCTGGGGTTGCGCAGGAATCGGAATTCATTTCATTCATGCTCCAACTGCTCACGTTTCACGTTCGCATTGCTTGGATTTTTCAGTATGAAAAATCCAAGCCTCTGCTGTGAAGTTACTTTTTGTTTAAGAGTAACATTGCTTAAGAGTGGCTTGGCTTGCCTATGGCAAGCCAAGCCTTAGCGCAACATAGAAAACAACAAGCGTAGCGAAGTTGTTTTGTGTGTTGCGGGGTAAGAGTGTGAGCGTAAGCGAACTCCGTTTTGTACGTAATGAGGAGTACTCTTAATGCCACGCAGTACTTCATTTCTGAATTCCGTATAGGAAAACGCGATTGAGCGTTTGACCCAACGAAGTGTAGCGTGACGCGGAATCTTGAAATGGAGGAAAATGCGAACGGAGGAAAATGCGATCGAGCATTTGACCCAGCGAATGAGCATTTGACCCCATTTGACCCAGCGGAGGAAAATGCGAAGGAAAATGCGAATGAGCATTTGACCCCATTTGACCCTGTGAGTGTAGCGAACTCCTTTAATCGCATTGCTACGCAATAGGGTCGAATGCTCATTCGCATTCTCCTTTCAAGACCCCGCATCGGAGTGCAGGGTTCTGAGAGGGAGTATGAGCGAAGCGAATGCCATTGCGTGGCAATGCAGATCCCGTGTCGCGCGTTTCACACGCTACGGGATGACAAATAAAAAAAACACAAACCCAACAACCAAGCCCAACTCCCACAACCTGAACTTAACCCTGAGCAACATCCAGCTAACAAAGCAACATCACCCACGTCTGGCAAACCAAAGTATCTGCAAACAACCAAGCCCAACTCCCACAACCTGAACTTAACCCTGAGCGAAATAACAAGCAAGAAGTGGATATGAAAATGTTTTTATGCGCAGGCAGTAAAAGCATCTGTATCATATCTCCACCTAAGCCGCAAAGAATTGCGGTGTGGTGGAGGTAATGGTGCTGATGCCTAGAACAAGCAAAAAACATTTTCATGTCCACGGCTTAAGCTTTAATTTTCAGCGAAGTAAATGTGGGCGTAACAGGACTCGAACCTGTGACCTCCTGCGTGTCGAGCAGACGCGCTAACCAGCTGCGCCATACGCCCATGTATACGATTACGCTAAAAGTTCATTTGTCACAACACAAAATGAGCGGGCAACGAGACTTGAACTCGCGACCTCCACCTTGGCAAGGTGGCGCTCTACCAACTGAGCTATACCCGCAAATATACGAACATTAATAATAATACTCTCTTTTCGCGTCAGATGCAAGTGCAAATTTAATGTTACATTTTTTGAACTGTACCCCTAGTTATGCACGAATTTTATGAACTTTACATATGACGGGCACTAGTTGTTATGCTTAAAACATGTTTACAAAAATGTTTGATGGGCTCACAAGTGCCAGATTGCCTACAGTGCGCGAGCAAATAAACTTCTGCATGCAAAGCGGATTTTTGGGGTTACTGCTGGCTGTTTTGTGCATGTTTACGCAAACTCTGAAGCCACAGATTATATGCGCAGTTGTAATATTAGGTGTCAGCGCGATAATTGATGCTATGAGCACGTGGTTGTTAGATATTTTGAATGTTTTTGCAGTCGCGATGTTTGTGTTAATCGCGTTTTTGTCTGACTTTGGAGATTTGGAACGAAATGCACTCAGTGAAGGGGTTGTGTTGAGTTCAATTGCGTTCATACTGTTTTATCTACTATATTTGTTCGACATGTACTTCTTCGGTGATGTAAAATATGCCACTGCATTAAGTTTCGTCGCAGGTTACATATCATTTAATGTGTGGACTGAGTTCGTGGTGCTCGCGATATTGTTTACTGGAGTTGTGGCGTGCTCAGTGTACGTGAAAGTCGGTAAACATGGAGTTTTTGCTGCTGGACCTGCACTTTTTGTCGCACTTTTAGTATCGTTATGCGTTAACTAAGGTCCAGGCGTTGGTGCTGGACCGCTGGAAATGTAAAGTGTAACTGCAGTTCCACGTTTGACGCCAGAGCCAGGAGTTGGGTTTGACGAGACAACATATCCAGGTTGCACTGTGTCCGATGCTTGCATAACGAGTGACGGGGTCAACTCCAAATCCTGAAGCATCGCCATAGCATTTTCTTGCGGAACGCCAATTATGCTTTCAGGAACGATGATTGCCGACTCTTTCTTAGCAATTTTCACAGAAACTGATGCATGTTGCGGAATCGTGCCAGCAGCGGGAAGTTGTGAAATCGCAGTTCCAGGCTTTACTGTGCTCGATTCTTCCTCATCAAAACTGACAATCAATTTAAGTTCAGTTAACTTTTCGCGCACTGCATCTTTGCTCATACCAGTAAAATCAGGAAGATCGACCATGCCAGTCGAAATGTATAGTTTGACTTTCGATTTTGCTTCGACGCTTTGCCCAGCAGGTGGATCTGTGCGTGTGACTTTATCTTTCTCAACGTCTGGAGAGTTTTCAGTCACTATTTCGCCAACTTCCAAACCAGCACTTTCAATCGCATTACGTGCTGCTTCTTGCGACAATCCATGCAAATCTTCAATCACTACTGTTCCAGGTTTCGGCGTAGCACTAGGAGATGCGACTGGAGCGATTGTGACAGTCGAAGTCGGTTCAGTTTTTCCGCCGAATGGGTTCATAAAGACTAAAACAAGCACGATAGCGGCAGCGACCACGACTGCGCCAATTATCGAAAAGATGATAATCAGTCTCTTCTTTTTCGCCTTTTCATCATTTTCAAGTGCCTGCTGCCTGCTGATTGCTTCAGTTTGAATCTGCGAAGTTTCCCCAGCGTTTATGTCTGAAGGCATTGTAAGCGGTGATAAAACTTCCGTTTCTTGATTTGTCGGCGTGAGTGGAAAAGCGGCTTTTGAGTGCTCAACTGCCAAACGAACATCATTTCTGAAACTTTGCGCTTTTTGATAACGGTTTTTTCTGTCTTTTTGAAGTGCTTTTGCGATGATTTTGTCAAATAGTGGTGGCACATTTGGGTTCAATTCACTTGCTGGAACTGCATTTTCGCTGACATGTTGATATGCAATCGCGACAGGTGAATCGCCAGTGAATGGTGTTTTGCCAGTAAGCATTTCATAAAATACGCATCCAGCGGAATATAAGTCACTTCTGGAATCTACGAGTTCACCTTTTGCCTGTTCAGGTGACAGATATTGCGCAGTTCCAAGCACTGATTTGCTTTCGGTCTGTGTGGCACTAGAATCTGCGAGTGCGCGTGCGATACCAAAATCCATCACTTTGACTTGCCCTGACTCAGTAATCATCACGTTACCTGGCTTAATGTCTCTATGAACAAGTCCTGCTTTGTGTGAATAATCAAGTGCAATCAAAACACCTTCGATGATTTTCGACGCTTCTTGATAGGAAAGTGCACCTCGTTCTTTCAAAATCGCTTTTAATGTTTCACCACGCACATACTCCATCACAATGAATGAAACGTTTTGCTCGCTTCCGTCCGTGTTAACGATAATGTCCTCACCTGCATCATAAGTACTCACGATAAAAGGGTTGTTGAGCTGCGCAGAAGCGTGGGCTTCTTTCTGAAACCTGTCGATGAATTGCGAGTCACCCCACAAATCCGAACGCAACACTTTCACCGCGACAATGCGCTTTAACCTCGTATCGCGCGCCTCGTAAACGTCAGCCATTCCTCCACGCCCAATTGAACGCAGTATTTCATACCTAGACGCAAGTATGTTAGGGATTTTCATATAGTCTCCTCAATAAAATTATACCATACAATAGCACTTTCTGCACTAAACGCGCCGCTAGAAACGCTAATTCGTGCGATTATTATGAGAATCAGCACAATCACCACAATCGCCGTAACAAACACGACCTTCGGAACGTCGAGCGTTTCAACTCGCGAAAACTTACTTCGCTTGTAGAAAAACGAGTGCAACATGTCAAGAATGACAAAAACCATATCAACAAAAGTGCTTTCTTTCCGCCTGTTACTTCGTCTATATGCCTTAATATCCTCGACATTATACTTTTTGCCTGCAATCGCAGAACCAGATAATGTGCGTTTCTCCGATTCAGCAGGCGTTTTCTTTTCCAAAGTTTCTTGTTTTTCATCACTTACTAACGTAAGACTAGTCGTTCTGTTAGTGTCTGTCGTAGGTTGTGGAATTTCGGTGTGACTAGGAATCGTCACGTTTTGTGGCTTTATAACATTGCGTTTAAGGACTGGAATTTTATCGCTCGTCGCAAATTGCTGAACCACACGCTGTTTTTCGTCCTGCTGTCGCCTGCGAACTTCCTCAATTTTCTTGTTCGCAATCTCGAGTATCGAACTTGTAGGTATTTTTGCGTGAGAAGTGTCATTGTCATCATTCTTGTTGTCCACTTCCCCATCGTCACTATCTGGCGTCACGGATGTGGTGTCTTGTACTGGGTTTGAACTGGGAATTGGATAATCTGGGGCTTCGTCTTGTTGAACTTTGGATTCTATGGTTTCGCTAGGTTTGCTATTAGATGCAGGCTGAAGAATGACGCTTTCGGTTGCGATAATCTCATTAATGACAGTTTTTGTGTCACTTTTCTCTTTGGTTTTTGTTGCTTTTGCTTTAGAGCGCGCAGAACTCGTTTTTTTGCTAGTTTTTCCTTTTGTTTTAGTAGTTTCCACATTTTCAACTGGCGAAATGTAATCAGTGAGATTTTGCCTAACTTGTGCAAAGAAATTCGCTACAGCTTCTGCACTTTCTGGGCGTTTTTCAGGCGTTTTTTCGAGTATTGCAAAGATATATGCTTCTAATTCGTCGCCGATTCCTAAGTCTTTACTGAAAGGAAGTGCATTGTCTTGAACTTGTGAAACCGCGATGTCTGTCGCCGTAACTCCTGTAAATGGACGTTTTCCTGTAAGCATCTCGTAGGCAATAATGCCAAGCGAATAAAGATCTGCTTGCGGAGTGACTTTTTTCCCCAATGCCTGCTCAGGAGACATATACTGCGCCGTGCCAAGAACTGTACCGACTTGCGTGATGTTCTGTTGCCCTTCTTGAAGTGAAACACCGAAATCTGTGATTTTTGCGTGCCCATCAGGCAATATAAGTATATTTGAGGTCTTAATGTCGCGGTGAATGATATTTCGAGAATGCGCTTCTTGCAATCCGCGTGCGATTTGTTCCAAAACAGAAAACGTAAGATCGGCTGGTGGAATGGTCAATTTACGCAGTAAAGTCTCAAGATTCACGCCGTTCACAAACTCCATGACGATAAATCCTGCGCCATCCAACTCTTGATAGTCATGCACAGAAACTATATTTGGGTGTTGAAGCGTCGCGTTGTTCGTTGCCTCAAACTTTATGCGTTCGGCGAACGATTCGTCATCTAAGTTGTCAGTTTGTAGGACTTTTATTGCAACTGTGCGGTTCAAAGTAATGTCTTTTGCGCGCCACAATGAGCCCATTCCGCCCCGTGCGACGAGTTCCTCGAACCGATATCTATTCGCTAAAACTAAACCATTTGTCACATTTATCATTTTAACCTCGCTAAAAACATTTCTCTTGCCACTGAAACTATTTCCGCATCTGGATTTGAAAGCGGATTTGCATCCTCCAAAAACACAGCAACTGCGATTTTCGGATCTGCAGCAGGCGCGAACGCAGTAACCCAAAAATTCAGAGTCCCTTGCACATTTGCTTCCGCAGTTCCAGTTTTGACAGCAACATCTATTCCATTAATCCGCATGCTCGGTGCAGTTCCATTTGCATCACTGACACTGACCATCATATCACGCACCTGATTCGCAGTTTCCTTACTCACAGCCTGCGAAAAAACGCTTGGTGAGGTGCGCATAACTTCATTTGCATCAGAATCTAGCACTTTATCCACCAAATATGGTTGCATTACTGTGCCGCCATTCGCAATTCCTGCAGAAAGCATCGCTGCTTGTAATGGTGTAATTAAATCCTCACCTTGCCCAAATGACGCAAGTGCGACTTTGTCAGGCGAACGTGATTCTGTTAAAAGGTCAGATGAAATGGCTTTCATCGGCGCACGCGTGTCGCTATCTCCCGCGACTAGGATTTCAGAGCCGAAACCGAATGCTTTTGCTTGATTTATAAGCGCAGTCGCACCGAGTTCGACGCCTATTTTTGCGAACGCCGTGTTACAGGAAACTTTTAACGCATCAGAAAGCGATTGTTTCCCTGTTCCACTGCAACTTTTGTTATTTGCGTTGTATATTTCTACAGAAGTTCCTGGAAGCGTATAACTGTTTGGCGCATCCACTTCTGTGTTAGAATTAAACTTGCCTGATTCGATCGCAGCAGAGGAAGTGATTATTTTGAAGATTGAGCCTGGCGCATAAAGTCCAGCGAGAGTTTTGTTGTATAATGGTGAACTTCCTGCTCCTTGCGCGAATTTCTGATAATTTTCCGCTGCTTCTTTTTCACTATGCGTTGCTAATAAGTTTGGATCATATGTAGGTTTTGAAACCATGGCGAGTATTTTGCCTGTTGAAGGTTCGATTGCGATTGCAGCGCCTTTTCGATTACCAAGTGCATCATATGCCGCTTTTTGCACATCTGGGTCAATAGTTGTGACGACAGAACCGCCGCTTGGAGCATCTTTTAATAAGTTTTGAAACCTAGAAAACCATTGCGCATCCGAATCGCCGTTTAACTCCTCATTAAGTGCCGCTTCGATGCCTTTTTCGGCAGGTGTGACGACGGAGAAGTAGCCTGTAATCGTGGAATAAAGGTCAGGTTCAGAGTATTTTCGCTGATATGTGTATAAATCATTGGACTTTTCGGAAAATGCAACCGATTTATCGCCGACTATTATGGCACCGCGCGGTTTTCCTAAGTTTTCGTACAGTTCACGCACATTATATTTGTTCGCTCGCAGAGCAGGAACGTCAAAAAATTGCAAGTACGTAGCGAAGCCGAATAGCACGACGAACATCGCTAGAATGAGTGCGCTTAGTTTTCTGAATTGCTTGTTCACGAGGCGACTCCTTGTTTAATGAGTAATGAGTAATGAGTAATGAGTAGTTTGTTAATGAGTAATGAGTAATGAGTAATGAGTAGTTTGTTAATGAGTAAGGAGTAATGAGTAATGAGTAATGAGAGCGGTTTAATGAGTAGTTTGTTAATGAGTAATGAGTAGGAAAACGCGAATGAGCGTTTGACCCTAATGAGTAATTGATTCGGAGTTCGGGCTGCGCCCTCACGGTGTCGAACGCTCATCTGCTGGGTCAAATGCTCATTCGCATTTTCCTCCATTTCAAGATTCCGCATCAGGTGCGGAATTCTGAGGTGAAGTGTGTGCGAGGTTTTGAGAGAAAGTGTGCGGAATGACGAAGGGGAGTGCGTGGTTTTGAGAGAAGTGCGCGGAATGACAAGAGGTGGCTGTGCTATGGTTTGTGCGTTTTTTGTGAGTGCTTCTGCTTTGTTAGCGGAGCGGCATCTGTTTGAAATTACGAGGAGTAGTGCCATGATAATCCAGTTTGCGCAAAGTGATGTGCCACCTTTTGCCATGAACGGAAGTGTAAGTCCAGTTAATGGAATTACGCGCATTACACCTCCTGCGACCACGAAAACTTGCAGTACAATCGAAAACGCCAGCCCAGAAGCGAGTAGTTTTGTAAACCCATCCTTCGCAATCATAGCCATATGCATGCCTTTTGCGACCAAAATTAAATATAATAGTAAAAGTGCGATAATTCCCTGCAATCCCAGCACTTCGCCAAGTGACGTAAAGATAAAATCAGAGTCCGCAAATGGGGTTAACTGTGGATAACCGCCACCAAAACCAACGCCCAATAAACCGCCTGATGAGAGCCCAAAAAGCCCTTGTAAAAGTTGCCCGGAACCGCCAAATGCGCGTGCATAAACTTCTGGATTAAATGGGTCTAGCCATATTTGAAAACGCGCTGCGACGTGCTCAAATATATTTACGGAAACGAATACTGCTACCGTAAACAGTCCCAATCCAATCGCAACCCAACTAAATCTGCGAGTTGAAACATAAAGCATTGCCAAAAATTGTCCAAAAAATAGCAAACTCGTGCCCAAATCGCGCTGAAACACCAAAATACCGACTGCAGCAGCCAAAACTATTGCTAGTGGCGCAAAATCGCGAAGTCTTGGGAATTGAATCATCATTATTTTCGGACCTGCGAGTGACAAAGTCGCTTTTCTTTCATCTAAATACGCTGCAAAGAATATTGCTAGAAAAATCTTTGCGAATTCTGCAGGTTGCATAGAAAGTGGTCCAATATGAATCCACACTTGTGCGCCATTAACTAGCGTCCCAAAAGGCGGAACGAGTGGCAGAAACAGCAGAACAATGCCGATAAGCATGAAAATATACATATACTTCCTGAGCATACGCTGGTTTTTTACTAAAAACATCACGCATATCGCGAGCACACATGCGACGCACGTCCAAACGACTTGCCGTATATTCACACCAGAACCGTTGTTGGCGGAATCGACTTGATAGATCATCGCGAGCCCAATTCCGTTCAGCAATAGGACGATTGGAAATATTACTTGCGACGCATCTGGAACAAAAAGTCGAATTGCAATGTGCGTCAGTGCAGCGACTCCTATCATTGCGAGAGAGATAGTGATAGCTTCTGGCGTAATTTCTCTGAATAATCGCATGCTGACAAGCATATTTGCAGTAATGGTCAACGCGAGAGCGACGGCAAGCAGTACGAGTTCAGTCTTACGCTTCGTCCCTAGAATTTTCGGCAATTTATATCTATGTTTTGCCTGTTCAACTTGCACTTCAGTCATTTTTGCCCTCTAGAATATTGATAATGCATTCAGAATAATACGTAGACCTTGGATTCGAAACTGACAAAAGCCCAGCACTGCTTGCAAAAGCATAGATTTTGGATCTAGCTTCAGTAAGACTTTCTGTGACTACTCCGTTTTCGATTTTTTGCCTGTCTGCATCCGTAACTTCGGAAATCGGCAAGCATGATGTGGCATAAACCTCTGATAAGTCATAAGAGGCAAATTTTGTCGGTACACCCTGATAAATCGCCACATTTCCCTTGTCTACGCCTACGTAATATTGTGTTTTTGTCCAATTAAGTGCCGCAAATCCAATCACTGTAAGTGCGATTATAAATGCAATAATAATCGAAACCGCAACAATAAGTTTAGTCCTTTTCTTTCTAGCGCGTATTTCCTCCTCAACTGCATCTTCAGAAGTTTCTTCGCGGTCAATTGCTGCAATTTCTTCGTCTGCCTTTTCTTCATCAGCTTTTTCTGCCTCTAACTCCTTTAAAGTGGCTTTTTCCATCGCCTCAATGTCTTTTATGTCAATATTGCCTAACACCTCAAACGCATCATCAGCAGCCGCACCGACGATTCTTTTGCGCTTTTGTGCACTTTTACGAAGTTTCAGAGTCCTCACATTGGGCAAACTCTGCGTTCCATCAATTTTTGCCTCGTCAACGTTTTCACTGACGACATCTGCAATCACGCAAGTCGCATTGTCTGCAGATCCCGCTTTTAATGCAGCATTAATTAGCCTTTCTGCACATTTGCTAGGATCTTTGTAGCGGAGTAAAATGCCCTCAATCTCATCGTTAGACAGTATGCCAGAAATGCCATCTGAGCAGAGCAAATATCTATCACCTAGCACTAAATCGCGAATCGAAATGTCCGGTGTCATGTCGACGTCAAAGTCAAAATCGCCAAGCACTTTCACGACCATATTGCGTTTTGGATGAACTTTTGCCTCCTCAGGCGTAATTTCTCCAGATTCCACTAAGCGTTGGACTAGTGAATGGTCGCTCGTAATTTGAGTTAATGCCTCATTTTGTAGCAAATATGCACGTGAATCGCCCAAATGCATGAGCATCATTTTCTGATCTGTTTTGAGAAGAACGGTAATCGTCGTGCCCATACCTTTCAAATGCGGATAACGTTTTACTGTCTCGACAATCTTTAAGTACGAAAACCTGAGCGCAGTTTGCAATGCTTCGACGCCCTCTTCGAGAGTTGGTGGATTGGCATTTAGGTGCTCAAATGAATGAACTGCGATGTACGAGGCAATATCGCCACCAGCATGTCCGCCCATTCCATCAGCGACCATCAATAAGTTTTCGCTAGCGAACGCAGAATCTTGATTAGTTTGACGCACTCCACGCGCCGATTTCGCAGTATAACGCAATGATAATTTATCTTCCATATCACGCCTTTAACCTTATTACCGTCTCGCCGATGCTAATTCGTTGACCGATTCCGAACTCTGTGATGCCGATTAATGGATCACCATCAATATACGTGCCGTTAGTAGAATCTAAATCTTCCGCGTACCACTTGCCATTTTGCTTGAACACACGCATGTGCATCAGTGAAACATAAGAATCGTTCAAAACTACGGTCGCATTTTTTGACCTACCGAATACTATATCCGACTCACCGAGCGGAATTCGCGTTCCATTCATCACTCCACCTTCTATCACAAGCGTAGAAGGCGTTGCTTGGGCAATAGGCGCTGTTTCATTTTGGGTGTGTAGGGGGGTAGCCACATTCAAAACTTGCGGCACATTCGCGTTTCCTTTGCTGATTTTGCCGATACCGAACATATCGTTTTTAATCGCTATCACCACAAGCAGGATAAATATCCACAACAGCAGCATGAATGCGAATCTTAATATTGTAAATGTAAGTTCGGTCACGTCTCTCCCCTAATATACCAAATTAACCGTTTCTATAGATTAACTTTAGCCTGCCTACGCTCAATATATCGCCATCTTTTAGCGTCGTCGAAGTAATGCGGCTGTTTCCGATGTAGAAACCATTCGTCGAACCCAAATCAGTCGCAATCACTCCTGCTGGCGTCACGCGGAACTCCAAATGTTGCCTTGAAATGCTAGAATCGTCCAACACGATGTCCGAAGTCGAATCCCTGCCTACTGTGACAACCTCTTTGTTTAATTGGAACTTTTTGCCATTCACCTCAACTGTCGGAAAACCACTTTCTGCTGGATTTTGTGCAATTCCGCCACGCACCATTTCGGATGCAATAGAGTACACTCCCTGCTCAGCATCGGTGTCTTCGTTAAATGTGACCGTAATCGCGCCGACAGTCGCATAATCCTCCGCGACGACATAATCTTTAAGCTCGTTTGCCAATTCGTCCGCAAACGAACTCGCCCCCCATTCCTCAATCTTGTCGAAATCAGGTGTTGACAAGGTGATTACAAACTTATTCGGCACCACGTTTCGCTCTTGGTTAATCTGCAACACTTTTGCATCAAGCTCTTTTTTTAACGCCAACACAAAGTCAGTCGGCTTGATATCATGTGAGCCGAACTTTGAGAAAGCACTGTTCACCGCGCCTTCTATCTTCTTTTCAAAATCGTCAAACACTCCCATAATAGTCCTTTCACTCGTATATTAAATTATACACTACTTTTTTAAAGAATGCTTAATGGGGAGTTCGCGCATGAATCGGAGTTCAGCTTACCCCTCACACTCTTATTCGCGCAACTTTCAAAACAACTTCGCTTTTCGCTCATACTCCACCTCAGAATTCCGCACGTAGATGCGGAATCTTAATTAAAAGTATTTGCAAGGCAAATGCATTATAATCGCATTGCTACGCAATACTTTAATTAAGATTCCGCATCACGCTACACTTCGTTTCGCGGTGCGGAATTCAGAGTAGGAGTACTGCGCGGCATTAAGAGTACTGCTCGCTACGTACGAATCGGAGTTCGCTTTTCGCTCACACTCTAACCCCGCAACCTTTCAAAACAACTTCGCATGCGCTTTTCTGCTGTTAAGTACAAAACGGAGTTCGCTTTTCGCTCACACTTCACCTCGGAATTCCACACAACTTCCCTCTCAGAAGCCCGCACTACTCCCCCTCAGAATTCGGCACGTAGATGCGGAATCTTAATTAAAAGTATTTGCAAGGCAAATGCATTATAATCGCATTGCTACGCAATACTAACATATTACATTGTTTAAGGTTGAGATGCAAGGAGATTTGCAATTATCTTTGTATTACTGTATTGTCTGACTCTGGGCGAGGATCTGTATAGCAATCACTAACCCTATCATCAAACATAGAAATGCCACCTGGCAGAAACGTTTCTGTCGGCATAGGAATTTCTGACGGGTTGACAAAATCGCCATTTTCATCTTGAACCATATCATATGTTTTTCCGTCATGCGTAACAGTGCCCCCTATCGTATTGCCATCCTCATCAAACTCAATATATCCTTTGCTTTTAATCCGTGTTTTATCATCATAATACTTAAAGTCCTCAGCGGTAAAATCATCAGGAACAAGTCCCCTGCGAACAAGACAAGAAGCGTAAAGTGCATTTTCCTCTACTTTGGTTGGGTTATACTTTATCTTGAAATATAGTTCAGTCAGATAATCACCAACTGTGCTCTCTGTGCACTTAATCTCAACATCTGTATCATGTTCACCACTAAAAGACGGATTGTAACGAGAGTCCATACTAAAACTAATACCGTGTTCATTTAAACACGCTTTAAACGACGCAACAACTTCCTCAATCTCAGCATCAGTAATCTTATCGTCCGCCAATATTTCACGTTGAATGTCGCTAGTCGCCTTTTCCCGTGCTTCAGCAAACTCTTCTGCATATGGACTTGCGCCAGTATCAGTAGATTCGCTTGCAGAACATGCTGAAAGGAAAAGTACTGATACTAGTGCAAATATGCATATTATGCGTTTCATGAACACCCATTAGGTCCATACGAAATCATAATTTGACCGGGAGAAAGTCCAGCAATTGATTCACCTGCAGACTTGCATAAACCATATGTGTAGTTCTTTGTTGCATTCGTCGCACCACTAGACCAACGGTATATACCTGCACGCACTTTACCGCTACTACAAATTATGCTAGATACTCCATACCTAAAATCGCCATAACTATACCAAAAGTTATCGTTATACGTACAGTTAATATTGATCCCTCTTGCCTCTGGAGCTCCAACTCCACCTACCAAAACCGAAGTGACGAGCGCAAACGCCATGAGTGCTCCAGTCAACTTCTTTTTTAATGTAATCATACTTTCTCCTTTCGATTACTTCCATCTTTTATTATGATATACCTAATTCCCCCACATCCAAGAGCATCGCACTTCCACATGCATTACTCCTAAATTAACTTATCATATTAATAATACTACACTCTTTCAAAATGTATGTCAAGCGGTTTTCAAATGTTAACGTGAATTGTTCCGAAAAAAAGTACGGAAAATAGTCCGCAGACCCGATTCCGCATCGGAGTGCGGGGTTCAGATAAAGGAAGTACTCCCACTTCAGAATTCCGCACAGTGGAGCCCAAAGGGCGTAACGTGATGCGGAATCTTAATTAATGCGTGAGCGAAGCGAACTCCAAAGCGTTAATTATTAACTAAGCGAAGCGATTAATTATTAACTATTAACTAGCATTAAGCGCCTGCTCAACATCCGCTACAATATCGCGCGCTGACTCCAAACCGACGGACAATCGTACAAGTCCTGGTGCGATTCCAGCGGCGGTTAATTCGTCGTCGGTCAGTTGGCGGTGTGTTGATGATGCGGGATGCAGTGCGCAGGAACGAATGTCGGCGACGTGGACTTCGATGTTGAAAAGTTTCAGTGCATTTATGAACCTACCTGCTGCATCGCGCGGAGATTCTCCCGCTTTTTGTGCCTTTATTTCAACTGCGAGCACGCCTGATGCGCCTTTTGGCATATACTTTTGTGCGAGATTGTAATATTCATCGCCTGCAAGCGCGGGATAATGAACCGCCTGAACTTTTTCGTGCTTTTGGAGTGTTTGCGCGAGTGCGAGTGCGTTTTCGGCGTGACGTGGCATGCGAACGTGCAGCGTTTTTATGCCTAAGTCTAGCAAAAATGCGCTCCAAGGTGCTGGTGTTGCGCCATAATCGCGTTGTAATTGTTGACGCATTTTGACCGAATACGCCTGATTGCCAAACGTTTTCACATATTGCATGCCCTTATAAGTCGTGTCGGGCTCAATAAGCCCTGCAAACTTGCCTGTTTTCTCATACGCCACCTGCCAATCAAAGTTTCCAGAATCGATCACCATTCCGCCGACGTGCACTGCCTGACCATCCAAATACTTAGTCGTCGAATGCGTGATAATGTCCGCACCGAACTCAAATGGACGGCAAAAGTATGGCGTCGCGAATGTGTTGTCGATAATCAATGGCACATGATTTGTATGCGCTAACTGGGCAAACTTCTCAATATCTAAAACTTTTATTACTGGGTTCGAGATTGACTCCGCAAACACCGCTTTCGTGTTCGGACGAATATGCTTTTGTAACTCATCAAGTGGCGAATCTTGATCGACAAACGTAGATTCTAGCCCCAACCGCCCCAAAGTGTTCTGGAACAGGTTAATCGTGCCACCATATAACGCTTTTGAGCACAAAACATGGTCGCCAGTGTTCAATATATTTAAAAGCGCAAACTGGTTCGCAGCCTGCCCTGAACTGGTCATTACCGCACCGACACCGCCTTCAAGCGCACTCAAATGCCTTTCCGCGACATTGGAAGTCGGGTTATCGATGCGCGAATAAAAGAACTCGGTGTTGTCCAAATCAAAAAGTTCATGCACTTGCTCGGTCGTTTCCCAGCGAAACGTCGTCGATTGCACTATCGGCGCATTTACTGGCTCGCCCTTGCCCGCCTCATATCCTGCTCGAACGCACGCAGTCGCAAAATCTGTCATTATTCCTCCTAATCTTACCTAATCTTCCAGTTTCTCCAACTTGTCCAAATCGAACTTCGTCTCTTGGTACACGAAATTGACCCAGTTGTTGAAAAACAAGTTCGCATGCGCACGCCATGATATTTTGGGCTCTTTGCTCGGGTCGTCGTGTGGGTAATAATTGTATGGAACTTGAATGTCTATTCCCTGCTCACTGTCGCGTTTGTACTCTGCATCCAGTGTCCAACGTTCATATTCCAAATGCCCCAAAATGAAAACGCGCCTGTGATTCTTGTCCTCAATTAAATTCGCGTAATTGTCTATTTTCGGACTCATACCTCGCGAAATCACGTGCAAACCAGCGTTTTTTAGTTTCGTTTCATCGATTCCAGTCCAACGAGATTGCGGGCAATAATATGTGTCATCAAAGCCTCTGAACAGGAAACATCTGCGCGATATTCGCTGCTCAAATATGCCAAACAGTTTTTGCGCGAGCGGTATTTTATCTATGCCATAGAAATAGAAAAGTCCTGCTTGTGCGCCCCAACAGATGAAAAGCGTCGAAAAAACATTTGACCTGCTCCACTCAAACACTTCCTGCAACTCATTCCAATAGTCGACGTCTTTGAAATCGAGTTGCTCAACTGGCGCACCTGTAACGATTAACGCGTCGAATTTCTGCTCGGCGATATCGGAAAGTTGCACGTAGAAATGGTTCAAGTGTTCGTTCGGAATATTTTTGGCATCATGAGTTGACATGCGCAGAAAATATGCTTCGATTTGTATCGGGTTGTTACCAATTAAGCGCAACAACTGGACTTCTGTGTCGATTTTCTTGGGCATAAGGTTCGCAATCAGAATGCGCAGTGGACGAATATCTTGCGTTTCAGCGCGTGAATAATCCATCGCATCAATCCCCTCGCGCACGAGTTGCTTCTTAGCAGGAAACCCATCTGGCAGTTTAATTGGCATATTTTACCTTTCCACTAATAGTATACTATGCGTGAGTGTGGTTCGCAAGTGCCAAATGAACTCCATGCATGCTATTTTGATGAAGCGTTCAAAGCGTCACTGTAGCCTTGCCGTCCTCTAGGTGGCGCACGGTGCACTTTCCCCTACTTGTCATCTAGGTAGCGCGTGGAATGCGCGACACGGAATCTGCATCTCATTCGCTATTCGCTCATACTCCACCTCAGAACCCCGCACTCCGATGCGGGGTCTTGAAAGGAGAATGCGAATGAGCATTCGACCCTATTGCGTAGCAATGCGATTAATTGCGTTCGCTTACGCTCACTCTATTTTTAAGATTCCGCATCACGCTACACTTCGTTTCGCGGTGCGGAATTCAGAGTAGAAGTACTGCGTGAAACGCACGACGCGGGGCTACATTAGAACAACCCCACAACTTCCCCATCTCGCACATCAATATCTAATGCGGCGGGGTGTTTTGGCAAGCCGGGCATGGTCATGATTGCGCCTGAAATTGCGACGATAAAGCCTGCTCCTGCGGACACTTTGACCTCGCGGATTGTGAATGTGAAATCGGTCGGTGCGCCCAACTTTGTTTGGTCATCGGTAAAGGAGTATTGCGTTTTTGCTATGCAAACAGGAAGTTTGGCGTAACCATCCGCTTCTAACTTTTTGATTTGCGTTAATGCAGTGGCTGTGAACTGGACTTCTTTCGCGCCGTAAATGCGTTTTGCGATTTTCTCGACTTTCGCTACAATCGGTGCGTCCAATTCGTATGAGAAATTAATCGCGCGTTTCGGCTCAGATTCGACAGATTCGATTACGGTTTCTGCCAATTTTACTGCGCCTACTGAACCTTTTGCGAAACCATCAGAAACCGCGCAATTTACGCCATTTTCTGCACAAAACTTTTCCAAAAGTGCAAGTTCTGCTGGTGTATCGGTCGCGAAACGGTTGATTGCGATTGTAACATTTGCACCAAATATGTCACGCAGATTGTGAATGTGGCGTGCTAGATTCGCTGTTCCTACTTCAAGTGCACGTAAGTTTTCGGTGCTGAAAGCATCTTTTTTGACACCGCCATTGTATTTTAATGCGCGGACAGTGGCGACTAAAACGATTGCATCGGGGGAAAGTCCAGCGGTTCGGCACTTTATGTCAATAAACTTTTCCGCGCCCAAATCTGCACCAAAACCTGCTTCTGTGACTGTCCAATCTGATAATCGCATGGCAAGTTTCGTCGCCAAAACGCTGTTGCAACCGTGCGCAATGTTCGCAAATGGTCCGCCGTGCACAAACGCGGGTGTGCCTTCCAGCGTCTGCACTAAATTTGGGTTAAATGCGTCTTTAAGAACCGCCAAAAGTGCCCCAACAACTCCCAAATCTTTAACTTTCACTGGCTCGTTGTCATAATTATATGCGACGACTATTCCATCAAGCCTAGTGCGCAGGTCATCGAACGAATTTGCGAGACAAAATACTGCCATAATCTCGCTAGCAGCGGTAATGTCGAAACCGTCCTCGCGCGGATTGCCGTTCAACCTTCCGCCCAAACCGTCCGCAACAGCGCGTAATTGGCGATCGTTCAAGTCCAAACAGCGTTTCCACACGATTCTGCGCGTGTCAATGTTCAACGGATTGCCTTGGAACACGGAGTTGTCGATTAGGGACGCGAGCAGGTTGTTTGCTGTCGTGATTGCGTGCAAATCGCCTGTAAAGTGCAGGTTGATTTCATCCATCGGCGCAATTTGTGCATAACCACCACCAGTCGCGCCGCCTTTTATGCCAAAAACTGGTCCTAAACTGGGTTCTCTGAGTGCAAGTGCGGTTTTTTTGCCTAAGCGCGAAAGTGCGTCTGCGAGTGATATGGAAACGGTCGTTTTGCCCTCGCCAGCAGGCGTTGGGTTGATTGCGGTTAGTAGTACGAGGCGGTTATTCGGGTTTGCAGGCAATTTGTCGAGTAAGTTGTAGTTAATTTTGCACTTATTCGCGCCATATTGATAAACATTGGACGCAGGAATACCCAGTTTGTCGGCTATTTTTGTGATTGGATGCAGTGCGGTCTCGCTCGCAATCTGAATGTCAGTTTTCATTTTCGCCCCTTACTTACCTTTAGCGTATAATTACAGTTCAGTGTCCTTAAATATCGTATAAAGTGGTGCACCTTCCAACTTCTCTGCACCCTTTAATGCCACTAGTTCAATCGCACACAACACGTTTTGCACATTCGCACCAGCACCTTCAAGCATGTCATACGCCGCTTTTAGCGTGTTTCCAGTCGCCAATACATCATCAACCAGCACGACTGTATCGCCCTCTTTTATTGTATCGCTCATTTCCAAACTTGCCGTTGCATATTCCAACTTGAATTCTGGGCTTTTAATGACTGGAGGTGGCAATTTACCCGCCTTTCGAATCGGCACGAAACCTTTGCGCAGGTTGCTCGCAAGCAGTAGTCCCAACAAAAAACCACGGCTTTCCACACCAACCACGTAATCGAGTTTGTCGACGTCCACCTTTGACGTCAGTAAGTCAATCATCAAATCCGTAACAATCGGATCGTAAAATATGCTGAAAAAATCGTAGAACAAAATACCTTCACTCGGAAAATCGGGCACTTTCTTCATTTTGCTTCGAATCACGTCTTTTATCGACTGTTCATCCATATTATCCTCCTTATAAAAACAACAAGTTAAATTGTAGCACGTTTTTGAAACGTATGCAAACGCCGTGTTAGGTGTGCTCTCCACACCTTTTGTCATCTAGCAAGCGAATGCGATGCGGAATCTGCATTGCCAAGAATGTACTCTTAATGCCACGCAGTACTTCCACTCTGAATTCCGCACCGCGAAACGAAGTGTAGCGTGATGCGGAATCTTATAATAAAGTATGAGCCGTTAGGCGAATGCCGATTCCAATTACTCATTACTCATTATTAGTTATTAGTTATTAGTTAACCTACCGGCGGTCGGTATGTTATTACTTCGCCTCCTCGCTATTCGACAGTGCGGCGATAAACGCCTCTTGCGGAACGTCGACGTGACCGATGGTTTTCATGCGTTTTTTGCCTTCCTTTTGCTTTTCGAGCAGTTTGCGCTTGCGAGTTATGTCACCACCGTAACATTTTGCGAGAACGTCTTTGCGCGTGGCACGGATGGTTTCGCGTGCAATAATTCGCGTGCCAATAGCCGCTTGGACTGGGATTTCAAACAGTTGGCGCGGAATTAGTTTGCGCAGCTTTTCTGTCATAAGTTTGCCATATGCGAACGCTTTGTCTTTGTGAACAATCGCGCTCAGTGCGTCAACTTTCTCGTTTTGCAGTAAAATATCGACCTTCACTAAATCGCCAGATGATGTGCCTGCGAGTTCGTAATCTAGGGATGCGTAACCTTTTGTGCGCGACTTTAATTGGTCAAAAAAGTCGAACACAATCTCTGCTAGTGGTATTTTATATAGCATCTCGACGCGGTCTGCCGATAAATAGTCCATTTGCAGGTCGGACGCGCGATGAGTTTGGCAGAGTTCCATGATCGTGCCGATAAACTCTTTAGGCGCAATGATTGTAACGCGAGCAACAGGTTCTTGCACGTCAATTACCTTGCCATCAGGGTATTCGCTAGGATTTGTGACCGTGACCTGCTGTCCGCCTTCGCGAGTGACGGTGTATTCGACGTTCGGAGCAGTAGATATGAGCGACAAGTCAAATTCGCGTTCTAGGCGCTCACGGATGATTTCCAAGTGCAAAAGTCCAAGAAAACCCATGCGGAATCCGAACCCTAGCGCGACGGAAGTTTCAGGCTCAAATTGCAACGCCGCGTCGTTTAACTTCAACTTGTCCAATGCGTCGCGCAAGACGGGGTAATCACTGCCGTCCATCGGGAAAAGTCCAGAATAAACCATAGGTTTTGGGTCTTGGTAGCCAAAAAGTGGCGTTTTTGCAGGGTTTCTCTGAAGCGTGACAGTGTCCCCAACTTTTGATTGCGAAACATCTTTTACGCCCGTAATTAAATAGCCTACTTCTCCTTCAGCGAGCGAATCGGCAGGCGAAGGTTCAGGATCCAATACGCCGATTTCGAGCAACTCGTGCGTCATACCTGTTGACATCATCAAAATGCGTTCGCGTGCGTTGAACTTTCCGTTCACGACCTTTATGTACGTAATCACACCGCGATAAATATCGTACACTGAGTCAAAGATTAATGCACGCGGAGCAGGGGAAACTTGGCGTTTATTGCCTTGCGCAACTTCACTTACTGCGTTATTACCTGCGTTGTCGGTGTTTTTTGGTTGCGGAACTGTGTCGACAATGTAGTCAAGTAATTCGCGCACACCGTCGCCAGTTTTGCCCGAAACCATAAACACTTCACTAGCGTCAACGCCTATCAAATCCGCAATTTCCTTCGCATACTTTTCGGGTTCAGCAGCAGGTAAGTCAATTTTATTTAACACTGGGATGATCGTAAGGTCGTTTTCGAGCGCGATGTATAGGTTCGCCAAAGTCTGCGCTTGTATGCCCTGAGCAGCGTCTACAAGCAAAATCGCGGCTTCGGACGCGGCAAGTGAGCGTGAAACTTCGTATGTAAAGTCAACGTGACCAGGCGTATCAATCATGTTCAGAGTAAACTCTACGCCGTCTTTTTGCCATGGCATGCGCACTGCCTGCGATTTTATCGTAATACCGCGTTCGCGCTCGATGTCCAGCCGGTCAAGATACTGCGCGCGCATATCGCGTTCGCTCACAATGCCTGTTATCTGCAACATTCTGTCCGCAAGCGTCGACTTGCCGTGGTCAATGTGCGCAATAATGCAAAAGTTACGTATCAGTTCGGGCGCGGTGCTGCCGGGTGTGTTTGCCATGTTAATAGTATAGCACCTAGTAGTTAGTTGAATGTGTCATACACATCTATGTCAGGGGAAATTGTGTCGCTAATGAAAGTGGTTACGAGTGAACTGGATATTATTACAACTAGTGTCGCAATAATCGCGATTGTTTTATTGTTGCCCTCATCGTATCCTTGTAAACTCCTGCCGTACTTGTCTTTTGCAGAGTTCGTAAGAATCAAGATTAAGTCAATAAGATACCAAATACCAAGACCACCGACAGTGAATAGTTTTACCAATCCAGTGCCGATTTTACCTAAATAAAACCTGTCCACGCCAAATATGCCAAGGAACAACGAGAAAAGCCATGCCGTCATAAACTTTTTATCACTCACATAGTTTTCTGGTGCATAATATGGTTGATGCTGCGGATAATTAGGCACTCCCTCATCCGTACTACTCGCAAAACTGCCTTGCGTTTCTTGCGGATAGCCCTGCGTTCCATTCGGGAACGTTTCTTCTGTTTGTGGCGGATACTCCCCAGTTCCACCCCACATTTTATCTGTCATAACGACACCTCACTTTTCATTCTTAACTTAGCGACCATTATTCACGCTATTGGTCATGCTATATATAAATATTACCACATTGCGTGTACGCGTGTCAAGAGGTGTTAAATAACTGGTAGCATCTCAATTTGTGTGTATTTTTAAAGATAGGCTCTTACTTAGTGTTTTAGAAGCACTCTCACTCAGAACCCCGCACTCCGATGCGTGGTCTTGAAAGGAGAACGTGAACGGAGGAGGAAAATGCGATTGAGCATTTGACCCCGTTCGACCCTATTGCGTAGCAATGCAATTAAATCGCATTCGCGTTGCGAATACTTTTTAATTAAGATTCCGCATCACGCTACACTTCGTTTCGCGGTGCGGAATTCAGAATAGAAGTACTGCGTG
>JAISFQ010000146.1 GCA_031263495.1 Candidatus Nutricula glyptotermitis
CTACGCCTCAAACTCCACATCTGCCACAATTCCAGCAGGACTGTTTAGCTCATTAAACACAGCAAACGGAACTGATTTTAGCAGTATGTTCCAAAGCACATTCTCCTCCTACGCCTCAAACTCCACATCAGGCACAATCCCCACAGGACTGTTTAGCTCATTAAGCACAGCAAACGGAACCGATTTTAGCAGTATGTTCCAAAGCACATTCTACTACTACGCCTCAAACTCCACATCTGCCACAATTCCAGCAGGACTGTTTAGCTCATTAAACACAGCAAACGGAACTGATTTTAGCAGTATGTTCCAAAGCACATTCTACTGCTATGCCTCTAACTCCATATCAGGCACAATCCCATCGGGACTGTTTAGCTCATTAAACACAGCAAACGGAACCGATTTTAGCAGTATGTTCGATGGCACATTCTTCTTCTACGCCTATAACTCCACATCAGGCACAATCCCAGCAGGACTATTTAGCTCATTAAACACAGCAAACGGAACCGATTTTAGCAGTATGTTCCAAAGCACATTCTACTACTACGCCCAATACTCCACATCTGCCACAATTCCAGCAGGACTGTTTAGCTCATTAAACACAGCAAACGGAACCGATTTTAGGAGTATGTTCAATATCACATTCTACTACTACGCCTATAACTCCACATCTGCCACAATC
Source organism: Candidatus Nutricula glyptotermitis (assembly GCA_031263495.1). Classification (GTDB taxonomy): domain Bacteria; phylum Actinomycetota; class Actinomycetes; order Actinomycetales; family Bifidobacteriaceae; genus Nutricula; species Nutricula glyptotermitis. Next base: position 680 of record JAISFQ010000146.1, read on the forward strand.
CCAGCAGGTTTATTCAGCAATTTAGACACAAGCAACGGAATAAATTTTTCGCACATGTTTCACAGAGCATTTGATAATTACGCCTATAACTCCTTTTGTGCACTAATACCAGATGGTTTATTTGATTCAATAAATATAAGCAATGCAAAAAATACTACATCAATGTACGAGTACACTTTTAGTGGTTATCCGAATAAATGTTATGTTTATTTCACCGTCACTTTCGACATACAAGATAGCACTGACATTGCACAAGTCGCAGTCAAAGAAGGAGACTCTATATCACGCCCCGAAGACCCAACTCGCGCAGGTTACAAGTTTGTAGGCTGGTATACTGCAAAAACAGGTGGTACAAAATTCGACTTCAATACACCAATCACCTCTGACATCACGCTTTATGCACATTGGGATGGAGACGAGCCAACTCCAACTGTCGTTCAATATACTGTAACTTTCGATACGCAAGGTGGCACTTCTATCTCATCAAAGAAAGTTTCATCAGGAGCGACTGTCACTCAGCCCGCTGACACTCCAACCAAATTCGGCTATACTTTCGCAGGTTGGTACACCGCAAAAACTGGTGGCACAAAGTTTAATTTTAACACAAAGATTACCAAAAATATAACGCTATATGCGCATTGGACTGCAATCGCAATGCAAACTAACACGACAGCAAAAGATGGAATATTAGTCGGTGTATTTTTTAGTAACAGTTGCGACACGAGCACAAATATCTACACATCTACAGATGGCATTAACTTCAAATATATATCATCGACTAACTCTATGAGCCCGCCGAGCGGTTGTAATCCGACAGAAGGTGCATACTCAGGAACGCCATATCGCGATCCATCGATCATGTATTATAATGGTTATTATTATATAATCTCTGGGAACACTATAGCGGGTGGAAGCAGTGCGACATTTAATATTACGGCGTCAAAAGACTTAAAAACTTGGACTAATTCTAAAGGTACAGCCAGTATTTCAGTGCCATCATCGCTAAAGTTGCCGCGCGGAAACGATGGGCGTTTAGATTATGTCGCGCCGGAATGGTTTTTAGACTCAAATGGGTCAGCATACATACTCTTTTCAGCAGGCAATTATTATGAATACAGCACACAAGTCGGCGATACGCGCCCAGTAATAGCAAAAATTACCAATCTTAGCGTAACTGAAAGTTCTGGCAAGCCGTCATCTGTAAACTTTTCGGCTAATTCGGCTGTTCGAGAAAAAAGTACGGATGGAAGATTGCAAAACATGGCAAATCGTGATGTGCAGGTAATAAAAGAAGGTTCTATGTACTATATGTTTGCGAAGTTTCAGAAGTTAACTGTAAGCAACCCAGTCGATGAAAAGTCAATCGAGATTTATGCATCGAGCAGCATAAATGGACCATGGAAACGTTTTAATGACGACATATATAACAACTTGCCAGATACTACGGCATCGAGAGCGTTTGAAGGACCGTCAGTCGTCAATTTCCGTGGCAAAAAGTTCATATACGCCGACAATTATTGGAGCGACAACAAGCACGTTACAGATGGTGGCAAGATTTATTATTCTGTTACAAGCGATTATCGCCACACGACCACTCCAAAAGTCATAAAAACTAGCAATGGATCGAACACTAGGCATGGAACAGTTTTGCATGTTACAGATTCTGTTGGTAAACGAATTGCGTGGAAAGCACATAATGGCAAAACGACAGGCAAACGCGCAGGTAATTATGCATTTTCAAAGTCCAAACCGTCCGCGCCAATGGGAATTTGGGCGGCTAGTCGTTACTCTTCACCTTCATCATCATGCGACGCATCAAAAAACAATCAGCAAGATGGCAGAATGATTACTTTTTGCATACTACCGCCTCGCAATGACGGTGGTTCACCTATTTTGCATTATGACGTCAGACTTACTAGCACAGCAGGCGATGTAATATCGACTCGCGTAAATTATGACGCAAAACGTTTTACTATCTACAACTTGCCTGCATCTGGGAGCGGAAGGCAATGGACAATCAGCGCAAGAGCAGTGAACGCAAACGGTGCAAGCGCATGGACTTCAGATCATAACAGATGGTCACGAGCAGGCGGTGGGATTCCAGAAGGCACGAAGTTTTCCGATGTTTACCGCTCAAATCCGCACATAGATTATATTGGGTGGATATCGCAGAACAAGATTACCAACGTTAAAGGCAGTTATAAGCCAGGCAACACAGTAAACCGTGGCTCAATGGTCGAATTTATGTGGAATTTAGCAGGAAAACCGGCACTTACTGGAAGTGTTTCGCCAAATAAGTTCAAAGACATTGCGTCGCTCAAAAAAAGCAACCCAAATCGCGCAAAAGCAATACTTTGGGCTGCTGAACAGGGGATTACGACTGGTTCGCCCGCATGCACGAAAGCGACAGGTTGCACTTTCAGACCGAACGACTCTGTAAACCGCGGTTCAATGGCGGAGTTCCTTTACAATTTCGCTGGCAAACCAAAAACTTCTGCCAAGATGACATTCAAAGACTGCGGAAAACTAAACGCAGGTCGCAAACTTGCAATAGCGTGGTTAAAATCCACAGCTGTTACGACTGGTTCTCCTGCTGGAAGTAAGACTTACAAACCTAATAGTAAAGTAAACAGAGGTTCAATGGCGACATTTTTGTATAAAATACACCCGTTTGTGATGTGAGATTGCATTGCTACGCAATACTTCTACTCAGAATTCCGCACCGTGAAACGAAGTGTAGCGTGATGCGGAATCTTAATTAAAGTATGAGCGAAAAGCGAATGCGATTTAATGGTGTTCGCATGCGCTCACTGATTGTTTTAAGACCCCGCATCGGAGTGCGGGGTTCTGAGATGGGGTACGTGCGGAACCCCGACACATTCTGGAATGCTATCAGTAAAAGTTAAGCAAATTCGCATTTCTGGCTTAAATGTAGTAAACTTAAAGTATGGTAAACGAAAGAGCGGGCAAACTTGCCGAAGAGAGAGATTTGATTGACGTTGATTGCGTCGTCGACGCGTATTATAATATAGTGCCTGACTTGGGAATCCTAAGTCAAAAAGTGGAGTTTGGGACTTCTGGGCACAGGGGTTCGAGTTTGAATGCGGCGTTCAATGAAGCGCACATTGTCGCGATTTCGCAGGCGATTTACGAATACAGAAAGTTGCATAATATCGACGGCAAACTCTATATCGGCTTCGACACGCATGTTTTGTCGATTCCTGCGTATAAATCTGCGATTGAGGTTTTAGTGCCTGCTGGTGTTGATGTTTTCGTCGATTCGCGCGACTCTTGGACACCGACTCCTGCTGTTTCACTCGCAATAATTGAGGCGAACAGAGATAAAAACGGCAACATTTTGCCCGATGCACTGCTTAAAACTGGTTGGAATGGCAAGGGACTTAGTGATGGAATCGTAATCACTCCGTCACACAACCCGCCTGCTGACGGCGGCTTTAAGTATAATCCGCCGAATGGTGGTCCAGCGGATTCCGAAACGACTGCGTGGATACAAAACCGTGCGAATGAGATTATAAAACAGGGCTACAAAAATGTGAAACGCGTGCCATTTGAGCAGGCAATACTTGCAGATAATGTCCACAGGCATGATTTCAGAAAGCAGTATGTTGACGAGTTACGAACTATCATCGATTTGGACGCTGTCAAGAATTCGGGCGCTAAGTTTGCAGTCGATCCACTCGGTGGCGCAAGCGTTGAATATTGGCCTCTGATTGCGGAAACTTATGGAATCGACCTTACTGTTTTGAACGATAAAGTCAATCCGCGCTTTGCATTTATGACGATTGATTGGGACGGAAAAGTCAGGATGGACTGCTCATCGCCCTATTGCATGGCGTCAGTGGTCAATAAAATAAAAGGTTCAAGCGATTTTACGCTCGCAGTCGGCAATGATACGGACGCGGACAGGCATGGAATCGTGACGCCTGACGCTGGGCTCATGAACCCGAACCATTATTTGACGTCGTGCATAAAATATCTGTTCGGCTCTGCACGCCCTGCTTGGGGCAAGGATTTTCTAGTCGGAAAGACTATTGTATCATCGCGCATGATTGAAAAAGTCGCCGCTAAACTTGGGCGCACACTTTTTGAAACGCCAGTCGGTTTTAAGTGGTTTGTGGATGGACTTATGCAATCTAAGTTGGGGTTCTCGGGCGAAGAATCCGCAGGTGGCACATTTTTGCGTCGCGATGCTCGGCTTTGGACGACTGATAAAGATGGCATACTGCTCGATTTGCTTGCGTTTGAAATTGTCGCTGTAACAGGCGAAACACCGTCTAACATTTATGCCGAGTGCGAACAGGAGTTTGGCAAGAGTTACTTTGAGCGCATCGATTCGCCCGCCACGCTTGAACAAAAGGCTGCGATGAAAAAGATTGTGCCCGAGGACGTTACCGTAACTGAACTTGCTGGCGAAAAAATTGAACGCATACAGACCAAAACGCCTGCAAACAACGGCGAAATTGGCGGTTTATACGTCGGCACTAAGAACGCATGGTTCGCCGCACGCCCATCAGGCACCGAAAATGTCTGCAAATTCTACGCCGAATCGTTCATCAGCGAAGCACATTTGCGGGAGTTGCAAGCGGAAGCGCAGGGGTTAGTCGACAAAGTGACTGGAAAATATTAATTTGCTTTTCTGTTTTCACGCTGGCAACTTTGCGTATGCAAGGTAACTACAAGTTTGTTCCAAAATGGAACTAACTGATGATGAGCAGGCAAACAGTGCAGTTAGTGCAAAAAATGCACATACTGAAATCGCTAAAAACTCGCAAGGCGATTCGGTATTTTGTAATCTAGGTAGCGCACTGCGTGCACCTGGAGATGACGAGTGAAGCGATGCTTCATGCACCGCTATTCTACTTAAATAAAAGTTTCGTATGCTATACTATTAATTGATGTGGCACAAACGAAGGTGATTTATTAGATAACATCAACACAGAACCAACTCGTCACAACGCAAAACCTTACAAAACCGTGCACTTCCGAGAGTTACGCGAAGAGGAAGTGGAGGAGTGATAATAGAGTCGGAGTTCACTTCGTTCACGCTTTGATTTCACTGCGTCGGCGTGCGCTTTGCGCCCGCTGGGGTTGTGCGTTGCTACCGCGCGCGCGGTACAGTTTACCCTGCTTGACACCCTCGTAGCGCGGGAAGTGCTTTTTTGTTTGTCATCTAGGTAGCGCGTGAAACGCGCGACACGGAATCTGGCTTCTTCGGGCAGTAACGTACTTTCTCGCTCATACTCCATCTCAGAACCCCGCACTCCGATGCGTGGTCTTGAAAGGAGAACGTGAACGGAGGAAAATGCGATTGAGCATTTGACCCAGCGCAGGAAAATGCGAATGAGCATTTGACCCCATTTGACCCCATTCGACCCTATTGCGTAGCAATGCCATTAAAGGCAATCGCTTTCGCTCATACTTTTAATTAAGATTCCGCACCACGCTACACTTCGTTTCGCGGTGCGGAATTCAGAGTAGAAGTACTGCGCGGCATTAAGAGCACTGCTCGTTACGTACAAAACGGAGAATGTACTTCTCGTTACGTACAAAACGGAGAATGTACTTCTCGCTACGTACACAACGGAGTTCACACGCTACGCGTGCTCACACTTTTACCCCGCAACTTTCAAAACAACTTCGCTTGGGCTCGTTCTTTTGAAAGTTGCGCTAAGGCTTGGCAAGACTTAGGTCTTGCCAAGCCACTCTGCTGTAGAGTTACTCTTAAACAAAAAGTAACTTCACAGCAGAGGCTTGGATTTTTCACACAGAAAAATCCAAGCAATGCGCAAGTCAGCGGGCACGAGGCGATAGCCGAAGTGTACGCTGGCGCAGCGCAATAGAAGTGTGAGGCGTAAGCCGAACTCCGAATCAAACGCGATGCGTGAAACGCAGCGCAATCAAAGTATTCGCAACGCGAATTCCGAATCTCCTTACTCATTATTCCTTACTCATTATTCCTTACTCATTATTCCTTACTCATTACTCCTTACTCATTATTCCTTACTCATTACTCCTTACTCATTACTCCTTACTCATTACTCATTACTCATTACTCCTTACTCATTACTCCTTACTCATTACTCCTTACTCATTAAACTAACTATTAACTGAGCCGTAGGCGGTTAATTATTAACTGGCGCGAAGCGTCACTTATCAATCGCCCACACTTTCGGCAACACGCGCATAACAATCGCAAGAATAATCGCCATCACGCCGACTATGCTGAACATAACTTGTATACCGATTGCGTCGATTACTGGACCTGCGAATAACAAGCCAATGGGTTGCGGAATTGTGAATATTGACATGATGATTCCCATCACAGAGCCAAGTTTCTCGGGCGGATACTTGCTTTGTAAAATCGCGTTGAGCGGCACATTTATGCCAGATGCGATGATGGCAGATGTTGTGATAAGTATGGCGAACGCTATGTAGCCGTTAGAGTTTGGTGGGAAAAACATGATTGATATGAACATCAAACCCAGTATGAGTTCGGAAAGTACCATCAAATACAGCCTATTCTTGCCTGCTCCGAATGCCCCAATTGCAAATGCTCCCAACATTGCTCCTGCTGACCAACACAACTCCACGATTCCTGCTTGCGCGAACGATGCGTGAAAGTAGCCAGTCACAAGCAGTGGAAGCATAGTGCCAACAGGCGAATTAAAGATTTGATATACGCTAATCACAAGCACAAGTTGAAACACGCCTTTGTTTGATTTTAGTGTTCCCCAACCTTCTTTCATGTCGCCGATGAACTGCAACTTTGTGTCCTTTTTGAACGACGGAATAGTTGCTAAAAGCGTGCAAATAGTGCCCAAAACTGCGCCAATTACGTCAAACAAGATAATAACATACAGCGGAATCGCATCAAAGACCGCAGCAGCGATTGCAGGCGCGATTAAGTAACTCATCTGGTTAATCATGCTAGACTGACCTGCTGCTTTTGTAATAAAATCACTAGGCACGATCGTCGGATTTATGGACGAAACAGCGGGAGATTGGAACGACGCCGCAATACCTCGCAAAAACAGTATCACAAAGATGAGCGCAAGTGGAATATATGCAAAATAATAGCCTACAACTGCGAGTACAAGCGCAAGCGCGGCAAGCACAAGGTCGGGCGCGATGATTAGGAACTTCTTATTCATTCTGTCCGCAAGTGGACCAACGAATGGCAAAAGCGCAATCGTGGGCACGATATACACAAGTTCGGTCAAAGCGAGCATAGTTGCGCTATTCGTTTCCTTTATGACTTGCCAAACCAGCGCAAAACTGACAACTTCTGACGTAATTTTCGTCACAAACTGCCCCGACATGAACATATAAAAGTTCAATCGCCATGCATTTTTCGTAAAGTCCAGCGCGTCTTTCATGTTAAGGGCAGCACGAATCGCTGTGTGCCCCCCCCCCCCCCTTAATTTTGGGGTTCTTTAACTTTTTTGACATATGTGTCTCCTTATCTATCAGTAATAGTTTACTACACTTTTGAGTGGCGCGCAACGTTTTAGAATCTCACATTTAAAAGGTGTACGTTTATCCTCGCCAATCACAGATCCCGCATCGCATTCGCTTGCTAGATGACAAAAAGAAGCACTTGTGGATGACAAGGAACGTTAACATAGATTCATTACTCCTTACTCATTATTCATTAGCGAGCGCGGAGCGCGAGCGTTCATTATGGGGTCAAATGCTCATCCACATTTTCCTTATCACTATTCATTAACTACCGTCGGCGTGTAAAACGCACATTCCGCTCAAAAATAGGTTACACTAATATTATGCGTGCAGTATCGAAATATACTAAAAACTCTCATCTAGACGCTCCGTGCGACGAAAAGTGCAATAGTCCAGGTGAGTTCTGTGTCACTGTTTGCGCTGTTGAAAGTGCAATTAAACACAAGCTGAAAACGGAGATACACGAGTTTGACCAACCCAATGACTCTAATGCAAAATATCCAAAGTTTTCAAAATTACCAAAAATTCAATCGCCATTTACTAATTCGTATTCCATGCAGATACTTTTGGATGAATACACAAAAGGCAGATTTTATGCACTTCACAATGATGAACTTATTGACGAATTGCAGTCCAATTCCCGTTTCACAAGCGTTTTCACATTCCCAATCGACGAGAGCACAGCAAATGACATCGTATTTCCAGAAGCGACGGTTTCTTTAGTTCAAGAAGTTTTTGAAGATTTGAGCGCAATTTATATAGATGGCGCACTTTCAATAAATAACGAAAATACGTTCACAGAATCTGGTATTTTGCGAACAAAAAACAACGCCAACCTACGTATTTCATGGTCAACTGCCGAAGTTACGCATGAAACAGTATCCACTCAATTTCTCGCACTAATCGAATTAATCGAGCGTTTAGCAGGAATTTTGCGCTAAAGCACCCTGCACCGCCCCTTCCAATAAGCAATCCTTGTCAGAATGTGCTACAATTATTAATCAAGGATGAATGATGGACGATTTACTTCAAGAATTGATTGAGGAAATACAAAAATTGCCTGGTGTTGGACCAAAAAGCGCAAGTCGATTAGCGTTTTATGTATTGAGTGCACCGAGCGATGAAATACATTTGCTCGCTGAAAAACTTGTCGAAGCGAAAGAAAAGATCGGTTTTTGTAGCGTTTGTTACAATGTGACACAAAACAAAGTGTGCTCAATTTGCTCCGATTTAAGGCGCGATGACAGTATAATTTTAGTGGTAGAAGAGGCAAAAGATATTATTCCAGTCGAAAGAACTAGGGAGTATTTTGGCAAATATCACGTGCTAGGTGGCTCACTTAGTCCGATGGACGAGATTGGTCCTGAGAACTTGCACATTGATGAACTGCTAGAACGCGTAAAAAATGGAGCAAAGGAAGTGATTTTGGCGACTAACCCCACTGTCACAGGCGAGGTCACAGCGCAATATTTATCTACGCTCATGCAAGATACGGATGTAAAAATCACAAGAATTGCACTCGGACTTTCAATGGGTTCAGATTTAGAATACGCAGATGAACTCACATTATCGCGTGCTCTCGAAAGAAGGCAAGAACTATGAATGCAGTCATGATGGCACTTGTGGCGAATGTCGGGGTTGCAATCGCAAAATTTGTAGCGTTCTTGCTCACAAGATCTGCTTCCATGCTTGCAGAATCAATCCACTCACTTGCCGATACTACGAACCAACTTCTGCTTTTGTTAGGAAAGCGGCATAGCAAGAAAAAACCTAATGAGGAGCATCAGTTTGGTTATGGCAGAGCAAGATATTTCTACTCGTTTTTGGTCGCAATTCTGCTTTTTGCAGTTGGTGGCGTCTTTTCTGTCTATCAGTCGATACAAGAAATTATGCATCCGAGCGATTTGGATAGCCCAATTATAGCGATTGTCATACTTATCATCGGAATGATACTCGAAGGTTTAGCACTAAGGACATCAATTATTGAAACGAAACATATTGACAAAAAGTTCAAATATCGTAACGTATTGAAGTTCATTGAGGAGACGAAAAACTCTGATTTACCAGTAGTTTTGCTTGAAGATACTGCGGCGTTGATTGGACTTAGTTTCGCGATGGCTGGCGTTGTTGCGTCAATGATTACCAAAAACCCTATTTATGATGCGGTCGGTTCTGGAGCAATCGGTATTTTGCTACTTATAGTTGCAGTTTTTCTTGGTTCACAAATGGGTTCACTTCTAATCGGCGAAAGTGCTGATGATGATACGATTTTGACAATTGAAAACGCTGTCAAAGAGTCAAACGTCGAGATTATTCACTTGCGCACCGATTATTTAAGTCCAGATCAATTGTTGATTACGCTTAAAATCGCAATTGATGGAGCACTTTCGGCTAAAGAGATAGTAGACATTATTAACGATATTGAGCGCGCAATTCGCAGGGGAATTAACGTTCCATCGATGATTTTCGTTGAACCTGACATAAAACTGTGGTAGAATTTATATGTTCGTAAAAACTTTGGAGACGTTAAATGTATTGGTTTTTGAAAATACTGCTCACACCAGTAGCCTTTTTCTATTTTCGACCCTTCGCAGAGGGCGTAGGCAACATTCCGCGTAAAGGTGCTTGCATCGCGGCAAGTAATCACGTCGCTGCGATCGATTCGTTGATATTTCCGCTACTTGCACCGAGAAAAATCTACTTTATGGGTAAGGATGCATACTTTACAGCACCTGGCGTAAAGGGCAGAATCGCAGCATGGTTTTTTAGGTCAGTAGGCGTGTTTCCAGTCGACAGAGCAGGCGGAAGTGCGTCCGATTCTGCATTGCAAACTAGCCTTAAAATACTTCGCGAAGGTCATGTTTTCGGACTTTACCCAGAAGGCACGCGCAGTCAGGATGGCAGACTTTATAAAGCGCACACTGGTGTAGCACGCATCGCGCTTCAAGCAAAAGTTCCTATAATTCCAGTTGCGATGATTGACACTAACAAAGCACAGAAGATTGGGCAGACAATGCCAAAACCCATTAGTTGTGGCGCGAAAATCGGAAAGCCCATAAAACTGGATGCGTATTATGGAAAGGAAGTTACGCATGAAATGCTTCGTGAGATTTCCGATAATGTCATGCGTGAAATACAGAAGTTGTCTGAGCAGGAGTATGTTGATGAGTACGCGGTGAAAAACAACACAAACTGGGGTAAGAAAAAGTAGTTTGGGAATGAGCTTATATAAATGAGTAATGAGTAAGGAGTAATGAGTAAGGAGTAATGAGTAAGGAGTAATGAGTAAGGAGTAAGGAGTAAGGAGTAATGAGTAAGGAGTAATGAGTAAGGAGTAAGGAGTAAGGAGTAATGAGTAAGGAGTAATGAGTAAGGAGTAATGAGTTTAGTTAATAGTTAATCGCTACGCGCCAGTTAATAGTTAATAATTGCGCTCGGCTGCGCCTCGCGCGGGAATCGGAATTCATTTCATTCATGCTTTTATTGCTCGCT
>JAISFQ010000002.1 GCA_031263495.1 Candidatus Nutricula glyptotermitis
ATGCGAACGTGAAACGTGAGCAATAGAAGTGTGAGCCGTTAGGCGAACTCCGAATCCTAAGCGAAGCGCGTAAGCGCGAGCAAATTATTAACTATTAACTATTCATTATTAACTAACCTCATTACTCATTACTCATTAAATTAAGCCTTAATCCCCAACTCCTTCAACTTATTCGCATACTTCTCGGGCGCGCCAATCGTGCGGACTGTCTGTATTTTGTTGGGTTTCGTGATGCCGAAGTCGATTAGGAAGTCGCTGATGCGTTTTAGGTCGTCGTCGGTAAGGACGGTTTTGTCGAAGGAAGTGCGGGTGTCGAAGTCGACGCCTGAATCGCGCATGATTTCGAGTGCTTTTAGGACGTTTTGCAGTGTTTTGGGTGCGTGGGTAATGTCGCCGTATTTCTTGACATCGTCCAATGGGGCTTTGACATCGAAGCCGACCCAGTCAAGGTAGGGGAGTACCGCCTCCAATTCGCGTGGGAATATGCCTGCTGTATGCAAGCCTACGGCGTATCCGAGTGATTTTGCAAACTGTATGGCGGGTAAAGTCGCGCGTTGCATAAGTGCTTCGCCACCTGAAAATATCACGCCGTCTAGCAAGCCTTTGCGCGTAGTAAGTAAGTTTTCGACCTGTGACCAAGGTATTTCACCCTGCACTCTCGGGTCTAAGATGGATGAGTTGTGGCAATAATTGCAACGGATTGGGCAGCCTTGTAAGAATAATACTGCTGCTAGTTTGCCGGGCCAATCGACCGTCGAAAATGGTGTCAGACCTGCGATATTCAAGTCGCTCGCCTTAATTTCGGTTTCCAAGTTCATTCCTCCTGTAATAAGTAATCGTAAAAAATAAAAGGTGGGTTATGCACATGTAGCTAGAATGTGAAGGCAAATACTAGGAAATGCGAACGCCTTTGCGCATGCAGAACTAATCTGCCACCACGCATAAAGTCAAGTAATACACCCACCACCCTCGGCGCAAATAAATCCACGCCGAAATGCATTACTAAACAGTCGTTCGGTCCTTCCGCTTAGCGTATTTATCCTCCACTTTCCGTTCTACATAATTGTGCATAACCCATATGCACTTGAGATGCGCAACTTCCATAATGCCGGCGTGCGCACCTAAGGCTTTCACTTTTTCACTAACTCATATATGATATTGTAGCATACTTTCGTTCGCGATCTGCAACCTTTTCGTCGTTCGGGTGTTGTCCAGCGCGATTCGACAGTTTGTGCGGGACTTTTGGCGCCATAAATCCTTCAAACTGTGGCTCATGGAACGGTGTGCGCTCGATAAACTCGCCTTTTTTGCCGACGTTGAAACTGGAAACTGGTCTGTGATAACCCATGACTCTCGTCCAAACTTCGCATCTCACGCGCTTGTCTACTGGCGAATTCTCATCTAAACCATGCTCTTCGTCCCACTTCGGGTCAAAGAAGTATTCGCCTGCTAGATAGCCATTAATCGGGCTGATTGAGAAAGTCGGTGTGACTGTCACATATGGCAAACGATATTGCGTCAGTGCGCGTTTAATGAACTCCTTGCAGACCTTCGAATCCGAAATGCGCTCGCCCATGTATAGGTGCAACACAGTGCCACCGGTGTATTTCGTCTGCAAAACTTCCTGCTTGGCAAGTGCTTCGAATGGGTCGCTAGTATAACCGACAGGCAATTGTGAGGAGTTCGTATAGTAAGGGTGATCCGGTGTGCCCGCCTGAATAATGTCAGGATGCTTTTCCTTGTCCTCCTTCGCGAAACGATAAGTCGTGCCCTCAGCAGGTGTTGCTTCGAGATTATACATTCTGCCAGTTTGCTCTTGGAATTCGAGCATGCGCATGCGAATGTGGTCGAGTAAATCAACTGCCATTTTCTCGCCGCGATCGTCAGTAATGTCAAATTCCTCGCCTGAACCGCCAAATGCTGTAAAGTTGCGAACCATTTCGTTGACGCCATTTACGCCGATTGTCGAGAAGTGATTGTCAAGGTTCTTCAAGTAACGCAATGTGTATGGGAACAGTCCGCTGTCAATATAATGCTGAATGACCTGGCGTTTTGTTTCTAACGACTGCTTTGAGAGTTCGAGTAACTTGTCGAGTTGCTTAATCAAACCGTCCCAATCGCCTGCGTGCTCATAGCCCAATCTTGCGCAGTTAATCGTCACAACGCCGATCGAACCAGTCTGCTCAGCGGAACCGAATAATCCATTACCGCGTTTCGTGAGTTCGGTCAAATCGAGACGCAATCTGCAACACATTGAGCGAATTTGGTGCGGATCCATGTCAGATGAGATGAAGTTCGAGAAGTAAGGCAACCCGTAACGCGCTGTCATCTCGAAAATGCCATCTGCAACTTCCGAATCCCATGGAAACTCGTCGGTCACATTGTAAGTCGGGATTGGGAATGTGAAAACGCGACCAGATGCGTCGCCAGCCGTCATCACTTCGATATACGCCTTGTTAATCATGTCCATCTCTTTTTGCAGTTCACCATACGTAAAGTCTGCAATTTCCCCACCAATCAATGGATATTGTACGCCGATTTCGTCAGGGCAAACGATGTCAAACGTCAAGTTCGTGAACGGCGTTTGCGTTCCCCAGCGACTAGGTACGTTAAGGTTATATATCAACTCCTGTATGCCCTGCAAAACGTCCTCGTAATCTAAGTTGTCCGCGCGAACGAACGGCGCCATATATGTATCGAACGAACTGAATGCCTGCGCACCTGCCCATTCGTTCTGCAATGTGCCCAAAAAGTTTACAATCTGCCCCACTGCCGAACTGAAATGCTTCGGCGGTTTCGCGTCGACTTTGCCTGGAACACCGTTTAACCCCTGCTCAAGCAAATTTCTTAGCGACCAACCAGCGCAGTAGCCCGATAGCATATCGAGATCGTGAATGTGATAATCGCCATTCCTGTGCGCATCGCCAATCTCAGGATTCGACGCATAAACTTCGTTCAGCCAATAATTCGCAACGACTTTCCCCGAAGTGTTCAGAATCATTCCGCCGAGCGAGTAGCCCTGATTCGCGTTCGCATTCACGCGCCAATCCTGCCTGTCTAGGTATTCGCGTATCGTCGACTCAACGTCAATCGCGAAACCTCTCTTCTTAGGGTTTTTGTCACCCATAATTTTCCCCTTTCGTTACCTTTCGTAACAGTCTATCTTTTCGCATCTACATAGGCTTTTACGCCCAGTTTCTGCTACGTTGTCCAATTTAGGAAACACAATATATAGTGCCGTTTTCATTACCTACAACAACATATAGTGTTCATTCCGTCTTAATAAGAATAGCATAAAACGAAAGCGCGTGCGACTTAACACGCCAGAAAGTACTTCGCTGAAAATGCAGTACTGGGGAGTTTTGCACAATTATTTTATTTTTCTCCTGTACTTGGTCAGCAACAATAATATATTCATATTTCCTCCTGTACCGACGAGGAAGCCGTTTATTTACTTTTATCTCAACTTGGTATAAAAGCATTTGTTTACTGATGTTACTGTCACTTCCTCTTGGTGAAGTCAAAAATACGAATATATTATTGTTTGCTAGTAGTTGCTTTAGAGAACATAAAATAATTGTGCAAAACTCTTAAAGTTGCCTTTTCGCTCAGGGTTAAGGTCAGGTTGTGGGAGTTTGGGTTTGGGTGTTTTGTTTTGTTTCTTTTTTTTGTCATCTAGGTAGCGCAAACGAAGTGAGCGCGACATGGGATCTGCATTGTCACGCAATGGAATTCGCTCCCGCTCATACTTCACCTCAGAATTCCGCACTCCGATGCGGAATCTTAATTAAAAGTATTGCGTAGCAATGCAATTAAAGGCATTCGCTTTTGCTCATACTCCCACGCGCTCTGAATTCTGTGAAGGAGAACGCGGACGGAGGAAAATGCGATTGAGCATTTGACCCAGCGGATGAGCATTTGACCCCGTTCGACCCTCTGGAATCTTAAAACAACCTGTGAGCGCAAGCGAACTCCTATCAACAGTTATTAACTCTTCGTTATTAACTATTAACTCCCTCTCCTTACTCATTACTCCTTACTCATTACTCCTTACTCATTACTCCTTACTCATTAACCAACCTACTCATTACTCATTACTCATTACTCATTACTCATTACTCATTACTCATTACTCATTACTCATTACTCATTACTCATTACTCATTACTCATTATTCATTGCCCCAAAAAGCACTTGCTTTTTTATCAAATAACGTGTATACTTTGAATGTGAGTTTAGTTGAATTAATCCGAAAGTTGATGCATATTATGTTAAGACAACTTCGTGGCATAATAAACCGTGTGCCATTAAAGGTGTGCGCACCGAAAGTTAGCGTAATTATCCCTGCATATAATGTTGAAGAATACATAGATGAGACTCTGTGGTGTGTCACAAATCAGTCACTTTTATCATTTGAAGCAATCATTATAGATGATGGTTCTGCGGATTTGACAAAAGTGATTGCAGAGCGTCATGTGAAAAAAGATTTACGGTTTAAGGTGTTGACACAGAAAAACGAGGGTGCTTCAGAAGCGCGTAATAGGGGAGTAAAATGCGCGAAAGGCAAGTATGTGTATTATCTCGATGCAGATGATTTGATTACGCTTGACACGTTTGAAGAACTGTACAAATCTTGCGAATCAAACAACGCGGAAATAGCACTGCAAATTTGGCATCATTCAAGAAAAAGGTTTGAGGAAAGTGCTCCATTGTGGCTTCAAGAGATGTTTCAAACTCCAGCGCATGGTGTCACTGTCGTTGAAAGACCTGATATATTCAAATACTCAATAGCGTGCGGGAAGTTGATGAATCGTAAATTTTTGATTGACAATGACATTATGCTTATAAAAGGCATTAATTATGAGGATCAACCTTATACTGCTGAACTCTATTGTAGAGCGAAGAGGATTAATATAGTCATAAAAACGTGCTATTGGTGGCGTATAAGATTTGATTATAGTTCGTTATCATCAGAATCTGTTGATTTAGGAGACATAAAAGAGCGTATTTATGCTGCACTTGCTACATTAGATGTGATAAGAAAGTATGGAAATGATGAATTATACTTAGATAGACTCCTATATTATATTTGCATTGATTTTGCAGGTAATATCGTCGATTCTGGTTCCGCTAGTTTGGAGTATTATAACGAAATAAAGAACATATACTTAAAGTTTTTGGATTTATGGCACGAAAAAACAGATATGGAACTTCCATTACAAGCTTTTCTAGCAGGTCAACTATTCAAAACAGAGAGTCAAGAGATGTTGCGTAAATTTTCTGCGACGATGGCTTTTTCTGATAATTGCCTTGTTGTAGACAATGTAGATGGCAAGCCAAGCATAAACCTTGAAAAAACTTTTTTTGAGCCTGACATGATGATTAGCACTGGTAAGCCTCTATATTCCGTGATTGATAAAACCAAAACGTATCATTTGCAGGAAGTACAAGCAATACCTGCGGTGGAAATATATGCATCGAGACGAAATGGCGATGAAGTCATATATGAGGGGTACGCATATCTTACATGCATAGATCCAAAAAAGTTTAATTATAAAATATCAGTTACCGCTTCTCCACTTAATGCTGTCGATTTGCAAGTTCCGCTTAAATTTGAGCACGTAAAATCATTGGAAGCGATTAGAATAGCACCTGCACGAATGTTTGATGCAGGATTTGCGGGTTTCAAGATTACGGGTGATATGCAAGCATTAAAGGAGTTAGGGAAAGAGTTTTACTTAAACTTTACAATATCAGCCGCTGGATTTGCGAAACAATGTAAAATAAAGCATGGAATCATTGGGTTTTCAGAATTTGAACCTGAACCGAACGAAAAAATAAGTGATATAAAGATTGCAAAAATAGACTTAACAGAAGATACACTTTTGCTTTATTTAGAACGCAATTCATCTGTAGAAAGCGATACTGATGTGCAACTTTCTCTTAGGCATGATGAATTTCCTGTTCCAGAGCCAGTTAAAACCAAATTCACGATAGATAAAAAGGAGATTACAGTAAAATTGCCACTTTGCGCGTCATATTCTGGATACCCCAAAACGCCTATTGCTGCCAGAACTCATTACGATATACTCTGTGACGAGATTATTGACGGAATAGAGCATAAAATAACGCCAAACCAGAAGTGCATTGAAAAATTGCCTGAGTGGAAGTATTTTGAAAGTGCAAACATCAGAATTGACATTACTTCAGCCTCAAAAAAACTAGTGCTCGTGCTATATGCGCCACATACAACGACAGACATCGGCGCATATAACGTTGTCAGGAATAAAAATGTTTATTTTAAGCAAAATACTCCCTCAAACCCAAAGGATGTGTTGTTTGTGAGTGAAGGCAAAGAAGTAAATGACACGCCACTTGCTATTCATAACGAACTAGTGAGTAGAGCTGCCTTAGATGAATATACGTACAATTGGGTTCTTGATGATTATTCTAAAGTTTTGCCAGAGGGAGGAAAAAGAGTGCTTTTTGACTCGAAAGAATATTTTGATGCATTAACTAGTTCAGGCACATATTTTAGCACATCTATCCAGCCAACGTTTTTTCAGAAAAGGCAGGGGCAAAGAATCGTATCAATTATGCTGGGGTATCCTTTTAAAGACATGGGAATTGAGTTTCATCGGTCATCTTTTCGTGATGCGCGAGATATAGATCTTTTTATTAAGCGTTTTAAGCAATGGGATTATTTTGTGTCACCAGCACCATATGCCAGCGAACTTTACAAAGAACTATATGAATTTGAAGGCGAAATGCTGGAAGTAGGATATCCCAAAAATGACATATTTTTCCACGTCGACAGAGTTAAAGAAGTTCGCGCACGGATTCGAAAAGCGTATGGAATCGCAGATGATAAAAAAGTTATTTTATATGCTCCCACGTTTAGAGATTACTTGAAATTATCACCTGCATCATCAGTGGCATATTACGTTTTGGACGTAGAAAAGTTTGCAGCAGATTTAGGCGAAAATTATGTAATCTTAAAGCGCGGACATCCAAACTTTGAAGCGCAGATAAATACGGAGCAAGAGGACAGAAATGCTGCTGAAATAATTGACGTTTCGGTACACCCAAACATAAATGACCTAATCATTGCTTCCGACCTGTTGATAGGCGATTATTCATCTATCCGTTTTGACTATTCACTGACACGAAAACCAATAATAAACTATGCGCCAGATTTGGAAAAGTATTGCGAAAAGCGCAAGTTACTTATGCCATATGAAGACTCTGTTTTAGGTCCAATCATTAAAGATTATGATGACTTATTGCACACCACACTAACTGCAAATAAATGGAGTAGTACATTAGACTATAAAGCGGAACAGAACGCCTTTTATCACAAATACACTCCACTTGAAGATGGTTATGCCGCAGAACGCGTAGTAGACGCCCTGTTTCCTGAGTTGCGGTAACTCCTCACTGCCCCCATTCAGAATCCCGCACACACTCCCACTCAGAACCCCGCACGTAGATGCGGAATCTTAAAACAACCAGTGAGCGCATGCGAACTCCTTATTAACAGTTATTAACTCTTCGTTATTAACTAACCTCATTACTTATTATGGGGTCAAACGCTCAACCGCGTTTTCCTTATCATTACTCATTATGGGGTCAAACGCTCAACCGCGTTTTCCTTATCATTACTCCTTACTCATTACTCCTTACTCATTGCCCCAAAAACTTGCACTCTTCCCAAATCGCGTGTATACTATTGTATGTGAAGTTATGTAAACGTCTCGGGAAAATAAAGCGTGCCGTATATAGAAGATTCCCAAAAGCAGTGCAAGAGTACATAAAGCCACACAAGCCTCAGAAAGTGGATGTTGCGCCTAAAATCAGTGTAATCATCCCAGCCTACAATGTCGAAGAATACTTAGACGAAACTCTGCAATCTGTCGCAGATCAAACCTTTAAAGACTTTGAAGCAGTCATAATAAACGACGGCTCAACTGATTCAACAGAAGCGATTGCAAAAGCGCACGCGAAAAAAGATAAGAGGTTTAAGGTGTTTTCGCAGAAAAATAAAGGTTTATCTGAGTCGCGAAATAGGGGAGTAAGGTTAGCAAAAGGCAAATACATATATTACCTTGACGCAGACGACTTAATCACAAACAACACTTTTGATGTACTTTACAAGTCATGCGAGGCGAATGGCGCAGATATGGCGGTACAGCCTTATATAAAAGGGAAAACAGCATTTAAAGGGACAATAACACAATCTACCAAAAAGCTCTTTGAATCCCCCGAGCAAGAAGTTAACGCATACGCAAATCCAAACATACTCCTAAGGGTTGCTGTTTGGGGAAAATTAATGAAACGCGATTTTCTTTTAGAAACAGGCGCGACATTTGTTGGTGGAATGATTTATGAAGATTTACCATACAGTGCTGAACTTTATTGTAAGGCAAGAAAGATTATCGCAGTAGAAGCACCAATGTATTGGTACAGGGAAAGGTTTGACAATAGTGCTTTGACAGCGAATCGTATAACCGTGCAGGACGTACGAAATATAAGAAAAAGTATGCTTATTACGCTGAATGTAATTAAAAAGTATGGAAATATGGAGTTATATGTGGCGCGATTTTTATACTTCATGTTGTCCGATTTCAAAGCGCGAGTCAAAAATTCGTGCATTTCTGATTACGAATATTATCAAGAAGTGCAAAAAACTTATACAGAACTAATGAATCTTTGGCGTAAAAACACAAATGAAGAATTACCTGCTCAACTCCTATTCGTAGAGCAACTTTACAAGACAGAAAATCAAGAACTGCTGCGGAAGTTTTTCGCAACTATGTCATTTAATGATGAGTGGCTATTCGTTGACAACGTAGACGACAAGCCAGCAATAAACCTTGAAAAAACGTTCTTTGAGCCTGACAAAATTGGCTCAGACGAAACGCTATATTCTGTAATTGACAAAACAAAGACATATTACTTGCAAAACTCTCAAACAGACGCTATAGCAGGGCTTCATGCAGTAAAGAGGAATGGTGACGAAGTTGTCTGTGAAGGGCACGTTTACCTTACACGTATAGATCCTGCGAAGTTTAAATACGACATAGAAGTGACAGCCACACCGCCTAATAGAAAAAATGTGCAGATTCCAATTAAATTTGAACAAGTTGAATTATTAGAGGCAACAAGAGTCTCGCCAGAAAGAACTTTTAATGTTGCGCCACTTGGGTTTAGAGTCACGAGTAATATAAAAGATCTTGAGCAGTGTGGAACTTGGTTTTCTCTAAACTTTACTATCTCAGCGGCAGGATTTACTAAGAACTACAGTGAAAAAGTGTGGATTGCTAAGTTTTCGGACTTTAAACCCAATCCTAGTGAAAAAATAAGCAATATAAAAATCACAAAAATAGACCTAAAAGAGGATGCATTAACATTCCACCTGCAACGGTGTGGCCGCCCCCCCCCCCGCAAAGAAACAACATTGTTTGTTACATAGAGAGAGAAATATTTATCTAGTGACA
>JAISFQ010000061.1 GCA_031263495.1 Candidatus Nutricula glyptotermitis
ACGCCACGCAGTACTTCATTTCTGAATTCCGCACCGCGGAACGATGTGCAGCGTGATGCGGAATCTTAAATTAAAAGTATTCGCTTGCGAATGCCTTTAATTGTATTGCTACGCAATACTTCGTTTTAAGACCCCGCATCGGAGTGCGGGGTTCTAAGTGGGAGTCTGAGCGAAGCGAATACATTTAATGGTGTTCGCATGCGCTCACACTAGTTTTAAGATTCCGCATCTACGTGCGGAATTCTGAGGTGGAGTAGTGCGAGGTTCTGAGAGAGATTATTGTATGAATAAAAAAGTACTTCACATTGACTAATCAACGGTGTATAATATTAAGTACACAGAAACGTAAAAGGAGGTGTATGGCTGAAGTCAGGATTATAAACAACAGGATTGACGATCAGTTTGAAGCGATTGTAGGGGGTGATTTGTTAGGCGGAACACTGAAATACCAGTTGCTTCGCGAAAGTGACGAAGTGAAAGGTAAGGTAATAAACGCTTATCATACAAAAGTCGCGCCTGAATTTTCTGGTTATGGAATCGGCTCTAAACTTGCACGCACGATGATTGAGTTTGCAAAAGATGAAGGCTATAAAATCCTTCCGACCTGCCCATTTATCGAAAGTTACTTAGAAAAACATCCTGAATATGCTGCACTCCAAATAGAATTCGATAATGTCAATGATGACACAGAAAGCGAGGTGTAAGTAGCGCGAAATGAAACGAAGTGCATTGGTTTTTAGTAAAGGTGACGATGTTTTGCAAGTTGCTGACGAGACCGCAGAACTGTTAAAGAACTATGGTTTTAACGTAAAAAGCGTGATGCGTGACGATGCAGATGGTGAGTTTGACGAAAACATCGAGATAGTCATAGTGATTGGTGGCGATGGGACGATTTTGCGTGCTGCTGAGCTCGTTTATGGGACTGATGTTCCGATTCTGGGAATAAACTTAGGTCATATGGGCTTTTTAGCCGAATCTGAACGCAAGGATTTACCGCAGTCTATCATGAATGTAGTCAATAAAGATTATGCTATTGAGCAGCGAAGTGTTCTCCAAATTGAAGTTTTTGGCGAAAATTCATATAAAAGCTGGGCTCTAAATGAAGCAGTGGTCGAAAAAGCAGCAAAAGGAAAGATGATTGATGTTGCACTTTCTGTCCAAGATGAATATTTAACCTCATTTGCCTGCGATGGAGTAATTTTTGCGTCCTCAACTGGGTCGACCGCTTACGCATTCTCTGGTGGCGGACCAATCGTATACCCCGATGTCGAACAAATTCTAATGGTGCCACTCGCTGCATATTCCCTATTCAATAAGCCACTTTCCATATCCACAAACTCCTCATTTGAGTTAGATATATTGCATACCGCATATTCCGATGCAACTTTAACGTGTGACGGAATCAGGCAATTTGACCTTACGCATGGTTCAAAATTGAGAGTCTATGGTGGAAAACAGAAAATTAACTTTGCGAGAATAGGCGAATCCTCATTTTCTAAACGATTACGCAATAAGTTCTCACTACCGCAAAAAGGTTGGAGGGAAAATTAATGCTTACTGACCTGTACATCCGCAATCTTGCAACCATTAAGACTGCAAATATTAAGTTTTCTCCTAATTTGACTGTCATTACTGGCGAAACTGGAACGGGAAAAAGCATGCTTTTGAATGCAGTTTCACTTCTATTAGGTGAAAATGCCACGTATTCTTTAATTAGAGATGACGCCACTTCTGCCGAAACCACTGGCTATTTTTCGTTTGCTGACCACGATAATCTTACAAATACACTAACAGAACTTGGCGTAGAAACTGAGAATGGCGAAATAGAAATTAAGCGCATAATCACGAGCGAGAATAAATCACGCGCGTTTTTGGGTGGATCTCCTGCTATTGCCAAGAATTTACACACTGTGAGTGCGCAATTAATCTCTATACATGGGCAAAATCAGCAACTTCGTCTCTACTCAAAAAAATCACAGGCGGAATTATTGGACGAATACTCTTCCAACTCTAAGTTGCGTCTTGCATACAGTGAAACATACAAAAAAACGTTACAAACTGCTGCAAAACTTAAGGAAATTCACGAAAAAGAACAAGGAAACTTAGCGAGACATGAGTATCTTGAAACTCAAATCGCGAAAATCGAGAAGATTGCTCCAAAAGCAGGCGAAGATGACCAATTGCGACAACTTATAAAGCGAATGGATTCGTCGGAAACTATAATTCAAGCATTAAAGTCTGCAAAAAGTGCACTCGATTCGGAAAGTGCAGCAATTCCAAAACTTCAAGATTCGCTTATGGCATTGCGCACTGTGTCAGAATTAGATGATGAACTTAAACCACTTCTTGATGAACTTTCAGATGTATTCTATCGCACGGAAGATGTCGCAAAAGAAATTGCTACATACCAAAGCAAGATTGACTTTAATCAATCCAAATTCGATTTTGCGCACACAAGATTGGCAGAATTAAACACTCTCACACGCGTTTTTGGCTCTACAGTGAACGACGTACTCGCTACTTTCGATGAAATGAAGTCAGAGTTAAATGAAATACTGCATAGTGACGAAATTATAGCCACTTTGGAAAAAGAACTAGCAGTTTTGAATGCCGAATTAGATGAAAGGGCAAAAAGTTTGACCAAATCCAGACTTGATGCTGCAAAAAGACTGACAGAAAAAGTGAATGCTGAGCTGGCGTTTCTCGGTATGGCGCAAATTCGTTTCAAAGTAGATGTTACAAAACTTGATGTTTACAACGCGAATGGAATCGATGACATTGACTTTTTACTCGCACCTTATGCCACGGCAGAGTATATGCCAGCAGGAAAGATTGCGTCAGGTGGCGAGTTGTCGCGCATAATGCTTGCAATTGAAATCGCGCTTGATGACAGGAAAAATGAAACTCACACGCTCATCTTTGACGAAATAGATTCGGGAATCGGCGGTACAACTGCAAATCTTATCGCAAAACGTCTGAAAGACTTGTCACTGAATGTTCAAGTGATCGTGGTCACTCACCTTGCGCAAATCGCAGCAGTCGCGGACACGCAGATAAACATCGCCAAAGACTTGTCATCTGAAATACCGATAAGTGCAGTACATGAACTTGATTCTAATGAAAGAGTTGCTGAAATCGCGCGTATGCTTTCTGGAAATTCAAACGAAACAGCGATGAAACACGCCAGAGAGATGCTCGATTTTAACTAACGCTTGAATTGCATTGCTACGCAATACTTTAATTAAGATTCCGCATCTACGTGCGGAATTCTGAGGTGGAGTGCGTGCGGAATTCTGAGGTGGAGTGCGTGCGGAATTCTGAGGTGGAGTATTCGCAAACGAATTCCGATTCCCAATTACTCATTACTCATTACTCATTATTCATTACTCCTATCAGTTGCATCACGCACCAAAAAATGCTATGCTTAATGTAGGAGGATTTATATGGATGTTGTAACGATTATCATTATCGCGGTCGTCGTCGTACTTGTTTTGGCAGTGCTTGTGATGTATAATGGGCTGGTCAGACTGAAAAACACGGTGCAGGAATCGTGGGCACAGATTGAAACACAACTGAAGCGTCGTGCGGATTTGATTCCGAACCTTGTCGAAACTGTGAAAGGTTATGCTAAGCATGAGAGTTCAGTATTTGAAGCAGTTACTAATGCTCGAGCAGGTTTATTGCAGAACACTGCTTCTCCAAAAGCGGCTGGTGAGGCGTCGAATATGCTGACCGATGCGTTAGGAAAACTGTTCGCTGTCGCTGAAAATTATCCTGGGCTACGTGCGACGGAAAACTTTCAGCAATTGCAGGAACAATTGACCAACACCGAGAATTTGGTCTCATTCGCTAGACAACGCTACAATGATGTTGTTCGCGATTTTAACACCAGAATCGAGGTTGTTCCATCGAACATAATTGCTAGTATTGCAGGATTTAAACAGGCGGAGTACTTCCAAATTGAGAATCCGGCAGAGCGCGAAGTTCCCGAGGTCAAATTCTAGTTCTAAAAAGACATGGCAGTAAGTGGAGCGGTAAGTTATGAACGATTTTCAAGCAAATTTGCGGCGTAACCGCAGTAAATCAGTGCTTTTCGTGTTCCTCACGTTTTTTATACTGGGAATACTGATTGAAGCAATAATTTCTGCCACTATCGTGTTTAGAACAGGTGAAACATATGATTTGGCTGCGTTTTTAACTTCGTTACCTATCGCATTTGGCGTTGCAATAATCATTATTTTCGTGCTTTATCTGCAATCGTCCAACATTACTCTAAAACTTGCGAATGCAAAAGTGGCTTCCCAGCAGGATTATTTAATGCTCAACAACATAATTACCGAAGTTTCGGTCGCTGCTGGAATTAAGGCTCCTAAAATATATGTTATTGAAGATTTGGCTCCTAATGCGTTCGCATGTGGAACCGCTGAAAATGGTAACATCGTGTTTACGCGTGGCATTTTGCAGATTATGAACCGCGAGGAACTGCAAGGTGTCGCTGCTCACGAAATGTCACACCTCAAAAATGGCGATTCTAGACTAATGACCATAATCGCTGGAGTCGGAATGGCGATTGGTTTTCTGACATTTATCGGTTCGCGCATGATGTTCTTTAGCAATAGGCGAAATTCGAGCAATAATAACAATGTAGCAACTATAATCGTGCTCATCGTTTGGATTTTGTCACTACTATTAGCACCGATACTTGCATTACTTACGCAGGCTGCAGTTTCGAGAAAACGCGAGTGGATGGCTGATGATAGTGCTGTTTCATTGACTCGCAACCCTGCAGGACTTGAGTCTGCACTCGAAAAGTTACAAACTGCTGTCACAGAACCTGCTAGTGCTTCTAAAAACATCGCGCATCTTTGGATTGCAGATCCAGTTTCTGGTGATATTTCTAAAACTAACGATGGTCACATTTCTTATCGACCTAGTAAAAAGCACACCAGCATGTTCGACACTCATCCACCACTTGAAGAGCGCATTAAACACTTGAAAGCCATGCAGTAAGGTGATAGTTGGTAAAGTATGGGTAATATGAAGTTAAAAGAAGCGGTAGATAGGATTAATGCATTGTATCCTGTAGAGTTATCGGAAGATTGGGATTATCCAGGATTAATCGTCGGAGATATCAACTCTGTCGTGGAAAAAGTCTATTTGACATGCGATATTACTCACACTGTGATTGAAGATGCAATAGAAAAACAAGCAGATTTGATTTTTGCACATCACCCACTATTTTTCCGTCCTGTGCATGCTATTTCTGGATTTACACACCGTGGCAACTTTGTGAACATGCTAATAAAACATGACATCGCCCTATATTCTGGGCATACGAATGCAGATTCTGCTAAAAATGGAGTCGCCGATGCTTTCGCTGCGTCGCTTAAGTTACAAAATACAAAGCCTATTTTGCCATTTACGGAAGATTCTGCGCTTGGATTGGGAAGAATTGGCTATTTACCTAATGAGATTACACTTTATGAACTTGCCACAACTCTAAAAACCATTTCTAAGCCGACAGAGCAAGGAATAAAAGTTGCTGGCGATAAGAATGCTAAAGTGCGAAAAGTCGCAGTGCTTCCAGGGGACGCGAAGTCTGCGTTGAAAATAGTGAAGGATTTGAATCCTGATGTATACATTACTTCTGATTTAACGCATCACGCAGTTCAAGATTTGGTCGAAGAGGTAACTTACCTTACTTCAATCGATGCGCGTCACTCCCCCACTCCATATTTGATTGACATCACACATTCCGCCGCAGAGTCAATCTGGTTACAAGTAGCCAAGCATGATTTATCTAGTGCATTAGATGTTTCAACTGACTGCATTTTCATATCAGACATTAATACCGACCCGTGGACTTTTTCTATCTAAAAGGCTGAAACGGCTCATGCGCTTATAACGTTGTTTGATTCGGAGTTTGTTTTTCGCTCATACTCCACCTCAGAATTCCGCACAACTCCCACTCAGAACCTCGCACTCTCCCACTCTGAATTCTGTGTAGGAGCAGGTGAAGGAAAATGCGATTGAGCATTTGACCCCCTGCGACCCAACGCGGATGAGCGTTCGACCCTCTGGAATCTTAAAACTAGTGTGAGCGCATGCGAACACCATTAAATGCGTTCGCGTTGCTCATGCTTTAATAGCACTGCGCTTCACGCAGTGCGTTTAATTCGGAGTTCAGGCTATGCCTTCACACTTTAATAGCACTGCGTCAGCGTGCGCTCCGCGCCCGCCAACTTGTGCGTTGCTACCGCACGCTCGGGAAACTTCACCCTACTTGTCAGCCCGTAGCGTGCAAAGCACGCGACACGGGAACTGGCTTCTTAGTACGTAACGTACATTCTCGCTTCCACAGATCCCGCATCGCTTCGCTCGCGGGATGACAAGGTACTTCTCGCACGCACTCCACCTCAGAATTCCGCACAACTCCCACTCAGAACCTCGCACTCTCCCACTCTGAATTCTGTGTAGGAGAACGCGGATGAGCGTTCGACCCTCTGGAATCTTAAAACTAGTGTGAGCGCATGCGAACACCATTAAATCGTATTCGCTTTTCGCTCATACTTTAATTAAGATTCCGCATCACGCTACACTTCGTTCCGCGGTGCGGAATTCAGAAATGAAGTACTGCGTGGTATTAGAGTACTGCTACCGCTACGTACAAAACGGAGTTCACACGCTACGCGTGCTCACGCTTTTATTCGCGTAACTTTCAAAACAACTTCGCTTGCGCTCGTTCTTTTGAAAGTTGCGCTAAGGCTTGGCTTGCCTATGGCAAGCCAAGCCACTCTTAAGCAATGTAACTCTTAAACAAAAAGTAACTTCACAGCAGAGGCTTGGATTTTTCATTCTGAAAAATCCAAGCAATGCGCAAGTATTGTTGCGCCGTAGGCGAAACCATACGCCAGCGCTATAAAAGTATTCGCAACGCGAATGCCGATTCCCGCGAGCGAAGCGAGCAATAAAAGCATGAATGAAATGAATTCCGATTCCCGCGCGAGTCGCGGGCGCAAAGCGCACGCTGACGCAGCGCAATCAGAGCATGAGCGAAAGCGAATGCCGATTCCCAATTACTCATTACTCCTTACTCCTTACTCATTATTCATTACTCATTACTCCTTACTCATTATTCATTATTCCTTATTCCTTACTCATTAGCGAGCGCGAAGCGCGAGCGTTCATTATTCATTACCCACTCAAACCAAATATCCTCTCAACATCTTTTTCGCGAATCACGCGCTTACTCCTCTTATTCGCATTTGCGAGCAGGGACTTCATTTTTTCATCGACTGACTTCTTAATCAACGCCGTTGGATTAATCCTGCGCAACGTGAAAAACAGTAACGGATCTGTATCTAGCCTCGCGCCCACGCCATAGAGCACAGCGGCAACATGCTTACACATCCTCGCAACATCGGGGCAACTGCAATACAAATGGATCTCCCTAGGAGCAGGAAACAGTCCGCTCCCCTGCTGCATAAAAACATCCGCAAGTTCCTCAGGAAATTCGCCATCCACCAACTGTGCAATGCTATCAATTCGCTCGGCACAATGCGAAGTAATTTCCTCCCATTTTTTCCCTGGTAACTGGTTGATTTTAACCGCTACATCATAAACGTCAGAGCCGCTTACCATAGCAATAACTGTGCCAGCAGTGATTTTCAGGTCAAGTACAAGACCATTTTTCACATAACTTCGCCCACGTTCAATGCGGTTTTCGTAATCTGCGTAACGCTCCAAGTTCTTGCACCACGAAATTCCCCACCAAGTCTTCGCAATCTTATTGCCCTCTATGCTGACTGGTTCAATTTCAGGATACGTTTTGCGAAGTTTTGACAACTGCTTCTCTGCATTCGCTTTTTGATTCGCAACAGATGGCTTACCATAGTATCTATATCTATAACCCCAACTCATGTTACGCCTCCAACCTAAATAAGTTCATGAGCTCCTTGTCTGACATTTCTGTAACCCAATTTTCGCCACTACTTTCTGCTATAACATCGCCTGCAAGTGCAGATTTACCCTCAATAATCTCGTCAATCTTTTCCTCGATTGTACCAGTCGTTATAAACTTATGCACCATTACGTCTTTAGTTTGCCCAATACGAAAAGCGCGGTCAGTCGCCTGATTCTCAACTGCTGGATTCCACCAACGGTCAAAATGTATGACATGATTCGCCGCAGTTAAGTTTAATCCCACACCGCCAGCTTTTAGTGAAAGCACCATAAATGGCACATATTCGCTATTAAACTGTTCAACTATCGCACCACGTTTCTTAGGCGTCGTGCCACCATGAATCACAAGTCCTTCTCTCTCAAATACAGTTTCCAAATAGTCGGCGAGCGGAGCACACATCTCTTTAAACTGCGAAAACACCAAAACACTCTCATGCTTATCGCGGATAGTTTCGCATATCTCAGCAAGTGTTTCAAATTTACCACTGTACCTCGGTGCAAATGCCCCTTCACCGTTATATTGGTCAGGATGATTGCAGATTTGTTTGAACTTCATGATTGACGTAAGTATTTTGGCTCTACGTTGCATTTTTGACATATCATCATCTGTTTCTAATATTTCCGCAAGTTCTTTTACAAGCGCATTATACAGCGCGACCTGCCTTTTCGTAAGCGTGGTAAACTGCTTAATCTCGTTCTTATCAGGTAAATCTGTGATAACCGACTTGTCAGTTTTCAAACGCCTTAAAATGAATGGCGACACAGCATTTCGCAATTTAGCATAACCATCAGGCGCTTCTTTTAGCCTACCTGAAAACGCTTTAAACTCCTTTGCATTTCCCAAAAGCCCAGAATTTAGAAAGTCAAATATCGACCACAAATCGGACAACCGGTTTTCGATTGGCGTACCTGTCATCGCGATGCGCACATCTGATTGTAACTGTTTTATAGCCTTTCTCTGCTTTGTAGTGGGGTTTTTAATCGCCTGCGCCTCGTCCAAAATGAGCAAATCCCACTTGTCTTCGGTCAATTGCGACAAACGCAATGCCATGCCATATGTAGTTATAAATAAATCGGCATCTTTTTGGTTATATAAAGTATTTGCACCATGAAGCACTTTTACACGAAGTTTTGGCGTGAATCTATCCGCCTCTTTTTGCCAGTTCACAAGCAATGACGCAGGAACGATAAGTAATGATTTTGTTTCAGGCTTCTCTTCGCGCAGTTTATCAAGTAATGCCAGCACCTGCACAGTTTTTCCAAGTCCCATATCGTCCGCAAGCAGTGCACCAAAACCCATGGAACGCATAAAGTCTAGCCAATTCAAGCCAGTTTGCTGATAATGACGCAGTGTAGCAGCAAAATCTTTCGTTGTGTCGATTGGAGTTATGCTTACAGGATTTAGCATTTTTTGAACAACACTATTTAACCACTCGCCATTCGTAACGCCAATCTCAGTATCCTCTGGAACATCAGGCGCATCCCCTATTCCAGCCTGCAATTTCAACGCATCTGCAAGAGTCATATCGCCGACTCTTTCTACGCTATCTAGTGCTGCAAGTATCTGTTCTATGCGCTCATGATCTACTTCTACCCACTTGCCTTTTAGGAAAGCAAGTCCATTTTCCTCTGCGAGCAACGCTTCCATCTCTTCACGAGTAAGTTCAGTGTCGCCGAAATAAATGTGCGGTGAGAACGCAACAAGTGACTTTAACCCCAGCATAGAAGGTTCTCTTGAGCCAAGTGAGAGCGACAACCTAGAAGCAGCCTTTCGTTTCCAAAAGTCAGGAATGCGACAAACAATGCCACACTCTTCATATAACGAAACTTCGCGCAGAAAGTCATAAGCATCTTCAGGATTAAACTTCAACGGACTAAACAGTTCTCCACTTTCTACTAGTTCGGATATAAGTTCAGACTGATTCGCAGCACGACTAACGGCACTGAGCAGCACAAGCAGTGACTTTTGATCATCCTCAAACTCTTCCAAAGCGCGTCTTAATGGCAAATGCGTGACTGTTCCATCGCGTTTCGTAGAGTAAGTCGCCATAAACGCAAACGGAAAATCCTCCTCGCGCGTTTCGACCAGATGAAAAAACACTCGCCCACTGACACTTAACGCCTCATTCTTAGACTTAAAATATTCCTCAGGAGTGCCATCAAATGACGCAAGTTCTGCGTTCATGACACGCGACAAGTGCTCATATATATCAAGCAGCCACTTCAAGTTCACAAACTCCGCGCCAAGCACAAAAGGCAAAGATGTAAGTAGTTGATAAAAGTCAGACGCGTCCAATTGCTTCGCAGTGCGCGTAATAGAAAAGTCAGGGTCATGCCGAGCAGTTTCCACAAGTAATTCTGCTATGCGCGCAAGATATTGAGCACCCTGATCTTCTGGCGCATCCCTATCAAACGCAAGATTGTATACGTCATCGTATGACAAACTGCCACCATCGACAGCATATCCCTGCTCCTTAAATATAACTTGCATTGTTTCCTCAACCTATAATGTTACATGTATAATTTTAGCACAAGGTCGGGGCGGGAGGCAAGTTGTGTTAAAAGACAGTGAAAATGTCACTTCTAGTTGAGTGCGTTGCGCGAACACAATTCATCGCATTCGCTTGCTAGATGACGTGGTGTTGCTCGCTAACACTCCACCTCAGAATTCCGTACTCCGATGCGGGGTCTTGAAAGGAGAATGCGAACGGAGGAGGAAAATGCGATTGAGCATTTGACCCAGCGATTGAGCATTTGACCCAGCGAAGGAAAATGCGAATGAGCATTTGACCCCATTTGACCTCATTCGACGCTATTGCGTAGCAATGCGATTAAATCGCATTCGCTTTGCGAATACTTTTAATTAAGATTCCGCATCACGCTACACTTCGTTTCGCGGTGCGGAATTCAAAGTAGATGTACTGTGTGGCATTAAGAGTACTGCTCGCTACGCATGAATCGGAGTTCGTGCACTTCGTGCACTCACACTCTTACTCGCGCAACGCACAAAACAACTTCGCTTACGCTCGTTCTTTTGAAAGTTGCGCTTAGGCTTGGCTTGACTACGTCAAG
>JAISFQ010000064.1 GCA_031263495.1 Candidatus Nutricula glyptotermitis
CGCCAGCGCTATAGAAGCATGAATGAAATGAATTCCGATTCCCGCGCGAGGCGCAGCCGAGCGCAATTATTAACTATTAACTATTCATTATTAACTAGTCTCACTACTAATTACTCATTGTTAACCGCGCGAGCCAAAGTGTACGCTAACGCAGCGCTACTAGAGCATGAGCGACGTCAGTCGATGCGTTTAACTCGTATATATAATAGTGAAATCTGCGAACTGCCTCTTTTGGTCAAAGTCAATAAGTGAATCTTTATACATCTCAAGTAGTATTAAAAAACGCACTAGCATAACTTGCACACTCTCAGCATCCTTTATAAGTTCACGAAAAGTAAGCTTTTTCTTGCGTTTTATAGCACTAAGTGTAACTTTCCGTTCGTGCTCAATGTCAACATGCTGAATGTGCAAGTGCTCAACAGAAACTTTCAAGTTGGTAAAAATTTCAATTGCAATCGACTCGAACGTTTTTACATCAACACCTAGTGAAAACTCTTGTTGTATATCAAAATCGTCTGCATTTCCAGGATGCGGATAAGAAATCAGTGCTCCATCCATCATTTTTTTAATGTCAAACGCCGCTTCTTTGAACGCTTTATATTGCATAAGGCGTGCGAACAACAAATCTCGCTCACGCAACAACTCAAAATCCTCAAGCGAAACATCAGAATTCGGCTCTCTGAGCAGCACAGACGTTTTTAAGCGTAACAAAACAGACGCAGTGTAAATAAACTCGCTAACAATATTTATGTCAAGTTCAGCACCTAATTTGTCAGTGTAATCAATGAACTCATCAGTAATATTAGATAAAGCAATATCGCTAATATCTAATTCGCGACTTGTTATAAGCGATAGCAACACCTCATATGGTCCAGAAAACTGTCCTAAATCGACGACGAACTTACTCTTATTTTCCGTAACACCAAAATTAAGCGTATTTTCACTGCTCATAACTTACTTCTATGTTTACAAATGTTATTCATACGCTTACCTCACATATCCCCCCCCCCCCTACGCCACCGAACCTCTTGCAATCAATTCGCGTGCCAACTGGCGATACGCATCGGCTGCCTTATGGTCAGTCGCAAATTCAGTAATAGGCTGTGAAGCAATTGATGCATCTGGAAACTTGACTGTGCGCGGAACACTCGTATGCAACAAGTCTTGCTTAAACTCATCCAGCAGGCGTAATGCGACTTCTTTTGAGTGCAAAGTTCTTGCATCAAACATCGTAATAACGATTCCATCCAGTTTTAGAGACGGATTTAATCTGTCACGAACTTTTTCAATCGTATTCATGAGCAATGCGACACCGCGAAGTGCGAAAAACTCTGTCGTGAGCGGAATTAATACGCCGTGAGAAGCACAAAGTGAATTGACAGCTAGTATGCCGAGCGATGGTTGACAATCAATCAGAATCACATCGTAATCATCTATTACATCTTGAAGTGCATGTTTTAGAATCTGTTCACGTGCAACTTCGTTCACAAGTTGCACTTCTGCTGCCGAAAGGTCGATGTTAGCAGGAATTATGTCCACAAACTCTACATCCGTATGTAGCACGGCGTCTCTTGCTCTAAACTGCCTGTCAATCAGCAGATCATAGACTGTTTTGTCAAGATTATATGCGTTTATTCCAAGCCCAACACTCGCAGCACCTTGTGGGTCAAAATCCACAATCAGCACTTTACGTTCAAGTTCTGCGAATGCTGCTGCAAGATTTATCGTGGTCGTCGTTTTTCCGACTCCACCTTTTTGGTTGCACAGCGATATGATTTTCGCAGGTCCGTGCTGTTTTAATGGCACAGGATCGCTAAACTTTTCAAATTCGCGCTTCACTACGTCAAATGGCATGTTAATAGTATAGCATACTTTTGTGTTTAAATGTTTTAGTGAGTAATGGAGCAATGCAGTTAGTTGATAATGAGTAATGAATAATCAGATTCGGAGTTCACCTAACGGCTCACGCTTTTATTGCGCTGGCGTATGGTTTCGCCTACGGCGCAACAATACTTGCGCATTGCTTGGATTTTTCAGTATGAAAAATCCAAGCCTCTGATGTGAAGCTACTTTTGGACTAAGAGTAACTCTGCTGCAGAGTGGCTTGGCAAGACTTAGTCTTGCCAAGCCTGAGCGCAACTTTCAAAAGAACGAGCGAAAAGCGAAGTTGTTTTGTGTGTTGCGGGGTAAAAGCGTGAGCGATAGCGAACTCCTTTTTGTACGTAATAGTAGAAGGGTTAACTTTGTTTAATGGCATTGCTACGCAATAGGGTCGAATGAGGTCAAATGGGGTCAAATGCTCATTCGCATTTTCCTTCGCATTTTCCTTCGCTGGGTCAAATGCTCAATCGCTGGGTCAAATGCTCAATCACATTTTCCTCCTCCGTTCGCATTCTCCTTTCAAGACCCCGCATCGGAGTGCGGGGTTCAGAGTGGGAGTAGTGCGGGGTTCTGATGTGGAGTATGAGCCGTAGGCGAATTCCGATTCCCAATTACTCATTACTCCTTACTCCTTACTCATTACTCATTACTCATTACTCATTACTCATTAACAACCTACTCCTTACTCATTACTCATTACTCATTAACAACCTACTCCTTGCTCATTTTCACAGCACCCGCTCCAAAAACCTCACTGTCCTCTCATTCTCCGGATTAGAAAGCACCTCAGCACTCCCCTGCTCAATCACTATTCCGTCGTCCATAAACACCACTTGATCTGAAAGTTCGCGCGCGAAACCGATTTCATGCGTGACGACGATCATCGTGGTGCCAGATGATGCGAGTTCGGTCATGACAGATAAAACCTCGCCGACGAGTTCGGGGTCAAGCGCGCTTGTAGGCTCGTCGAAAAGCATAATGTCGGGGCGCATTGCGAGCGCACGGGCGATTGCGACGCGTTGCTGTTGACCGCCTGATAATTGCGCGGGATAGTAATTGTGCCTGTCGCCCATTCCGACCTGCTCCAAAAACGCCCACGCAGTGTCTTTCGCGTCGTCCTTATGCATTTTTTCAACTACGAGCAACGCTTCCATTACGTTTTCCAACGCAGTTTTATGCGGAAACAAATTGAACCTTTGAAACACCATGCCCAACCTTTTGCGCTGCTCAGCAACCTGTTTTTCGGTAAGGCAATATAACTTTGTGCCAGAAGCAGTTTCGCGTTCCTCATAGCCCGTCAAACAGCCGTCGATGTAAATTCTGCCTGCGTCAATCGTTTCCAACTGGTTCAAGCACCTTAAAAACGTCGATTTACCTGATCCCGATGGACCCAAAATCGTCGTCACAGTTCCGCTCATCGCACTAAAATCTATGCCTTTCAGCACGTGCAACTTGCCCTGAAACACTTTGTGTACGTTTTCCGCGCGCACTACTGGGGCTGTATCTTTATTAAACACTTGCAGTCACCTCGATGTTCGCATTTTTATCGACTTGCACCTTGCTGTCATGCCCTTTGCCAAAATAACGCTCGACTCTAGCCTGAATCACCATCAGTACAGATGTGCAACTCAGATACCATATTCCGCCGACTATTAGCAACGGAATCGGCAAAAATGTGCGCCCAGCGATTGCGTCCGTCACATACATCAAATCCGCAGCAAATGGCACTGCGAGCACGAGCGAAGTCGTCTTAAGCATAGAAATCGTTTCGTTACCAATCGGTGGCACGATAATGCGCATAGCCTGTGGCAAGGTAATTCTAAGCATAATCTGCTGCCTGCTCATGCCAAGCGTCTTTCCCGCCTCCGCTTGCCCTGGGTCGACCGCCTGAAATCCAGCACGCACAATCTCGGACATATACGCAGATTCGTTGAGCGAGAGACCTAAAACCGCAGCAACACCGCCTGTAAAAATCTCCGCAGTGCTAAACTCAAAAAACGTAGGTCCAAATGGGATTCCAAGCGCGATTTTCGGATACAATACGCCGACCAACCCCCAAAACACGAGTTGCATATACACAGGCGTACCTCTAAAAAACCATATAAAAAACCAACTCGTACCACGCAAAACGTAATTATCAGATTGCCGCATAATCGCAAGCACCATCGACAACACGACGCCGATAACCATAGAACTCGCAGTCAAAATAAACGTCCACATCACGCCACTCAAAATGCGCGGATTGAACAAATATTCGCCTACAACGTCAAATCGGTAGTTCGGATTCGCAAACAAATCACTAATTACTACCGCCACAACCAGCAAAACCGCGAGAACTCCCACGATTCTGCCAGGGTGCGAGACGGGGACGGCATTAATCCGCCCCTCAATCTCTATCTCTTCCTGTTTTTTACGAAACATAATCACACTTCCTTTTCTAATCACTAACTACTCTGGATTCCGCACGTCACTCACTCTGAATTCCGCACGTCACCCGCTCGTCATCCCATGACTTGATCGTGGGATCTCAGATTGCACAATCAAGTTGTGCAATGACGAGTTACAGGCGAATTCCGAATCAATTACCGCTTGCCGCTTCAAAGTCAGCACTGGTTTTTATGACTTTTGATTCCGTTACTGACCCATTTGTAATGCCCCAAGTGTCCAAAATCTTGTCCATATCGCCACTTTGAATAAGCACATTCAGTGCTTTTTGCAATGGAACTGCAAGTGAATCGCCCTTTTTAAGCGCAATACCGAGCAGATAGTTGTCATCACCATACTCTCCAAGCATTTCCAACTTATCATCAGACAACTTTATAGCATAACCAGCGACTGCCTTTTCAGTAAACATTACGTCCGCCCTTCCAGTCGCAACATAATTCGTGACCTGCGCCTGCGAATCGTTTGCCAAAATCGTAACATTATCTCTGCCGCTAGCAACGCACTTTTCGCCAATCGCTTCGGCGTCCTGAAACTCTGTCGTGTTAGTCTGAACTGCTATTTTCTTGCCACACAGATTTTTCGGATCGACTGCGCTAGGATTGCCTTTTTGCGCCGTTACAACAGATGCCGTCTGCATATAACTTACAAAATCTACCTGCTTAATGCGTTCATCCGTCACAAACAGTGCAGAAAATCCTGCGTTATATTTCGCGCCAATCGACGGTATAATCTGATCGAAAATTGATGTGTTAAACACAATTTCAACTCCCAATACCCTGCTCATCGCCTTAGCAATATCGATGTCAATGCCAGTTATCTTATTGTCCTCCGAGATAAAATCGAATGGCGAATAAGTGGTATCACTACCAACTTGTATTACGCCAGATTCTCGCACCTCAATAGGTAATAAATCTGCAATCGCATCATCTTTTTGAATAGCCATAAAATCAAAACCTGCGCCATTTTCAGCAACCGATTCCGCATTTTTGCCCACACTGCAAGCACTAATGCCCGCAATCATCATAATCATAAGTGCAGCAGCAATAACCTTGCGTAACCGCAGTATATAATTTTTAGTAACCATGATATTTCCCTCTTCTCATGTCTAACGCATTTAATAAGCATCTCTCAGTTCTGCTTCGTAAAAAGCATTGTGAGCGGGACCTATTAAACACTTGCCTTGGGTCATTTCAAACCCCCTACTTCAGAACCTTCACATCTCGCAATAAAGCAAAACGCGCAAGTTCTTATGTAAAATGTTACTCCGATTATCGTGTAAGCGCAAATGTTAACGAATTGTTACAAAAACTTACTTCAAAATCTCCGACGCAGCAATTCCTGAGCCCAAACCCCAGTTATCGACAATCTTTTGGTATTCACCAGTGTCGATTAACTTTTGAATCGCCTGTTGCAATGCATTTTCGATAGAATCTGACTTTTTAACCGCGATGCCGATGTCATATGGATCGTTGTAAATGCCAAGTGACTCCAATTGGTCGCCCGTAATTTTGACCGCATAATCGCCAACTATCTGCGTCGCAAAAGTCGCATCTGCTTTGCCAGTAATCACATCATTCGTAGCAACTGTCTGTGCGTCGTGAATTAGCACTTCAATAGGCGATTTACCATCACTTTTACAAGCGGCAGAATAACTTTCAGCATCATCTGCCTCCTGCGTGCCTTTTTGCACAGCGACAGTGATTCCGCAAAAATCGGCAAGCGAAATACCCTTTGGATTGCCCTTTTGCACGACTACATTCGACCCTACTTTGTCATATGTAATAAAATCTGCCTCTTTTAGGCGCTCAGGT
Source organism: Candidatus Nutricula glyptotermitis (assembly GCA_031263495.1). GTDB lineage: Bacteria > Actinomycetota > Actinomycetes > Actinomycetales > Bifidobacteriaceae > Nutricula > Nutricula glyptotermitis. The sequence goes on from JAISFQ010000064.1 coordinate 6,138, forward strand.
GTCACAAACATCGATGCAAATGCGATGTCATACTTTGTGCCGAGCGAGGCGATTAGTGAATCAAACGATGCTGAATGCCAATTGAAGTTCACACCAAGAACTTTGCCTATTGCATTCGACAAATCAACATCAAAACCGATAATGTTATCATTATCATCAACGAACTCAGCAGGTGCATAACCCGCTTCCGTCCCTGTTTCTATTGTGCCTTTTTCAATTATACTATCAGGCAATAACGCGGCTACAGCATCATCTTTTTGGATGTGCTCCACATTATACGGTTTCGGCTCCTGACTTACAGAACTCGAACCATTTTCCACATTAGCGCCACCTGAACATGCGCTAACTGCGAGCATTACGACCAAGACGACCGAATACCCTGAGAACCATTTTACCTTGCTGGTAAACATATTTCCTCCTTAATTTATCATTACTACATGTAACTTTTGAAAGTTACAGTAATTAGTTTACTCACTGTCAGAACGGAATGCAAATGTTACATTTTGTTCAAAACGAAAAAGCACTTTGTGCTTTTTCCTGTCATCTAGCAATCGAGACTTGTCTCGATGTCTGGGGATCTTACAATATGTGTGAGCGCATGCGAACACCATTAAATGCATTCGCCTAGTGGCACATACTCTATTTTAAGATCCCGCATCGCATTCGCTTGCTAGATGACAAAGGAGTCAGTTCGTACAACCCACATATTCTGAAACGCTACCACGCGTGCAACATTTGAACTTACTTTAAAAAAGTGGTATAATTTTAAGCGAAAGTTGTTATACAATTTTCAATAAGTTAACGATAATTATAACGAAAGGATTGTTATGAAAGTATATGCAATGGTAGGAATCGGTAAAGCCGATTGGGTTGAGAAGCCTAAACCGAAGTGTGGACCGCTAGATGCGCTTGTTCGCCCATTAGTTTTGGCTCCATGTTCATCCGATACGCACACGATCAAAGGTGTGCTTGGAGTATTGCAAGACAGAGGTTTAGGGCATGAAGGAACTGGTATTGTCGATGAGGTCGGCGAGTTAGTCAAGGACTTTAAGCCTGGTGACAGGGTGATTATTCCTGCGATTACGCCTGACTGGTTGTCCGAAGAGGCACAAGATGGTTGGCAGCAACACACGCACGGAATGCTTGGTGGCTATAAGTTTACCACGCAAAAAGATGGCGTGTTCTCGGAGTTCATTCACATCAATGAAGCCGATGGAAACTTGGCGCATTTGCCTGAGGGTGTAGATCCTGAGGTCGGCGCGATGTTGTCTGATATGACACCGACCGGTTTTCATGGTGCTGAACTTGCGAATGTGCGCTTTGGCGATGATGTCGCAGTGATTGGAATTGGGCCTGTCGGCTTAATGGCTGTTCAAGGTGCAGTTTTGAGAGGTGCTGGTCGTATTTTCGCAGTAGGCTCACGTCCAAATTGCGTAGAGATTGCTAAGGAATTTGGTGCTACGCATATTATCGATTACCACAACGGTGATATTGATAAGCAGATTTTGGACTTGACTGACGGAAAAGGCGTCGATCGCGTAATTTTGGCAGGCGGTAATCAAGAGACGTTCACTCAGTCGATTAAGATTATGAAACCTGGCGGAACACTTGGTAATATCAACTACTTCGATTCGCTTGAGCCTCTGAAAATCCCTATGCTTGAATGGGGAATGGGCATGGGTCACAAGGACATTCGTGGCGGTTTGATGCCTGGTGGACGTGAAAGAATGCGTCGCTTGGCAAATATGGTCGTCGCAGGCAGGATTAATCCTGGCAGACTTGTAACGCACAGATACGAAGGGTTTGATAAGATACCTGAGGCGGTTCAAGTTATGTCTGACAAGCCAAAAGATCTGATTAAGCCAGTCGTAATTTGCGAATGGTAATTTTGGATGCAATCGGTACTTGATACCGAGCGCAAAGTAGTGTAAACTATTTAACGTAGGCTACATTTATGACTTCTCCTTTAGTCGTAGCCTCTGGTTAAATATATGCAGGTGTTTTCTTTTTCGCCTGCATGCGAACGTAGTTCAATGGTAGAATCTCAGCCTTCCAAGCTGATTATGCGGGTTCGATTCCCGTCGTTCGCTCAAATGCTTGTTTGTTTGTTTTTTTGTGGGAATCGAACCCGAACGTCGAATTTTGCTTGACTAAGACAGGTTTTGTAAGTTGCGCGCAGCAATGCGATTAAATGCATTCGCTATTGCTCATGCTTTAAATATAAGGAGTTCGCTACGCTCACACATTAATTAAGATTCCGCATCACGCTACACTTCGTTTCGCGGTGCGGAATTCAGAGGTGGAGTGTGCACCTGGGGATGAGAAGGTAAGGGTGCAGTTAAAGTTTATCTGCAAGAAACTTCAAGACGTCACTTATTGGCATGCGGGTTTGCTCCATAGTGTCCCTTTCGCGCACAGTAACTTGCTTGTCGTCTAGCGTGTCGAAGTCGATGGTGATGCAAAATGGAGTGCCGATTTCGTCGTTTCGGCGATAGCGTCTGCCGATTGCGCCTGCGTCATCGTAATCGATAGCGTATAATTTGCGCAAGTCATCGGCAAGTTTTTTAGCGACTGGGACTAGTGTTTCGTGCTTTGAAAGTGGCAGAACTGCGACTTTTATTGGCGCTAAACGGTAATCTAGTTTTAGGACTGTGCGTTTATCGAAACCGCCTTTGGTGTTAGGTGCTTCGTCCTCGGTGTATGCGTCGATTAAAAATGCCATTAAAGAGCGAGTTACGCCTGCTGCTGGCTCGATTACGTATGGCATATAACGCTTATTTTGCGCTTGGTCAAAGTATGATAAATCCTTGCCTGAATGCTCGGAATGAGTCGTCAAATCGAAATCTGTGCGGTTCGCGATGCCTTCCAATTCGCCCCACTCATCGCCCTGGAAACCGAACCGATATTCTACGTCGACTGTTCTAGTGGAATAATGCGAAAGTTTTTCTTTCGGGTGCTCATAAAGGCGCAAGTTTGTAGGCGTAATGCCATAATCTTCGTACCATTTCTTGCGCGCATCAATCCAATACTGATGCCATTTCTCGGAAGTGCAGGGTTCGACGAAGAACTCCATCTCCATCTGCTCAAATTCACGCGTACGAAATATAAAGTTACCAGGTGTAATCTCGTTTCTGAACGACTTTCCAATCTGCGCGATACCGAATGGAACTTTTTTGCGCGACGCACCCTGAACGTTCTGAAAGTTAATGAAAATGCCTTGCGCGGTTTCAGGACGCAGATAATGTAGCCCGGAATCGTCCTCAACTGGTCCTAAATAGGTCTTTAACATCATATTAAAGTCACGCGGTTCTGTCCATTTGCCTTTCGTACCGCAATTAGGGCACGGAATCTCGTCCATGCCGCTAGGACGCCTGTCATGCTTCGTTTCAAACGCGTCCTCCAATGTGTCTGCGCGAAATCGCTTGTGACATGCGGTACATTCAGTCAGTGGGTCAGTAAATACGCCCAAATGTCCTGATGCAACCCAAACTTCCTTCGGCAAAATGACCGACGAATCCAAACCTACGATATCGTCGCGTTCCATAGTCATCGACCGCCACCAAGCCTGCTTGATGTTCTCTTTTAGCGCAACACCGAGTGGTCCATAATCATACGCTGACCTTGTTCCGCCATATATTTCGCCCGACTGAAACACGAACCCGCGCCGTTTTGCCAGCGAAATCACACTTTCTAACTTACTTGCATTATCTGCCATATTTTACCTTCCTTAATTAATAATTAATAGTTAATAATTAATAATTGGAATTAACGCAACATTCACTCATAACTAATTGTGAGCGATTAGCGAACTCCGAATCAATTATTAATTATTAATTATTAACTATTAATTAATCAGTGCGTCCCATGCATAAGGCACTAAATCGTCAGGCATAATGCAAACATCTGCTTTTACCCAAATCTTCGTAACACCGCGAATCGAGTGCTCAAACAACAATTGCCTGCATCTGCCACATGGCGTAATGACCTCAGAATCAGCATTTACACACACAAACTCCGTAATCTTGCCTGCTTCTTGCAAGTATAGATTCGAAACCAGCGCACATTCCGCGCAAAGCGTCAATCCATACGACGAATTCTCGACATTGCACCCGACTATCGTCTTGCCCGATTCGGTCCTCGCAGCCACGCCAACTGTGTACTTTGAGTATGGCACATATGCTTTCCGCCCAGCCTCGCACGCTGCCTGTAACAATTCATTATCTACTGTCGCCATCATTCTCCTTTACCTATAACCTACCAATAACTTATCTTTTAACCTGCTCAGTTCACAAAACCGACAGGTTGCGCTTCCTTAGGGTCGATAATCAAAAACTTAATTTCGTCTGGTTGCACGAAAATAATCTGCCCATCATCTGCGTCCATCAGGCGAAGCAACTTACCATCCTTCTTCGCACTTTCGAACATACTTACCAGCTCATCCGAAGTTAAGTCGGTTTTCAGATCAATCCTGTCCTGATCCTTAATCGCTATCGTAACTTTCATCACATCCTCCTAAAAAACTTTACTTGTATATTATACCACATTCTGCTATACTATATGTTGTGCACTTTTTGTGTACGAGGGTAGCGTGTCAGAGCGGCCGAATGAGCAGGTCTTGAAAACCTGTGTGGGGCAACCCACCCTGGGTTCGAATCCCAGCGCTACCGCAGAGTACTTCGCTGAAAACACACTTCTTAAGACCACAGGTATGAAAATATTTTTTGCTTGTTCTCCTGTACCCTTGGGTGAGGAAGATGGGAAGGAAAATGCGAATGAGCATTTGACCCCATTTGACCCCTCGAAAACATAAACATATTTTTTATCTGTTATGAAGTTATATTATTCGCTCGGGGTTAAGGTCAGGTAGGGGGAGTTGGGCTTGGTTGTTGGGTTTTGTTTTTTGTTTTGTCATCTAGGTAGCGCACGTAGTGCGCGACACGGGATCTGCATTGCCACGCAATGGAATTCGCTTCGCTCACACTCCACCTCAGAATTCCGCACGTAGATGCGGAATCTTAAAACTAGTGTGAGCGCATGCGAACACTGTTAAATGCATTCGCTATCGCTCATGCTTTAATTAAGATTCCTGCTTTCGCAGGAATTCAGAAATGAAGTACTGCGTGCCAGTGCAGACTAGGCTTCGTAACCTAATTCGCCATCAACGTACGTCTCAAGCAACTCGTAATCTGCGGAAAACACTACGAAATTAGCGGCGCGACCTTTCGCAATCGAGCCCGCAGTGTTCTCAATGCCCATACTCTTTGCAGCAGTTGCAGTCGCCATTTTCACAGCGTCAGCAGGAGTTGCTGCACCCCATTTAATCACATTTTTTACAGCGTCGCACAGTTTCAGAGTGCTTGCGGCGAGCGAACCAGCCTCATTTTTCAGTCTGACCACGCCATCTTTCATGTACGCAGGAAACTCGCCAAGCATATAATCGCCATCAGGCAAACCGCCAGCACGCATAGCATCAGTTACCAAAACCACCTTCTCAGGCGACTTAATCTTAATCAAAATCTCGACAGCAGCAGGGTGAACATGGTGTCCGTCGCAAATCAATTCTGCATACACATCATCTGGCGAATTGAACGCCGCACCGGCCATCGCAGGCTCTCTGTGCGACAACCCGCTCATGCCATTATATGTGTGATTAATTACAGTCGCACCAGCATTAAGCGCTGCTTCCGCTTCCGCATAAGTCGCTGCAGAATGCCCAATCGCCGCTATGACGTTTCGCTCCAAAAGTTGCTTTACGAACTCTGTAACGCCCTTACGCTCAGGCGCAAATGCAATCTTTTTTATGAGCCCACCAGCACTTTCCTGCCATCTATCGAACAACTTTATGTCAGGATCCGAAAAGTACTTTGGGTTTTGCGCGCCCTTATACTTCTCTGTGAAAAACGGACCTTCAAAAAATATGCCCGCTATTTTCGCCCCGACACCTTCTTGCGCGCCAGCCTGTTGCTCATCATAAACACTTTTTACTACTTTGCACACTTCATCTAACTCATCTGCGCTACCAGTAAGCGTGCTTGGGTAAACGCTTGTCACACCACATGACAGCAAATCTTTGCAAAGCGTACGCAACCCATCCTCCGATGCATCCATGGCGTCATTGCCGTTCCAACCATGTATGTGCGTGTCAATTAAGCCAGGCGCTACCCCCCTACCAGCATAATCTAAAACCTCTAAATTCGGCTTATCTACGCTAAATTCGCCAAACTTACCATCGGTCACCTCCAAGTAACCCTTTCCAGTCTCTCCGCTTGGCAGAAAAAACCTGTCTGCGTAAATCGCATAACTTTTTGCCATAATATCTCCCTTTAATTTCAGAATACTTACAAGTTTCGTACTTATAATACTACACCGTTTTTCACTAAGCTGTCAAGAGGCACTGCTTTTGTGTTCCTGTCGTCTGGGTAGCGTGTAGCACGAACACCATTAATCGTATTCGCTCACACTCCCTCTCAGAACCCCGCACCACTCCACCTCAGAATTCCTGCGTAGGCAGGAATCTTAATTAAAAGTGTGAGCGCATGCGAACACCGTTAAATGCATTCGCTCTCGCTCACTGGTCGAATGCTCATTCGCATTGGGTCGCAGGCTCATTCGCCTGCTGCTGTCCAAGATTCCGCATCACGCTACACTTCGTTTCGCGGTGCGGAATTCAGAAATGAAGTACTGCGTGGCATTAAGAGTACTTCTCACTATGTACAAAACGGAGTTCACACGCTACGCGCCCTCACACTCTTACTCCGCAACACACAAAACAACTTCGCTACGCTTGTTGTTGTGTAGGTGGCGCAACGGCTTGGCTGGGCTCCGCCAAGCCACGCCACTCTGCTGCAGAGTTACTCTTAGTCCAGAAGCAGCTTCACAGCAGAGGCTTGGATTTTTCATACTGAAAAATCCAAGCAATGCGCAAGTATTGTTGCGCCGTAGGCGAGACCATACGCCAGCGCAATTAAAGCATGAATGAAATGAATTCCGTTTAATGCGAGCGAAAGCGAGCAATCAGAGTATGAGCCGTTAGGCGAACTCCATTTTTGTCATCTAGGTAGCGCACTGGCGTGCGCGACACGGGA
>JAISFQ010000066.1 GCA_031263495.1 Candidatus Nutricula glyptotermitis
AGCGCACCCGCATCCCAAGCGATTATGTTTTCAGGCTGAAACAGCGTAAAGAACGTCGCGTATTTTATGTTTTCCACACTTTCGCCTGAACTTGCAAGCATTTTTAAGATAAACATGAGTGCTGGCACGCCTGCGCCGATTCCGATACTGTACTTTGAGTCGTTAAATATGCATGAGCACAGGAAACAGAATCCTGCGATGAACAATTGCAACGCAAGTAGCCCGATGTTCAGTACAATAAAACTGCCTACATCAAGTTCGTTAGGAAACATAACTTCGGCAATTACGATTTGAAAACCTGCGGAAAACGCGATAAGTGCAAAGACAGAAGTCACAATCGCGAACATTTGTGTGACCGCAATTTCTGCGCGTTTTACAGGCGAAACAAGCAAGTTAGCGATCGATCCGCGGTCAACATAACTCGCAACAGCGCGGTTCACGCACAAACAAACAAAAACCATCGGAATTGTCTGCATGACAAACCCATACATATACGACGCGATATAGCCGTCAAGAGTCGTTGCGCCTGTTGCCATGCCTAAAACTCCCGCTAACTCAGGCATCATTTCCATAATGCTGTCCAACATTTTTTGCATTTCGGGCTGATACATCGTAATCGTTGAGATAAGTTCGAACGCAAGCAGTACAGCAAAAATCACGAACGTTTTCACGCTTCTTAGCACTTCGTGTTTGTAAAGCGTAAGATTAAACATCCTGCTCACCTCCGTAATAATGCATAAAAACTTCCTCCAAACTTTGGTTCGGCGCATAAATATTCGTAACCGCGTACTTGTTCATAACGCTGATAAACTCGCGCATATTGTTCTGTACAGAAACCGTCACTCTATTTTCTTGCGTGCACGTGACGGTAAGTGGTTCTTTTGAAAACGCCTGCACATCGCCCACATTTTGCAGTGTGACTACGTAACTCCTGACCTGATTCGCGCGCAACGCATCAATCGAATCGACAGCAACAAGTTTACCTTCGCGAATTATGCCGACACGATGACATGTGCGTTCTACCTGCTCAAAACTGTGGCTTGACATGAGAATCGTCTTGCCCTTATCGCGCTCCGCAGTAACCAGCGAGATGAACTGGTTCTGCATCAAGGGGTCAAGCCCACTGGTCGCTTCGTCGAGAACGAACACATCAGAATCGTGCATAAATGCCGCGACAATAGCGATTTTCTGCTTCGTACCCTTACTCATTTTGCTAATCTTACTGCGTGCATCGAGCCCGAAAGCGTCAACCAACTCGTTTTTGCGCTTTTCTGAATAATCACCGCGATATTTGCCGATGAAGTTCAGATAATCTGTGCCTGTCATGTCGTCGAAAAACGCCGTTTCGCCAGGTATATATGAAAGCGTACGCTGTATTTTATAACTTTCAGACCAGCAATCCATTCCGTTAATCGTGCAACTGCCTTTCTGCGACTTGATTAAGCCCATTAAGTGGCGAATAGTGGTCGTTTTGCCTGCGCCATTCGGTCCTAAAAACCCAAACGCCTCGCCTTTTGCCACGTCAAACGACAAATCGAACACGCCCTTACCGTTTCCGTAATCGCGCGTCAAACCGTCAATGCTAATCACACCCATATCATTTTTCCTATCTACACCTGCACTCGCGCCCATATTGTCCGCCGACCTCAATTTAAGGGGGGGGGGGGGGGTGCACCATCACGCGTTGCATTACGCAATGCGCCCTTGTCAACTAGGTTTTTCATCATTCCTCCATAAACCTAACTCTACCTTGTCCACCGCCTGTTAATATTCTACTACACATTTAATATTATTGCAAACTGTAACGGTAGCGTTCCAATTTCTATGAGTTATACGAACGGGGTTACATTCTTTACTAGTGCCTCTGTTCTTGACTCCACACATGCTTCTATTCTGAATTCCGCATCTACGTGCGGAACTCTGAGGTGGAGTATGAGCGATAGCGAATTCCGATTCCAATTATTAACTATTAACTATTCACTATTAACTAGTCTCATTACTCCTTACTCATTACTCATTACTCCTTACTCATTATTCATTAAGACTTGCACCCCATCCCCAAACAGTGTACAATAATAACCATGAAACGCTTAATATGCATATTTGCACTGATGTCGCTGTTCGTTCTGACTGCATGCGCTACTTCTGATAACAATGCAGTAAACCCATACGCGGAAGAGTTTGCCCAAGAACGCGAAAGAGCGACGAATGACATGCAACTTGAAGTGCTTGCGGACGATAAGATTACGGAAGCGGAAGTTAAGGAGTTGACAGAACTTTATACTGTTTGTTTGCATGATGCAGGCATAGGTGCTTCTGTTGATAAGTTTTACCAAGTTAGTACTACTTTTGATTATGGCATAACTAGGGCAAACGAATCAACTATAAGCCCCGATGTCGTTAATGCAAGAAAAGATGCTTTGTACAAAAAGGAACGTGAATGCTCGCGAGCCACGATTGGTGGTGTAGGAACATTATACAGCGAAATAGCACTAAATCCCACAAACGTTGAGTATGATGAACTCTATGCTCAATGTTTAGTTAGACGTGGCATAGTTCCAGACGATTTTACGACTGAGGATTGGAAGTATTATCAAAAACGACTTGAGGAAGAATACGTGCTACCTGAAGGTGAAACCAGCAGTGGAGACGGATGGGAAGAAGTTACATATACAGAGGTGCCTCCGACGCCAGAAATATATTTGCCGGGCGGTGTTCACATATGGGACGATAAAGTTATGGCATGCCAAAGTGATTCACGCCCCGAGGCGGATTGAGTTAATGAGTAACTAGTAAGGAATAATGAATAATCGGATGGTGTCGAACGCTCATCCGCATTCTCATGCACTTCGCACTCACAATTAATGATGAGCGCACAAAGTGTGTGAATTCCGAATCTTAACTATTAACTAAGACGAAGGCGATTAACTATTAACTTTCAATAACCTTGCATTTTGGTTTGTGGCAAGCCTCTTATGCCAACCTTGCACGCACTTCAGATAGTGGTGAGAAAGTTGTTGGGTCTTTTTCATATTCAACCATTGCAGTAGCGTTTATGGCGATTTCCTCTGCGTTTGCAGGTTCAATCACAGGCTTCCAATAGTCCTCCGTCGTTTGCAACTGCAAGACTATGGTTTCAAGTGCCCGCACTGTCTCGTCAGGCAATTCATCAATCATAGAGTATAACTCCGCTTTTGTCATTTTTTCTCCTACTACGACCTACTTGTACACTTGACCTCTCGTGTCAATGTGAGAAACATAAATAGCATTCTCGCCTTTTTGCAGAAATACGACACGGTACTTCCCAATCCTAAGCCTACAATCGCCATTTTTACCCTTAAGTCTTTGTATATCTCCAACCATCGGCTTTTCCATAAGCCCTTCTATGGCATCCAGTATACGATTACTATCGGTTTTCGGCAACTTGCTAAGATATTTTTCCGCATCGTGCTTTATCTCTATTTCCACATTATTAATTGTACCACAGAAGCCACTAACATATCAATATGCGTCAACTTAGCTTTTTAAATCTCTCTTGCACACTTCTCCCAAACAGTGTACAATAGTAACTGGAGTGATATTATGAGCAGCATACGAAAAGGTTTTGCGTTTGTATTGGCGATTATGCTGATGTTTAGCGTAAGTGCATGCGCAAATAACGCGGACAATAACGCAGTAAACCTATATGAAACAGAGTTTGCGGAAGCGCGGGAAAATGCTACGAATGATATGCAACTTGAAGTGCTTGCAGACGATAAGATTACGGAAACCGAGATTAAGGAACTTGCTTTTATGTTTACAGCATGCTTAAGAGAACGTGGTGTAAAGTATGATGTGGACACTAGGTATTATGGCGTAAATCTTGGTGAGGGTGGTACTGAAGATGACATCAAAGAATGTAACACGAATACAGTTGGCGGGTTGCAGGAGTTGTATCAAGCGACGACGGTTAACCCTACAAAACTCGAAGATGATGAACTTACTTGGCAATGTTTAGTGAGGCGTGAACTAATTCCAGAAGACTTTTCGCTTGAAGAGTATAAGTATTTTTGGGATATAAACACTGAGTCATTTTACTTTGGTGGGTCAGATATTGCTACTAGCGAAAACGGCTACGAAGTGCAAATGGACGTAAAGGAAACTAAGGATGGATACTTATTTACAATGCCCGAAGGAGTTGGAGAGCGAAAAGAGCCCTTATACTTCCCAGGTGGCATTTCAGTGGACGATACACGTGTGTATGGTTGCATGATAGATCCGAGACCTGAGTCGGACTAGTTTAATGAGTAATTAGTAGTGAGACTAGTTAATAATGAATAGTTAATAGTTAATAATTGCGCTCGGCTGCGCCTCGCGCGGGAATCGGAATTCATTTCATTCATGCTTCTATAGCGCTGGCG
>JAISFQ010000128.1 GCA_031263495.1 Candidatus Nutricula glyptotermitis
CTTGCGCAAATATAACACTAGCCAAAGGCTAGTGTTATATTTATTGCGCTATAAAAGTGTGAAGGCGTAGCCTGAACTCCGATTCAAACGCACTGCGTGGAGCGCAGTGCTATCAAAGCATGAGCCGTTAGGCGAATTCCATTGTGTACGCAGATCCCGTGTCGCGTGCTTTGCACGCTACCTAGATGACAAGGGTGGTGTGCGCATTCTGTGGTGGAGGTAATGGTGCTGATGCCTAGAACAAGCAAAAAACATTTTGATTGGTTTGTATAAGCCCAGAGTAAAGTTACAGCACGCTTGCGCAAATATAACACTAGCCAAAGGCTAGTGTTATATTTATTGCGCTATTAGAGTATGAATGAAATGAATGCGATTTATTTGCATTGCTACGCAATAGGGTCGAATGAGGTCAAATGCTCATTCGCTGGGTCAAATGCTCAATCGCATTTTCCTCCGTTCGCATTCTCCTTTCAAGATTCCAGAGGGTCGGACGCTCCTCGCGTTGGGTCGCAGGGGGTCAAATGCTCATTCGCATTTTCCTTCGCCTGGGGTCAAACGCTCAATCGCGTTGGGTCGCAGGCTCATTCGCCTGCTCCTACACAGAATTCAGAGGGGTGGCGTGCGGAATTCTGAGTAGGAGAGTGCGGAATTCGAGGGGTGAGGGGTGTTACACCCATGTGGTCGGAATGTTGGCAAAGTCTGCATATGAGGTACTCCATCCTGTGCCTGAAAACGCCCCATTCGTTCTAGTCCCAGTATACAACTTAGCAAGTGAGTCAAAAGTGGTCGGTTGATTGGTGAAAATCTCGATTAAACCACCATTGGGGACTCTAATTTCAGTTACGCTAGCGTCAGTGCCTGAATCTTTGAACATGCTACTATAAGTGCCATTATCTGAAGTGGCACCCGTTATGTTCATGCCCAAATCTCCGATTTCACAAAGCGGTGGGTTGTTCATAAAAGTGGAATTGAATGCGTTGTTTGCAGGTGGTCCACTTATATTGGCGAACAAATTGTCTGGTATCTTGCTAAGTTTGTTGCCCGAGAAAGTTGCTCTAAATAGTTCACTTTTGGGCGCACCCTCGATTCCAAAAAACAGTTCTGGTTCGATTTCACTGATGTTATCGTTTCTGAACATATAGCGAAACATGTTATCTTTAGTGGTGATTGATGCAAGTCCATCCATCAAAGGTATCACTCCCCCACTGACTTTCACGTTTCCACCATATGAAGTGAACGAATCTGCAAACATATAGTCCAACCTGCCAGATGTGTCACGGCAATCACCTTTGAAATATATGGTGTTCGTCGCTGTAAACCTTAGTGTTTTTGAACTAAATGACATATAATTTACATCGTCAACAGAGTATTCGCATCCGTTTCTTCTTGCAAGAGACCAACTAGCGTGCAACCTAAATTCACTGATTGCGCTTCCTATAAACGTAAATTTCAAGTTTTCAAGCCATTTGGCGTGCAATGTAATATCATCTTGAACTACATCAGAAACAAAATCCCATGGAATAGTCAATTCTGCATCAGAAAACCAACCTAAAAACAGTGCTTTTACCTTAGTCGGCTCATTTGGTTCTGTAATGCCGGTGTTCAAAGTAATCTCCTGTTGATTGATGACATTTCCACCATTAGTGTTGAATTTTACAGTGCGCGTTTTGCGATCCCATTTCGCAGTGAGAAGAATATCTGCTGAAACTGCATCTGTATCCAAATCCCACTTCGTTTCAAAATTAGTGCCATAAAACCACCCTAAGAAATTATATCCAGATTGCGTCGGAGCAGGAAATGTGGCTATAATATCACCTGTTGCCACTTGTTGCTCAGGAACATACGTTCCACCATTGGAATTAAACGAAACTCTGTGCGTCAAAGGATTCCACTTTGCAGTAAGCGTAGTATCATTTAACACGAGGTCAGTCGCAAAAACCCAACCTTTTTGGAATGTAGGCGCATCACTAAACCATCCTCCGAATATAAAATTCACCTTCGTTGGATTCTGTGGCACACTTACTACTGGCGTTTTCGCGGCAATAGTCTGTACGAAATCCACTGTGCCATTGTCATATGCAAAAGTGACTTTATAGTTTTTCAGACTCCATGCAGCATATAACGTCATATCTTGTGTCACAATGTGCGTATCAAAATCCCATCTGTCTTTATAGTCTTTGTCCCTATACCAATCCACAAAGTCATAATGCAACATAGTTGGATTTGCCACTTTTGCGACCAAATCTCCTGCATTCAAGCCTTGTGAATCTATGCCAGTCCCTCCTTGCGTATCAAACTTTACAACAAAACTTGATGTGCTCCACTTTGCATATATCTCCATATTGCTAACAACAGGGAAAGTTTCAACATCCCACATTCTCTCAACAGAACCTGCAGTATAATACCAACCTAAAAACTTATCAGAACCGTTTGTTGGATCAGCGATTTGACCTATTGAATCGCCTGAATTTACTGTTTTACTCAAAATAACATCGCCATTTGCAGAATCAAGCGTAATAGAATATGTAATGCGATTCCACTTTGCGACCAATGTCAAGTTTGATGTAACTGGACTGCTAAGAAGATTCCACTTTGCAGGAGTCGTTCCAGTAGTATACCAGCCATCGAACTCATAATGCGTTTTTTCAGGATCTTTAATCGCGCCCACTGTGTCACCTACGCTCAGAGTTTTGCTACTATACTCCACTCCTTCATCCGAATAAAGTTTCACCAAGTATTCGGTCTTTTTCCATCTTGCAGTAAGTGTAATATCACTCACCACTTGGTCTTTATCCAAACGCCACGCTGATGTGCTAGGATCTAGGTCACTAAACCAACCAAGAAAATCCGAATCTGCTTTTTGAGGTGGTTGCACTGTGCCAATCACTTCACCAGAATCTACAGTGCGAGTCGTGAATAGCGTGTCATCATCATTATTGAAAGTGACTGTATAATTTAATCGCTTCCACATCGCAGTCAATGCCATATTTTCGACCACAAAATCCCTGTCAAGACGCCATTCACTCGTAGAATCGTTGATGTCTATATACCAACCTAAGAATTTATAATGCGGTTTCGTCGGCTCACTGATGCTATTTATCCCAATCACTGCACCAGATTCCACTTTCTGTTTCAGATACAAATCGTTCACATCTTTATAAAACTCAACTTCATACTCAATGTTTTTCCACATTGCAGTCAGTTCCATATCGCCTACAACTGCATCTTTGTCCAAACGCCACTCCGTCGTTGCATCGTCTGGATCGGTATACCAACCATCAAAAACTAAAGAGGGTTTGCTTGGTTCTGGAACGTTATCTATGCCAATCATTTCACCCGATTTGATTGTTCTTTCTACATAAAACAAGTTTGGATCTGTAAAAAACTTTACTGTATAAGTCGTAGTAGTCGCACCGCCTGGGTCAGTGCCACCACCAGGGTCAGTTCCGCCACCGGGGTCAGTTCCACTGCCAGGATCAGTTCCACCACCAGGATCAGTTCCACTGCCGGGGTCAGTGCCACCTGGATCAGTTCCACCTCCTGGATCAGTTCCGCCTCCTCCTGGTGTATTTCCGCCGCTTCCAGGCACATAACCTGGTGCATAATATGCATAAGTTTCAGTTCCTGCCTTTTTAAGAGTGTTAACTAGAACAAAATCGTAAAGTTTGTTCATAAATTGCGCCATAGCACCGCGATTCACCGCATTTTGAGGATTGTACTTTCCTTTGTCCAAGACTGTAATCTTGTTTTTTGCGAGCCATGCAATCGCTTTCTGCCTATCTTTTGAAAGTTTTGATATGTCCTTAATCTTGGAATAATCCGCTGCGACAGGCTGAGGTTCGGGCTTTCCAGCCAGTTTATACATAAATTCCGCCATTGCACCTCTGTTTACTGCGTTTCCTGGGTTATACTTTCCACTGCTCAGCACAGTAATTTTCTCTGCAGCAAGCCACTTTATGTCTTTTTGCCTGTCACTTGTCAGTTTTCCAATGTCTTTCACCGTTGGAACTTTATTTTGAGTAGCGACAGAACCGACTAATCTATGCATGAACTGCGCCATTGCACCGCGATTCACAGTGTCCTTTGGCTTATATGTGTTCGCACCACCAGAACCAGTCGTTATTCCAAAGCGATATAACCAGCGCACCGAATCTGTTCGCTCTTTACTCAACCCCAACAAATCACTGAACTTTGTCTTATAATTTTTGTTCTTTTCCTTAATTAAAAGGTCAATCTTAGCAGTTTTCGTCTCCTTACCTGCACTATTTTTCGCACTCACAGTGACAGTATAAGTAGATGGGTAAAGGTTTTCCACACTAAAAGTCTTAGTTCCTTTACCCAAATTTTTCGTGTAAACCACTTTACCATACAAATTAACCACTTTTATATCATAAGAATCGTGATTATTCGCGTTCAAGGTGAAACTTAATTTCCCCTGCACAGTGCCTTGCTTAATCGTAACTTCATTAAGTTTTGGCACACTAACATTAGCCGCATTCACATTATGCACAGCAAAGTTTACAGAAACAAGTGTGACGACTAATAATATCGCAAGCAGCGGTTTTATGTGTCTATTTTTATCACACACACTACTTTGCTTTTTTTGCCAAGCGGAATACATTATCTTGGCACTATATCCAAATGGATCTTTCATAACTCCTCCTTTTACACCCAGTTATGACTTCAATATGCCGACATACACCCCCATAGCGCATATTTTTAACAATACGTAACTTAATAACTTGAAAAACGACACCAAAAAACGTCTCGTGGCGCGCCTCAGCAAAAACTGACCATACTACCCCTTTTTAAACCCAACTCTTACAACACATATCCCAAGCCTTTCACCTTTATAGACTTCAATATGCCGAGCGATTAACTTGCACGCAATAACCGCTACAATATAAGTGTAGCATAAAAGTTAAGCGCGTGTCAATAGGCAGTGAGCAGGAAAAACTAATGAGTAATGAACTTCATTAATGAGTAATGAACGCTCGGCTATCGCCTCGCTAATGAGTAAGGAGTAATGGATTCAGAATTCGCTCACGCTCATACTCTCGCTCAGAATTCCGCACCGCGGAGCGCGTGAGCGCGAAGCGTGATGCGGAATCTTAAAATGAGGTATTGCGTAGCAATGCAATTAAACAAAATTCGCCCTTCTACTGCTACGTACAAAACGGAGTTCGCTATCGCTCACGCTTTTACTCCGCAACACACAAAACAACTTCGCTTACGCTCGTTGTTGTGTATATTGCGTTAAGGCTTGGCTGTGTTTTGCCAAGCCACTCTGCTGCAGAGTAACTCCCAGCCCAAAAGTAGCTTCACAGCAGAGGCTTGGATTTTTCATACTGAAAAATCCAAGCAATGCGCAAGTATTGTTGCGCCGTAGGCGAAACCATACGCCAGCGCAATAAGAGCATGAATGAAATGAATTCCTTTAATCGCATTGCTTCGCTCTTTGTCATCTAGGTAGCGCGTGAAACGCGCGACACGGGATTTGCATTCTTTGCACGTAACGTACTTCTCACTAATCACAGATCCCGCACTCGCGCAACGCGCGAGGCGGGATGACAAGTGTATGCGAGCCAAAGGCGAGCAAAGAAAAGCCAACCAAGAGATAAACCTTGGGTGGGTTGGGTGGGTAAAGAAAAACAAAACACAAAATAAACAACAATGCGCGAGCGAAGCGAGCGCAACAAACATGACCAACACAACAGACAAGAAATAAGCCCAACCATAGCAAGCTAGGTAGCGCACCCGCGAAAGCGAAACGATCGCAACAAACATGACCAACACAACAGACAAGAAATAAGCCCAACCATAGCAAGCTAGGTAGCGCACCCGCGAAAGCGAAGCGAGCGCAACAAAAGTGCCCAACGCGTAAGTAACGTACACTTCTCGAAAGTAAGATTCCCAGACGTTGCGCTACGCGCAACAAAAACAAAACTCAAAACAAAACAACAAATTGAGTTCGCTATCGGCTCATACTTTAATTAAGATTCCGCATCTACGTGCGGAATTCTGAGGTGGAGTGTGTGCGGAATTCTGAGAGGAGTATTAACAGAACAAAACCAACACAAACCAAAACAAAAAAATCGAGTTCGTTATCGCTCGCGCTACCTAAATGACAAGCTACTTTTCAGCGAAACTACTTAAGTGCAGGTGTTTCAGGTGATGATATATCAAGCCAACTCTTTCCATCAATAAGTTTTTTGTCTTTCAGAATTCGCACGGCAATCTGCGTTTTATACGCGATGTCTTCCATAGAACCCCAGTAGACAGTAACTCCTGACTTCATTTGAGTCTGGACGCTATTCTTATCTTTCGCGCTTGCACGCACAACTTCACCCTTCAATTCATCACCAATTGCGCTAACAGCCTGCACACATGCGCTATTCGTCTCCTTATGTTCTGGATTCAAATCAAGATCCAAAACAGGAAGGTTCGCAACTTCTTTATCGACAACAGTAATCACATCAGCAGATGCATCGAGCACAGTGTACTTATCACCAGATTTTACCTGTCCTTTTGCGACCTTGGGCTCAAAACTTATAATCAACGAATCAGGATACTTTTTCTTAATCTGCGTAGATTCAACACCTTCAATCGCGTTGAACTCATCTTGCAATTGGTCAGTGTTAAGCAGCCAAATGCGTGCATTATCTAAACTTTCAATTTTCGTAGCGACCGCCGTTTTATTTATGTAGCCTTCTTCATTTAACAACTCAATATTCGCCTTTTTAATAGCAAAAACGTCCCAAAATAACAAAATCCACACAAGCAACGCGCAAGTAAGCACAAAAATAATAGCGACAATCACTTTTTTAGCCATTTACGCGCTCCAAAATCAACTTCGCAAATTCATCAGCAGCATTTACTCGCTGTATTTTACGCAATCCATCACGCATTTTAGCCAGTTCATCTGCATTTTTCATGAGAGGAAGCACGGTTTCCAAAAACCACTTAGGTGATAAATTATGTTGGTCAAGTGAAAAAGATCCACCTACGCTTTCTGACTCTGCTAAGTTCAGTTTTTGCTCACCATTTCCCACAATAAATGGAATGTACGCTGCTGGCAATAATAATGCTGACATTTCAGAAACTGCACCCGCGCCAGAACGTGAAACTGCTAAATCTGCCGCAATGAATGCTTTCTGAACAGAGTCCAAATACTCAAATACTTTATATTTCGCCAAGTCAACGCCATTTTTTGCAAGTTCCGCCAAAACTGAGTCACTTTTTCCTACACCTGTCAGATGTATAACTTGCGCCTCTTCTGTCAACTTTTTCGCCGCAACAGCGACTATTTTATTTATAATAACTGCACCTTGTGAACCGCCAGTTATAAGCAAAGTTGGTTTATTGGGATTAAGGTTAAAGTGTTTTAATGCGTCGCGTTTCAATTCAAGACGTTTTTTTTCATCCGTAACTACATTTGCCAAATCTTCAATTTCTTCGCGAAGCGGTAGACCTAATAAAACTTGCTTTTCTACGTGTGGAAGTGTCGTATTTGGAAAAGTTATCGCTATGCAATCCGCCCATCCAGCAGCCAATTTGTTCGCCAAACCAGCACTTGCGTTTTGCTCATGCATAATGATTGGAATATGCGCCTGACGTGCTGCGATATACGCTGGCGTGGACACAAAACCGCCAAATCCGACAAGTACAGCAGGTCGATGTTCCTCAAAAATGCGCTTACATTTAATTATGCCACTCAAAAATCGAACAGGAAACTTTATAGCATTCATGTTGAGAGACCTAGGAAGCGGTGCACGTGGAATAAAGTCCAGCTCAAACCCTGCTTCTGGAATTAATCTCTGCTCTATACCTTCGCTGGTTCCCAAAACTCGTATCTTGGCATCAGGCGCAATGCTTCGGATCTTTTTTGCAGTCGCAAGTAGCGGATTTACGTGTCCCGCAGTTCCGCCTCCCGCAAAAATAATGCTTTTCGTGTTCACACTATTAAGTGTAGCATTTTTTAACAACATAAATATGGAGTTTGCCAACACTAAGAATAAAAATGCGTCTCAGCCCAATGAAACACATAACATACCGACCGCCGGTATGTTGTACCACTAATCGCATTGCTACGCAATAGGGTCGAATGAGGTCAAATGCTCATTCGCATTTTCCTTCACATTCTCCTTTCAAGACCCCGCATCGGAGTGCGGGGTTCTGAGTAAGGTAAAGCAACATCACCCACGTCTAGCAAACCAAACGCCCAAAACCAACTCTCACAACCTGACCAAAACGCCAGAGCGAATAAGGTGCTCTCAAAACAGACAAAAAACATGTTTATTTTTCGAAGGGTCAAATGGGGTCAAATGGGGTCAAATGCTCATTCGCATTTTCCTTCGCTGGGTCAAATGCTCAATCGCTGGGTCAAATGCTCAATCGCATTTTCCTCCTCCGTTCGCATTTTCCTTCCCATTTTCCTCACCCAAGGGTACAGGAGAAAACATAAATATATTTTTTGTCTGTTTTGAGAAGAGTCACATTTTCAGCGAAGGTACACTTATTGCCACCACATCGTCATTATAAACCCGACCAGCATAATAACGAATCCAATCAGTATGTTCCAACTGTGAATTCCTGGAATTGGATAAGTGTTCGTAATATAAAACACTACGACCCAGAGCAAACCTACTACTAGTAGCGTAACAAAAGTCGGCACTAGCCATTTAGGCGTCACCTTCTTCTTAGGTATGAGCCTCTGCTCCATCTCCTCTAACTCGGCTAACGCCTCTGCCCTTTTCGCTGGGTTCTGCGACTTACTATTTCTTGCCATACGTTCCTTTCCTTCATCACAATCACCAAAACTGTACACATACACATTTCGGTATTGCTTAAACAAACACATTCTTGTATAATATATATTAGCAGATATGTGAGGCAAAGTAAAGTGGCTAAAATTGTTACAGGTAAAGTGCCGTTCAGAAAGGCTTTGATGTTCATAGTTTTTTTGTTGAGTGGCTTCGTGATTACGTGGTTTTCGATCACTGCATCGAACCAACGAGGTGCAGGTTCACTCATCGAAATGATTGAGAACCGCGCGAGCGACATAACGGTGCTATCTAGGCAGGTTGATTCGCTGGGCGAGAGCATTAGCCAGTCTAAAGGTGATAATTCATTGTTCGGCGAGAAAAAGAGCGAACTTGATATGCTTGCACGCCATAACGCAGGTGCAGATATAAATGGTTCTGGATTGAAAGTCGTGCTAGATGATGCAATGCCTGAAAATTATTCTAACACTACTAACAATTTAGGTGGCAACAATTTTACGTCTAACGATTATGTGATTCATCAGCAAGATATTGAAGGCATGATTAATGCACTATACGCTGGTGGAGCAGAGATTATCGCAGTTCAAGGCAATGCAATTACTGCAAATTCGACGATAGAGTGTGTAGGGAATGTGTTAATGATAATGGGAGAAACTTATGTCCCACCATTTACTATTGAGGCAATCGGTAACCGATATTTGCTAGAAAATGCGCTTAATTCCTCACCATATGTGCAGTTGTATAAGAAGTATGTGGACAGATTGGGACTCGGATACTTGGTAACTTTTGAAAAAAACATCCACATAAAGAAAGTTCCGAGTATGTACGCCTTGCAATTTGCGAGAGTGACAGAGATGAAGGAGAGAGATGACAAATAATGATATTCGCACTGCTAACACGGATGAAATCGAAGCGCAAAATGTACCGCCGCTGCCGACTTCTGACCAAGTCGCCGAAAGTAATTTTGTCAAAAGTGAAGCAGGAGAGCAGCACGATGGTGAAACAGAAAAGTCGAATAAAAAGTTGAAGTTTTGGCTCAGAATTTCATCTGGCGTTTTACTGACTGCTACTCTTGTGCTTGTTGGCTATCTGTTTTGGCAGTTTGTATGGACTGGAATGCAAGCAGATAGCGCACAAAATGAACTTATAAACTCGCAAAATTGGACATATGAACCAGAGGAAGTTGCCGAGAGAGAGAAAGGTGAACCGCCAAGTTTGCCTACTCCTACGCGTGAAGGTGAAATGATGGGCGTGGTTTATGTTTCTGCTTTCGGTAAAGAATATTATCGCACACTGGTCGAGGGAACTGACCGTTCTGTGCTAGATTTATATGGTTTTGGGCACTTTAGGTCGACTGTCATGCCTGGTGAAATAGGTAATTTTGCAGCAGCAGCGCACAGGAATGGTTATGGTGCACCGATGCAAAATGCCCCTTTGATGGTGGAAGGCACGAATATAATGATTCGCACGCGTGACTATTGGTATGTATATAAAGTGACAGGTAGCGAAATTGTTACACCAGAATCAAGCGATGTTTTATTCCCAGTTCCGCATGAACCAGAAACGATTCCGACAAAACGCCTGCTCACATTCACGACTTGCCATCCAGAATACTCCGATGCCGAGCGTTGGATTGTGTATGCCGAGTTTGATTACTGGGCAAAAACTGAAAATGGCGTACCTAAGGAGCTGAAAGATTTATAGTCTATGTTTGATTATGTTATAAATACAAGCCGATTTGCATCTAAGACTCAACTGTGCTAATATGTAACTATGCAGATTATTAAAAACCCATTTTCTAAAAAGGAAAGTGATAAGCAAGTAGTCGAGATTGAGGATGTTCAAGAGGTGAACCCCAATAAAAAGGGTAAAGTTACTCCAAAACGCTCGGAACAGGAAAAGAAAAAGAACCGCACGATTGTTTCAAAAACGCGCAAGGAAGCGTATAAATATGCTCGTGAGCAAGATAAAATGAAGCGCGAAAGGCAATATAATTCAAAAACTTCAAGAGAGGAAAGTGATGTTGCGGAAAAAGATAAAGGTCCAGTCAAACGCTATATTCGTGACTATATTGATGCAAAAACTTCGGTCGCCGAATTGTTTTTACCAGTCGCTGGTGTACTATTAATCGCATCTTTTTTCGCCATGCAATCATATCCAACTCTATATTATTACGCGACGGTCACTGTTTGGGCATTCGTTCTCGTCGCACTTGGTGATTTTGCGTTTACATGGGTGAAACTTTATAAAAAACTGGTGGATAAGTTTGGAATCGATAAAGTTAAAGAAAAACCCACCAACAGGTTTATAATGATGTACGCATTGGCGCGTTCGACACAAATTCGTAGAATGCGCATTCCGAAGCCATATTATCCGAAGCGCGGCACGTTCCCTGAGTAGTTAGTTTAATGAGTAAGGAGTAAGGAGTAATGAGTAAGGAGTAAGGAATAATGAGTAAGGAATAATGAGTAATGAGTAATGAGTAATGAATAATTGGGAATCGGAATTCATTTCATTCATACTTTGATTGCGCTGCATTTCACGCAGCGCGTTTGATTCGGAGTTCGGCTTACGCCTCACGCTTTTATTGCGCTGGCGTATGGTTTCGCCTACGGCGCAACAATACTTGCGCATTGCTTGGATTTTTCATATTGAAAAATCCAAGCCTCTGCTGTGAAGTTACTTTTGGGCTAAGAGTTACTCTGCAGCAGAGTGGCTTGGCAAGACGCAGCCAAGCCTAAGCGCAACTTTCAAAAGAACGAGCGCAAGCGAAGTTGTTTTGTGTGTTGCGAGGTTAGAGTGTGAGCACGCGCAGCGTGTGAACTCTGATTCGTACGTAGTAAGAAGTACTCCTAATGCCACGCAATACTTCATTTCTGAATTCCGCACCGCGAAACGAAGTGTAGCGTGATGAGGAATCTTGAAAGGAAAATGCGGATGAGCATTTGACCCTATGAGCGATTGCGAATGCGATTATTGGCATTGCTGCGCAATACTTTAATTAAGATTCCGCATCGGAGTGCGGAATTCGGAGGTGGAGTATGAGCAAGAAGTACTCCTAATGCCACGCAATACTTCATTTCTGAATTCCGCACCGCGAAACGAAGTGTAGCGTGATGCGGAATCTTAAGAATCGTGTGAGCGTAAGCGAACTCATTTTCAATCGCATTGCTACGCAATACTTTAATTAAGATTCCGCATCGGAGTGCGGAATTCGGAGTACCACTTGTCATCGCAAGCGAATGCGATGCGGGAGCGGGCGCAACGCGCACGCTGACGCAGTGCAATAAAAGTGTGAAGGCGCAGCCTGAACTCTGATTCACAATTATTCCTTACTCATTACTCATTACTCATTACTAATTACCTATTACTCATTACTCACTACTCATTAACATTTCGGCTGTTCTTATACCCATAAATCGCATAAATCACGAGTCCGATTGCGAGCCAAATTACGAAGCGTAGCCAAGTTAGGTTGGACAAGTTTAGCGTCAGCCAAAGACAAATACCGCCTGATAGAATTGGTAAAACTGGCGAAAACGGAACGCGGAATCTACCTTCACTTGCAATGTCGATTTTGCCTTTCCGCTCCATTCTGCGAAGTGCTGGAATCGAAAAACACACGACGATAAACGCGCTCAAAGTGCCTATATTAATCATTTCCGCCAAGTCCATTGCGTTTTGGAACAGGCAGGCGATGAGTACGCACAAAATGCTGATGATGATTTGAATTCTCGCTGGTGTTTGATACTTTTTGGAAGTTACAGACAGTGCGCGTGGCAATAATCCATCCCTGCTCATCGCGAATACAATTCTCGTAAACCCGAGCATTCCGACCATTACGACAGATATTAAACCTATGATTGCACCAATATCAATCACTACAGATGCCCATGTCACGTCATGCATTTTGAACGCAGTAGAAAGTGATGGCGAACCATACTGCGCGACGGTTTCTGCGCTTCCCAAATCGGCATATGACACCATTCCTGCAAGCACAGTCGTGACTCCGACGTATAAAACCGTTATGATTCCGAGCCCAATTCCCATGCCAAGCGGAACGTTTTTCTTGGGGTTTTTCGTCTCTTCAGCCGTGGAAACGATCGCTTCAAAGCCCAAAAACGCAAAGATTACGAGTGAAGCAGCACTGAATATGCCCAAAACGCCGAACTTCGACGGGAAATTGCCTAACAGCATGGAAAACAGTGGTTGCTCTAAAACATCGCTCGCTGTTGCGTCGGTTATTGGCTCTGCCGCTGGAATGAAAGGTGTGTAATTTTGAGGGTTAATGAAGAATGCACCGAGAAAAATCACGAACAGTATGATTGCGATTTTGATGATTACGAACACTGTGTTGACGTTTGTGCTGAGTTTTGTGCCGCGAACCAGTAGGAACGAGAAAATGGCGATTAGGAAAAGTGGCGGAAGGTCAATTGGAAGTCCAGCGATTACTAGCGGTTGAATCGGCGAACCCGTAATCGTTTGGACAAATGACGAAAGGTAAATCGAGAAGTATTTTGCGATACAACTGGTCGCGAGCAGGAACTCCAAGATTAAATCCCACCCAATAATCCACGCGACTATTTCGCCAAGCGTGTGATATGAGTACGAATACGCAGTTCCAGTGAGTGGAAGGACGGTCGCGAACTCGGCGTAACAGAGCGTCGCAAGTGCGCAAACACCAGCCGCTATCAGAAACGCGATAATCGTCGAAGGACCTGCGTAGCCCGAAATTGCCTGTGCGCCGATTGTAAAAATGCCTGCTCCGACCGAAATTGAAACTGCAAGCATCGCCAAGTTAAACGCATTCAAACTGCGCTTCAACTTGCGTTCGCCGTCGTTTTCTGCCTCCAAAATCGACTCTTGCACATTCTTGACTCTAAAAATGCTTCGTTCACTCATCTTGCTCCTTCGCTTCCCAGTTTAATGCATACTCTGACCGATACAATGTTTGTACGCATTATTATATAACTCTACCATGCATCAGATATGATTGCAAATGTTACAGAAATTTAGTGAGTAAGGAGTAATGAGTAAGGAGGTTAGTTAATAGTTAACAGTTAATAGTTAATAATTTGCTCGCGCTTACGCGCTTCGCGTTTGAATCGGAATTCGCAAGCGAATGCTTCTATTGCGC
>JAISFQ010000149.1 GCA_031263495.1 Candidatus Nutricula glyptotermitis
CATCGTGTAACATGTACATATAGGTCTCCTTTTTATAGTTTGTTACTTTCATTAACTATATTACAGGAGACCTATACTTTTATGCAATTCCTAAATCCCACAGAAATTGAAACGCTACCCACTGCCCTCTACCCCTTGCATGCAAGATCGAAATGTGCTAAACTTATTAACGTTGCTTTTTGTAATGCGGGTCTGTAGCTCAGGTGGTTAGAGTGCTTCCCTGATAAGGAAGAGGTCGCAGGTTCAAGTCCTGCCAGACCCACGCGCTGTTCTTTGTGCAAAAAAGGCGCTGACTTGCTTTACGGCATCCAGCAACTTGTCAATATCGTCGTGGTTATTGTAAATGCCAAGCGATGCGCGAGCGGAAACTGGTATACCAAAATGGCGGTGAATTGGTTGTGCGCAATGATGTCCAACGCGAATTGCGATGCCTTTTGAGTCCAAAAACTGCCCAATTTCATGCGGATGAATATCATCTAGCGTAAACGACACTACACCAATTCTGTTTTGCTTTGCAGCAGTGCCTAAAATTCGTGCCTGAGCAATGTTTTTAAGCTCGAGTAGATGTTCTAATAAGTCATTTTCGTGCGACATTATGTACTCAAAACCGACAGAGTTTATGTAATCCACAGCAGCGATTGCACCAATTATAGCCTCAATGTTTGGCGTTCCTGCCTCAAAACGCTGCGGTGCTAGGCGAAATGTCGCAGAATCAATACCTACATATTCAATGACGGATCCGCCAGTCTTGGTGGGCGGCATATCTTTCATAACCTCATGCTTTGCATACAACACGCCTAATCCAGTCGGACCATACAATTTGTGCAGTGAAAATGCAGCAAAATCAATGTCCAATTTCTTTACATTAAGTTTTATATGTGGCACAGATTGACAGGCATCTAAAACGATAAACGCATTTTTCGCATGTTGTCGCGCATATTTTACAATAGTTTCTACATCGGTTATTGCGCCTGTAACATTTGAAACATGCGTTAGCGCAACAATTTTGGCATCGTGCAACAATTTTAGCGAAACTGTATCTGTTTTTATTACGCCATCAGAGTCAACAGGTAATGCATAAAGTTTCGCACCAGTTTTCTTGCACAACTGTTGCCATGGAACGAGGTCTGCATGATGTTCCGCTTCTGTGACAATTATTTTCGACTCCGCATCCAATTTGAAACGAGCCAAATCTAAGTTCTCCGCTTCCCAACTGGAAGTTTCAAGTAACAAATTAGCGTTTAGAAAGGAATCTGCGATTAAGTTTAATGATTCGGTCGCACCACTAGTAAACACAATTTCAGTTGCATCCGCGTTTATGAAATCTGCTAATTTTGCCCGTGCTAACTCATAGTTTTCGGTTGCCAAACTCTCCAAATAATAAGTGCTGCGATTCACTGTCGAATAAGTCGCAGAATAAAACTCGCGCATAGCATCAATTACTGCATTAGGTTTTTGCGCCGTAGCAGCGGAATCTAAGTATATCAACTCCTGTCCATTACCTAATGGAGCATCAAATATCGGAAAATCTTTTCTGTACATTTTTGCCTTTACACTAATAATTTTAGCACAAATCGAGTAGGAATTTTGAGTGGGAGTACTTCTGAGTGGGAGTACTTCTGAATTCCGCACAGCGGAGCCAACAGGCGAAGCGTGATGCGGAATCTTAATTAATGCGTGAGCGCAAGCGAACTCATGTACTTTAAAGTACAGGAATCGGCATAACGCCGATACTATTATTAAGATTCCTGCCTTCGCAGGAATTCAGAGAGAGGACGCACGGAATTCTGAGAGGGAGCGCATATTAACCATTAACTAATCTCAGTGCCATATCATTCACCTCAACACTCCTACCAAGCGCAATTCTACCGCCCAAGTATTCATTAATCTCAGACGCCATTGATCTGCCTTCTGCAATCGCCCACACGACCAGCGATTGACCGCGTGCAGCGTCACCACCTGCGAAAACGCCGTCGATGTTCGTCATAAAGTGCGTATCGCGTGCTAGTGCTCCCCTGTCGGTAAGCGCGACACCTAATTCGTCTGCGAGTTCTGTTGCTTTTGGCGATTTGAAGCCGACAGATATTAACGCGATGTCAACTGGAATCTCACGCTTTGTGTTCGGAATCGGTGTTATTTTGCCATTTTCAAAGTTTACGCCCTCCAAAACGGCGGTTTTAATGTGCTTGCCGGTAGAATCAGGCAGGAACTTTGTTACAGTAGTGGACCATAAATATTCGCCGCCTTCTTGCATCGAGGTTGATGGGTTGTAAGTGGATGGGTAAATGGGCCATGGCTGATTATATGGTCGCTGGGCTGGTGGTTTTGCGAGAACTTGGAGCGAAGTTACATGCGCTGCGCCTTGTCTGAGTGCAGTTCCTAAGCAATCTGACCCAGTGTCGCCACCCCCGATTATGAGCACGTTTTTGCCTTTTGCATTAAGCGTATCTGGAACTGTATTGCCTGCTTGTGCGCCGTAATTCGTAACCTTATTGGACGCTGTAAGATATTCTAGTGCAAAATGTATGCCTTCTAAATCGCGCCCTTTCATGGCTAAGTCGTTCGGAATGCCAGTGCCGATTGCGATTGCAAGCGCGTCATAATTTGCGCGTAATTCCTGCCAACTGACATCTTTTCCTGCTTGTGTGCTAGTTACAAAATGCGTGCCTTCCTGCTCCATTTGCTGTATGCGGCGGTCAATATAATGCTTTTCCAACTTGAAGTTTGGGACGCCGTAACGGAGTAATCCGCCAAGCGCATCAGACTTTTCGTAAACCGTAACATCGTGACCTGCGCGAGTTAATTGTTGCGCACACGCCAAGCCGGCAGGACCGGAGCCTATTACCGCGACTTTTTTATGCGTTTTGTCGCTATTCTCTACTGTTTTCGGACGCAAAAGTCCATGCTGAACTACATAATCTGCAATAAACGCCTCATCTTGCTTGATTGTGACTGCTGGATTATTTATGCCAAGCACGCAGGACGCTTCGCAAAGCGCGGGGCAAAGTTTGCCTGTGAACTCGGGAAAGTTGTTCGTAAGTTCGAGACGATTGAACGCCGATTCGTAATCGCCACGCCACAGAAAATCGTTAAACTCAGGGATTAAATTGTGCAGTGGGCAGGCTGCGTGACAAAACGCAATTCCGCAATCCATACATCTGCTAGATTGTTTCGTGATGATTCGCAGAGTTTCCGATTCTGGAATGTGCGCATGCGTGTCGTTAAAGTCTAAAATGCGCTCGCGGGCTGGGCGATCTTTCATAATTTCGCGCGACGTAACTTTCAAAAACCCTTTTGGATCAGCCATGCAACCCTCCTAACAGTTCATTCCATTTCGTCGGATTTACCGCAAACTCTTTCTCAATATCGATGCCTTCTGCTTGCAGTTTGCCCAGTTCACGCGACATATACGCATACTGTTTCGGCGTAATCTTAGTGATTCTCGTAAGCGCGTTTTGCCAATCAATAAGCAATGCTTTTGCGACCTTGGAATCGGTTTCGCTCACGTATTCCTTGATTAAACTTAGTATTTCTTGGCGTTCCCAGTCTGTAATCTCGGCAGAATCTAGCGTTAACATGTGGAAATTGCCTACTTTTAACTCGTCGGGGTTCAGTTTTTTGATGTCTAAGTCCAAAATGTATGCATCGCCACCCAAGAAACCTGCGCATAAGTTTTTGCCAGTTTTACCTAGGATTAATACCTTGCCACCTGCCATATATTCGAGCGCGTGGTCGCCTGTGCCTTCCGAGACGAACGTCGCGCCCGAGTTTCTGACCGCAAATCGCTCCCCTACCAGCCCATTGAAAAATCCCTTACCGCCAGTTGCGCCAAAGCCTGTGACGTTGCCTGCGATTACGTTTTCGTCCGCAGGAATTGCCAAGTCAGTAGGCATTTTTACGACTATTTTACCGCCCGACAACCCTTTCGCGGAGTAGTCGTTCGTGTCTCCTGTGAGCCTTAATGTGACGCCAGTGGGCAAGAATGCGCCGAAAGATTGCCCTGCTGAACCTACAAAATCGATGTCAATATCGCCGACTTTTTCGCCTTTCAACTTGCGCTTTGTGACACCAGAGCCAAGCATCGCGCCGACTGCCCTGTTTGTGTTGTTAATATCTAGTTTGAACTGCACATTTTCGCCGTATTTAAGTGCTTCGACTGACATTTTAATCAACTCGTAGTCGATCGACTTATCTATCGAATGCTTTTGCTGTTTTGCGTGGTGACGTGCAGAATGTTCATGAACTGTCGCTGGTTTGTGAAGTAATGCAGTTAAATCGAGCGTGGACGCTTTCAGTTTTGATAAATCGCCTATTGGAGAGTCGTTCGCGAACAAATCATCCCGCATTTGCAGGCATTCAGTATGCCCAACTGCTTCTTCTAGCGTTTTGAAACCGAGTTCTGCCAAAATCTCGCGCACTTCTTCCGCAATAAACGTAAAAAAGTTCACGACGCTTTCGACTGTGCCTTTATACTCCGCACGAAGCACTGGATCTTGCGTCGCTATGCCTGCTGGACAGGTGTTTTGATTACAAACGCGCATCAAAATGCAACCTTGCGCAATCAGTGCACTCGTCGCAAAACCAAACTCTTCCGCGCCCAAAAGTGCCGCAATTACGACGTCGCGCCCAGTCTTAATCTGCCCATCGCATTGCAAGATTACCCTGTCACGAAGGTCATTTGCGACCAAAGTCTGCTGTGTTTCCGCAAGCCCAATTTCCCAAGGCGTGCCTGTATGCTTAATCGACGACTTCGGAGCAGCGCCAGTTCCGCCATCGAAACCCGAAATCAAGATGACATCTGCGTGCGCCTTGCTAACTCCTGCCGCAATCACGCCAACACCTGCTAGCGACGCCAATTTGACGTGAATACGCGCACTTGGGTTAGCGGTTTTCAAGTCCAAAATGAGTTCTGCCAAATCTTCAATCGAATAGATATCGTGATGTGGCGGTGGGGAAATTAGCGCGACACCGGGAGTGGAGTTCCTGACTTTTGCGACCCACGGATACACCTTTTCGCCTGGTAAATGCCCACCTTCGCCGGGTTTCGCGCCCTGTGCAATCTTTATTTGCAAGTCCGTCGCATTCACTAAGTATTCGCTTGTAACACCAAATCTTGCACTCGCGACCTGCTTAACGCGCGAATTTAGTTCCCCTGACGCCATTCTCTCGCTCGCTTCGCCACCTTCGCCCGAATTCGATCTCGCGCCCAACAAATTCATCGCTTTTGCCATCGTTTCGTGCGCTTCATTTGATATTGACCCGAACGACATCGCCCCAGTTCCGAACCGCTTTACAATCTCGCTAACTGGCTCCACATCGTCTGGTTTTATCGCGCTTCTAGCACTTTCGCCCTGTTCATTGGTGTTTTTTACATCTAAAAGTCCGCGAATCGTAAGTAAACCGTCTTGTTGCTCATTCGTAATCTCGGCGTAACGTTTGTAAAGCGAATAATCATTACGTTGTACCGCTGTTTGCAGGTAAAATATGCTTTTCGGAGAGTTTATGTGTGGATCCGCGTTGTCCCTATACTTATACTCGCCGCCTGCTGGGAGCGTAGATATAGTTTTTTGTTGATTAACTACTACTGCGTCTGTGAGTTGCGCGTTGTAATATTCGTATGCCATTTTGTGACGCGCATAAGTTTCTACTGCGAGTTCCTGTAGGCCAATTCCGCCGATTTTGCTGGTCGTACCTGTAAAATATTTATCAATTACTGCGTCCGAAATGCCGACTGCTTCGAAAATCTGTGCGCCGCGGTAGGACATAATAGTCGATATTCCCATTTTTGACATAATCTTCAAAACGCCAGTTCCGAATGCCTTAATCAGGTTTTGTTCTGCCAACTTTTGCCTGTCTACGAGTGGTTTTTGTGCGTTGTCGTCTGTGAACTTAATTATGCCTTCTTGAACGGCAGTTTGTGCGATATCGATTGCCATGTATGGGTTCACAGCAGCCGCGCCATAGCCGATGAGCAGGGAAATATGATGAACTTCGCGCGCATCACCTGCTTCGACGCACATGGAAATCTGCGTGCGAGTTCCATGCCCCAATAAATGCTGATGAACTGCGCTTGTCAGTAAAAGTGATGGAATCGGCACAAGATTTTCGGCAGAATGCTTATCTGTCAAAATCAGGAAGTTTTTGCCCGCTTTAATGCCTTCGTCAACTTCCGTAAATATAGTGTTTAACCTGTTCTCGAGCGCATTTTCGCCCATTGTAACATCGTAAACGCCATTTATCGTCATGACACGAAAATCCTTAAAGTCGAGATGATATATTTTGCTCATTTCGTCGTTCGTTAGGACTGGAAATGGGACGTTCAATTTCATCGCGTGTTCGGGCAAATCGGCAAGTAAGTTCGGCTCAGGACCAATTTTGCTCGTAATGCTCGTCACAATTCTCTCGCGCAGATAATCAATCGGCGGATTCGTAACTTCTGCAAAATGTTGCTTGAAATAGTCGAACAGTAACCTGGGTTTGTCGGACAAAACAGCAAGTGGCGTGTCGATTCCCATAGATCCGATCGGCTCTGTTCCCGTTTCTGCCATCGGTTTTATCAGTAAGTTTACGTCTTCGTATGTGTAACCGAAAGTTCGAAGCAGCCGTTGCCATCTGTCGTTATCTATATTTTCCTGCTCATGCGCTTGTATTTCGCCAAACTCCACTGTTTTGCCAGTAAGCCATTCTCTGTATGGATGTTTCGCTGCAAGTTGCTTTTTTATCTCAGTATCGCCTACAATTCTGCCCTTTACAGTATCTACGACGAGCAATTTTCCTGGCTCCAACCTGCCTTTTTTGACAATTTCCGCGTTATCAAACGGCAAAACACCAGTTTCCGACGCCAAAACGACTGTATCTTTCGTCTGCCAAAATCTGCCCGGTCTCAGCCCATTTCGATCAAGGCACGCGCCGACAATATCGCCGTCCGAAAAGGAAATCGACGCGGGTCCATCCCACGGCTCAATTAAGGACGAGTTGTATTCGTGAAATGCGCGGATATCGTCGTCCAGTGAATCGTCGTTTTCGTAGGCTGGCGGAATCATCATCATGAGCGAATGTTCAATACTTCTGCCTGCTAGATGCAACAATTCCAGTGCTTCATCAAAGGACGCAGAATCGCTTACGTCGGGCGTCAAAATCGGCTTTAAGCACTCAAAATCGCCGAATAAATCGGTCTCAAACTTGCTTTGCTTGGCGTTAAACCAGTTCCTGTTACCGCGAATCGTGTTAATCTCGCCGTTGTGCGCAATCATGCGGAATGGATGTGCGAGCGACCACTTCGGAAAGGTGTTCGTGGAAAAACGCGAGTGCACAAGCGCAATTTTCGCCTTGTATGCAGGGTTATTTAGGTCTTTGAAGAACTGAATCAGTTGATATGTCGTCAGCATGCCTTTCATGACGATAGTTCTCGACGATAGCGACGAAAAATACACGCCTAACTGGTGTTCTGTAAGTTTACGTAGGCGAAACAGTTTGCGTTCTAGGTCAATGCCTTTAATGTAACTACCCGATTCGTTTTGCGCTGTGAGCACGACTTCTTTGAATGCAGGCATGGAGTTTAATGCGGTATCGCCAAGTCCGTTTGCGTTTATCGGCACATCTCGCCATTTATGCACAGTAAAACCTTCGCTTTTTGCCAACTCATCGAACTGCTTTACCTGCTCATGCAGTGCATTAGTATTGTTTTCTAACATCGCAACGCCGATCGCATATTCGCCTAGAGCAGGCAGTTTTACGTCAGGCGCGATAACTTTTCGCACGAATTCGTCAGGAATGTTGGTCATGATTCCTGCGCCATCGCCAGTATTTTCCTCCGCACCAACTGCACCGCGGTGGTTCAAGTTTTTGAGCACGAGCAGCGCATCCTCGACTGTCTTATGCGTGCTCACATTTTTCAGCGACGCAACAAAACCGACACCACACGCATCTCTCTCATACGAGGGGTCATATAGCCCAAACTTTTCCATAAATACCTTTTGCTAAGTTAAAAGTATACATTGGTTTTGAGGTGGATGCAAATATTAATTAGTAATGAGTAAGGAGTAAGGAGTAATGAGTAAGGAGTAATGAGTAAGGAGTAATGAGTAAGGAGTAAGGAGTAATGAGTAAGGAGTAGTGAGTAAGGAGTAGTGAGTAAGGAGTAAGGAGTAAGGAGTAAGGAGTAGTGAGTAAGGAGTAAGGAGTAAGGAGTAATGAGTAAGGAGTAATGCGGTTAGTTAATAGTTAATAGTTAATAACGAATAAGTAATAGTTAATAATTGGGAATAGGAATTCATTTCATTCATGCTTTTATTGCTCGCATCGCTCGCGGGAATCTGCATTCGCGTTGCGAATACTCTTATTGCGCTGCGTCAGCGTGCGCTACGCACCCGCTGACTTGCGCATTGCTTGGATTTTTCATACTGAAAAATCCAAGCCTCTGCTGTAAAGTTACTTTTTGTTTAAGAGTTACTCTGCAGCAGAGTGGCTTGGCTTGGCTACGCCAAGCCAAGCCTTAGCGCAACTTTCAAAAGAACGAGCGAGTAGCGAAGTTGTTTTGGAAGTTGCGCGGGTAGGAGTGTGAGCGCAAGCGAACTCCGATTCATGCGTAGCGAGCAGTACTCTTAATGCCACGCAGTACTTCTATTCAGAATTTAGCACCGCGAAACGAAGTGTAGCGTGATGCGGAATCTTAGAATAAAGCATGAGCCGTTAGGCGAACTCCGTTAATCGCATTGCTTCGCAATACTTTGTTTTAAGATTCCGCATCAAGTGCGGAATTCTGAGGTGGAGTAGTGCGGAATTCTGAGGTGGAGTAGTGCGGAATTCTGAGGTAAAACATGAGCAAACCAAGAAACAAAACCCAAACATCCAAAACCAACTCCCCCAACCTGACCAAAACGCCAGAGCGAATAATATAACTTCAGAACAGATTAAAAATACATTATATTTACGAAGGGTCAAATGCTCAATCGCATTTTCCTCCCCCAAGGGTACAGGAGAAAATATAATGTATTTTTAATCTGTTCTGAAAAAGTTGTGTTTTCAGCGAAGTAACTTTTTGACATGGCACCCAAAACTGTGCTATAATTATTAACAGTATGTTTTGTTTAACAGATGAAATAGGGTGGTGCGTGTGAAAGTAATGGGTAAGTACAGGAGGATTACGTATGAAAGACCTATTTCGAGCATTCGCTCACCGAAGCGAATCAATTGATGTTGCCGTCCCTCTATTCAAAGAGTCGGGAGATAGCATGGGAGTTAATAGTAGTAGTGTTAGGGCATATAAGATAAATGCAAAAACTTCTTTTGCGTTGTTGTTTATGTTTATTGCAGTATTGTTTGCAGTCTTTGCAGTTAATAATATAAATGCAGTTGCACCTACTAAGTTAACTGGCGTTACAATAAACGCTACTAATGTACAGGGTGAATTGGCATTTACACTTTCTGCAGATCAGCACGATTCTTATGCGATAAAGATTGTCGATAAAGCAGGAAATACGGTTAAAAATATAACTAATATACAAAAAGGCGTGACTAGTTACAAAGTAACTAATTTAAAGCCTTCTAGTTATGATATTACTGTATCTGCTGTTGGGAGCAAGTCGAGAGATAGTGTGGTAGGTAATGTAAACGTTGTCATTAAAGCGAAAAATACTGATTATTCAGGCAGGTTTGATGATATAGACAGGCTGAGTAAAGGAAGGGCTAATGCTATTCAGTGGCTGTATCAATATGGCATAACGACTGGCGGAGATCCTAAAGATGTTAGCAAGTATTTGCCTGCTAAGGCTGTTAATCGCGGTTCAATGGCGCAGTTCTTGCATAGAATATCAGGAAGCCCGGTGACCAGTAAGAAGTATCTAAAAGTTTCTGATTTGAAAGGACTTTCAGCGGAGCGCCAAGATGATATTCGTTGGCTTGCAGCAGAGGGAATTACTGTGCTACAAATAGGTAATAGATATAAGCCAGCGGCTGTCGTTAATCGAGGTGCGATGGCAGAGTTTCTTTATAAAACAGCTGGATCGCCTGAGTATGCTATGACTGCAGCGGATAAAGCGCAGGTGCATGACATTAATCGCGTAAAGACAAATGTTCCGAGACAAAAGGCTATTGCTTGGCTAGTTAAAATGGGCATTTCTGTCTTAGATGCAGGAGATAACTATAATCCGCAAAATCCAGTTAATCGCGGGTCAATGGCTGAATTCTTGCGGAAACTTTACCTTAGAATAATGGTTCCTGCAGCTTCACAAGTATCAGCTAATAATGATAGTTTAGTGCCAAACCAATCCTTTACTTATAGGACGCATAAGGTGACATTTGATGCAAATGGCGGTACAACTCCTGACCATCAAATAGTCCCTGTTGGGAATAAGGCAATTCCTCCAACGACTAGTAGGCAATACTACGCTTTCGCAGGTTGGTATACAAATGCTGATGGAACTGGTTCTAAGTTTGATTTTGCAACGCCACTCACTAAGGATGTTACACTTTATGCTGCTTGGAATGCTGTCAATGTTATATTCTCTAGTGAATACACTTATGATGAAACTACTCTATCAGAATTGTTAACGTTGAAATTTAACATACCAATCGATTCTATTGATGGTGCAGTAGATGGGGCGCCTTATATGCTAACAACGTCAGATGACCATAAAACTGTTTCGATTGCTTTAACTGGAAGTGAAACAGGTGAAATAAACATTCCAGCATTTACGTTTATAGCAATTAATGGGACAAAAATCGACAGTACAGCGACTATTCTTTTCAAAGTAGATGGAGAAGGGACTAGGGAATACTTATCCGATTTAGGAACTTTCCAGCTTGATTTTATAAACACGGAGGAAACTTATTTTGTTGCTGTGACAGATTATGCGCAAGATATAAAATGGATACACTTCTCTAGTGATTCTGATATTCTGACTACTCTTAGTGACATCGCTAGTCAAAATGAAGAAATCGACTTATTCTACTTTACAATTGTAGATGATTTAGATGCAGATCTAATCACTATCAAAGGAACGGTGGATAGTGAAGCAAATGTAACTATTCCTGCTGGTTACACAGTAATTGTCGAAAATCAACTTGCAGTCGAAGGGGTTTTAGATATTTATGGAGTACTAATTGTTCCTGCAGATGCTGAACTTACAATTAGCGGAACGATGACGCTACATGGCTCACTTTTGGTGCAGAATGACTACCTAGCGGCTCAAGCAGACGAAGCGGGTGGAAGATTAGTAATCGAAAGTAACGCAGAAGTCGTGGTGAGTGGAACTGCTACTGTTGAAGAAGGGTCTCAAATTGAAACCAGAGGAACAGTGACAATAGATACTGATGCGACGCTTACAATTGAAGGCACTCTAAGAGTGGCAGCAGGGGCTGAAGCGGGCAAAGTCGAGGTTAAAGGCACTCTTGAAGTAAAAGGAAGTCTAACTGTCGAAGAGTCGAGTGTTCCTGGTGAAAGTGCTGGTAAGATTGAACTTAGTGGCAAGTTGATAATCGATGAGGAAGCGAAAGATACTATTGAGATTCCAGATGGCGCACTTGAAGTTAAAGAAGGTGCAGATATTGAAGGTGGAGCAGATATTAAATTAGAGATTAATGTTTCAAATGCTGACGATTTGAGCAATGCGATAAAAGCATCATCTACTGCAGATGGAGTAGGTCCAGAAGTTCTGATAAGATTGACTGAGGATTTCTATTCTGCAGTTAATCAAGGTGCAACGCTTCTAAACATCGGAGGAACTCCAGAAAACACTACGCCAATCACGATTCAAGGTTTAGGGACAGAGAGTGCAAATCCAAAACTCGAAGTAGGTGTTGCTATTACTACGCCAAACATTATTCTGAAAGACACGAAAATTGAGGTAACAGATGTCACAAAGACAGCGAAGTTGAAGTGGACAGAAACTGATTTCTATCGCATAGCACTTGAAGTTTCATCGCTTGATGCAGATGGCGTGACAGTCGTAGCTCCTGCAATCACGGGTGTCGTAATTGACAATTGTGAAGTTACCATTACCAATACATCATCAGATTCTGCTGACGCATGGACTGGTGGCGTTCACGTTACTAATTCACCTGATTCTTTTACGATTACGGACAGCAAGGTTACAGCGACAGGAAAGACCACTTATGCAGTTGCAGCACTTATGCTCCACGCAGTTCCGAAGGTATTAACCGTCACAGGCAATGAGTTTCTTGGGAAATATGCTCAAGCAGCACCTAATAGCGCGAGGTATGACGCACCTGCATCAGCAGTGTTTTTCGTCAGAATCTATGACGATGCCGTTATTGATAGCATAAACTTTAGCAATAATACGTATGGATTAGGCACGGATACTCTGCCAGAAGTTGGGACTGCATATAGCGTTTACATTAACAGTAGAACTTCAGAAGAGCCGACTATGGCTGGCGTGGATGCGCTTAGAAACGATTATTTCTCGACGTTCGGTTCTTTATGGGCGACAGATGATGCGACCGATACAGACAGTGCAACCAAGCAAGTGTTGAATGCGCACGTTGCAGATGTTACAGATGATGAGATTGGTTTTGTATTTATAGGAGAAGCGATAAAATACCAAACCAAGAACATGTTTGAACTCGAACAGTATCGCATAAAGGACGCTAAGGTAACCGATATCAGCAATTATGGCGATTGCATAAACGAAGCAACCGATGAGTACGATTGGGACACAGCATGTACTAATACTTTTTGCGGAACTCCAAATATCGGTAATACGTCATTCTATGGAAACCGTACAGTTACTGATGGCGAAGCGGATGCATTTGATCCTAGCGGTAGCGATAGATATTTCTACTATACATATCTCACAAAAGATACGGACAATGTACCAGGTTGATATTCAAAAACAGGTAGGTATTAAGTGAAGCGCGTTGTTGGGGGAGGTTATTTCCTCATTCCCTCCCCCATTTCCCCCTGTTATATCCCCCGCATTACCAAAGTTCTTGATATTGCTCCACAATTAGTGTACTATATTAACTGTAAGTTTTGATTTAATACTTTGATTAGTTATGGAGACTTGCCTGAGTGGCCGCTGGCGCTATTGCGAAAGCAATATAGCCAAAAGCAACAAAGTGGCGCCCTGCAAAGGGTGTCCCTTTCGGCTAGTGTTTATAAGAATTTAATACTTTGATTAGTTATGAAAAGATTGATTATAATACTTTGATTAGTTATGGAGACTTGCCTGAGTGGCCGAAAGGGGCACCCTGCTAAGGTGTTATAGGCGTTCGTCTATCCGGGGTTCGAATCCCCGAGTCTCCGCATGTACTTCGCTGAAAACACAACTTTTTCATGAAAAATAAGAAATATGTTTATTCTTTTTTGTTTGCTACGCAAATAATAAATCATTTTTATTTTCTCCTGTACCGACGAAGCGGTCGTTACATCTTACTTGATGTTATGCTTGACATTAAAGTGCTGCATACCTAATCTAACTGTTACCGCTTCTTGGTGAAGTCGAAAATAAAAACAATTTATTATTTGCTATACATTTGGTAAAAAACATAAACATATTTCTTATTTTTCATGAAGTTATATTATTCGCTCAGGGTTAAGGTCAGGTTGGGGGAGTTGGGATTGATTGTTGGGTTTTGTTTGTTGTTTGGTAGACGTGGGTGATGCGCGGCGAGAGCTAGATGTTGCTCGGGGTTAAGGTCAGGTTGTGGGTGTTTTTGCTTGAGTGTTGGGTTTATCTCATATTTGTCATCTAGGTAGCGTGTGAAACGCGCGACACGGGATCTGGCTTCTTCGCGCGTAACGCACTTTCTCGCTACCACAGATCCCGCATCGCTTCGCTGCTAGATGACAAGGGGTACTTCTGAATTCCGCACCGCGAAACGAAGTGTAGCGTGATGCGGAATCTTAATTAATGTGTGAGCGGCATAGCCGTGAACTCATGTACTATTAGAGTAGAAGTGCTCGCGTTAGCGAAGTTGTATTCGGTTTCAAAATGTGGTACAATAATAAGTAACGATAGTGCACGCAGCAAATTGCCTGCAAAAGTATAGTCGCACTATTTGGAGATTGGAGAAAATATGGGAATTGTATCACCTGAGAAGTATAATGCGATGTTGGATCGCGCGAGGGAAAAAGGCTTTGCGTATCCTGCAATCAACATTACTTCTTCGCAGACACTGAATGCCGCAATGAAAGGCTTTGCGGACGCAGATTCTGATGGAATTGTGCAAGTTTCAGTAGGCGGTGGTCAGTATGCATCTGGGCAACAGTTGAAGGATTCTGTAATGGGTTCTTTGGCTTTGGCGCAGTATGCAAGAGTTTTGGGTGCAAAGTATGGCGTAAACATTGCGATTCATACGGATCACTGTGCTGAAAAGTATCTAGATTCGTGGCTCCGTCCACTTCTGGACATCGAGGCTAAGCAGCATAAAGCAGGACAGCCTACTTCATTCAACTCACATATGTGGGATGGATCATCGGTAACGCTTGATAGAAACTTGGAGATTGCAAAAGAGCTACTTGAAAAAACTAGCGCACTTGACATGATTTTGGAGGTTGAAATCGGCGTCGTCGGTGGCGAAGAAGATGGTGAAAAGGCGGAAATTAACGAAAAGTTATATACGACGACTGATGACGCATTGAGGACAGTCGAAGCGCTAGGACTTGGTGAAAAAGGTCGCTATACAACTGCGTTAACATTCGGAAATGTGCATGGAGTCTATAAGCCAGGTGCTGTAAAACTTCGTCCTGAACTTTTGGGCACGATTCAAACAGAAGTCGGAGCGAAAGTGGGCAAAGAAAGACCATTTGACTTAGTGTTTCATGGCGGTTCTGGCTCTTCTGCAGAAGAAATTGCACTTGCTGTCAAAAATGGCGTGATTAAAATGAACGTTGATACTGACACGCAGTATGCATTTACTAGACCAATCGCAGGATTTATGTTTGAAAATTACGATGGAGTCATGAAAGTTGATGGCGAAGTCGGTAACAAGAAGAAATATGATCCTAGAGTTTGGGGCAAGATTGGCGAGGAGAGCATTAGCCAGAGAGTGGTTGAGGCTGCTCAGCAACTTGGTTCTGCTGGAAAGAGTATGCATTAACTTTTCGTTTAGACCCGAGAATCCTTACGTCTTTGTAACAAAAGTCTGGCATCGTTATGTGTATAGTTTGCATTTTCGACGCTTTTGGATTTTTGGGTCTTGCACTCTAATTAAAAAAGGAGTAGTATTATTGTAGAAGGTTTTCGAGGAGGAAGATGAGCGAATATGATCAACTTGTAGAAGAGGGCAAGAAATTGGCTGAGTCACTTACTAGTACCGGCGAGATTGATGCCGTCGTGACGACTGCAGTGACGCATGCTCCCGTAGAGGTAGAAGAAGAGAGCACTTACTTCGAGCAAAATGTTGGACTAGCACTCAACAAAACGAGGTTGCTTGTGTATATAGTCGGCGTTGTCTCCGGGCTCTTGACGTTGATTTTCACGTTGGCGCACGTTTACGGAGCGATTCCGAGAGATTTGGCGGATACGATTCTGATTTCGTTATTGACATTTGTGTCTACGCTATCAGGACTTTTTGGCATTACGAACTTCGTAAAGAAGTAGTGCATGTTAATAACTGTTGCAAATTTTATACCAATTTAAGCACCACTTATTACCGAATTTTTTGTGATTGCCACGTTTTTGGCGCGATTAGAGTAGAGTATAAGTATGTTTGAAACGCTTTTAAGGCAATTTTTATCGTACGTTCGGGTAGAAAAGAGCCTGTCTAAGAACACAGTCGATGCGTATGAACGAGATCTTACGCATTATTTGGAGTATCTTACTAGCATTGACATGCAAGACATCGCTACTGTTACGCACAAAACGATTGAAACATATCTTGCGTCGATTAAAAATGGTAAAATTGACGCAGAACTCTCTGCTTCATCAAAAAGACGTGTACTTTCATCGATTAAGCAGTTGCATAAGTTTGCGAAATCCGAAGGTTATGCTGAAACAAATCCCTCTTTGGATGTGGAGACGCAGAAATTGCCGAAACGGTTGCCACGTGCGCTCACAATTGACGAAATGCAACGAATGATTGATATGTCAGAAGGTGATACTCCAATTCAAATGCGCGATAATGCCTTGCTAGAATTTATGTATGCAAGTGGGGCTAGAGTCAGCGAAGTAAGTTCATTAGATATTGATGACATTGATTTTGAGGTGAAAGTCGTTAGATTATTTGGCAAGGGCGCAAAGGAACGTATTTTACCGCTCACTGACCGTGCACTCGCCGCAATCTGGCACTACACAGAAAAGTTTCGCCCGATTCTTGTTGAAAAAGGTCGCGGAACTGCGCGTTTGTTCGTAAACACTCGCGGGAATCCACTCACTAGACAGAGCATCTATTTTGTCATTCAACATGCTGCAACTCATGCTGGAATTACAAAAAAAGTGCACCCACATTCTATACGGCATTCTTTTGCCACGCACCTACTTGAAGGCGGCGCAGATGTCAGAATTGTGCAAGAACTACTCGGACATTCCAACGTCGTAACTACAGAAATCTACACTGAGGTCAGTAAAGAAACACTTAAAGAAAATTACGCATTATATCACCCAAGAATGTAAAACGGGCGAACTAATACTTTTTCTTTTGTCATCTAGCAAGCGAATGCGATGCGGGATCTGCATCAGCAAGAAAACACGTACAGCCCTTGAAGCCAGATCCCGTGTCGCGCACTACCGTACGCTACCTAGATGACAAGTGCATTACTCATATTGGAGCGCGTCAATCGGGTTTTTCTGACTTGCCTTAATCGCCGGCAACGTTCCAGCCAAGAACGCAATCAGCATAATCATCACGACCACTATCAGCACATTCTGTGGCGCAAACTGTATGAGCGTGAAGCCTGGCATATCTTTCGTAAACAGGTCAAACGCGATAGAGTTTATAATGCCACCTGCGCCAAGCGATGCTAAAATTGCGAGCACAGAGCCCCAAAAACCAATCAGAATCGCTTCCATCGAGAAGTTCGTGAACACTCTTATGCCACTCATGCCCATCGCCTTCATCAACCCAATCTCACGCGTACGCTCAGAAACGGACATGTAAAGCGTGTTGATAATGCCAAATGCGGCTGCTAAGAGTGCGATTGCGGCAAAACCGATCAGCACGATAGTAATTCCGTCAATCACATTTTTCACTATGCCAATCATATCATCAACTGTAATCGCCTGAAAATCCATATCTTCGAGCTTATTTGTTATCTCGTCTAACCTCTCGTCAGTAACTGGTTCATCAATTTGCGCATATGAGCCAAAAGTTCCAGGTTGCATTTCACTTGGCACACCCTCATATATGTAATCGTTCATGTCGTCCACAAGTGCCCTATTTGCGACATTTTGCATTGCATCAGCAAGCATAATTGAAGGCGTAGTAACACCTGTAATTTTCGCAGTAAACGTTTTTAACTTCCCAGTTATCGTATTTTTCGCCGCAATTTTTACATTTTTACCGACCGCCTCATCCGCATGCTTTTCTGCAGTGTCATCCGCATCGCCACTTAAATGCACGATTCCAAGTGGTTCTAAATAGTCCAAACCAATGACAATCTCATAATCACTCGCGCTATCTGCCACTATTTCGCCCGACATCAAATCGTAGTTATTTTGAAGGAGCGAAATGAACCCAGATATACTAAACTCATATTTTTCACCGCCATCATATTCTACATACGCAGCACTTACAGAATGTGGCGTATCGGCGTCTTTAATGCCATCAACAGCGCGAATCTTATCTAAATCCTCCGAAGTAATCGGAATCATTCTCCCAGCACTTCCTGATTGACTATTTGCAGCGTCTGGATTATATTTCGCTGGTCCACTATCCGTTTCCAAATCCATAGAGTCCATTTTGTGCTGCACGAGCATAGTTCCTTTACCGCCAATTCCCGAAATCTGCGAGTCGATATAATCGTTCACACCAGCATTCAGCCCAAGTGTGAGCGAAAGTGTAAACGAGCCTACAAATATCGCAATAATCGTCAATATAGCACGACTTTTACTGCGCAACATGTTCATCTGAGCACTCCAAACAGTGCTACCAATCTTTCCAATAAAATTCATCTTCATAATTACCTTCCAATTTTAATGAATAATGTATAATTAATAATGAATAATTGAATCGGCGTTCGCATTCGCTCACAATTAATTATGAGCACGCAAGATGTGCGAATTCCGAATCTCATTATTCCTTACTCATTACTCATTATTCACTATCCTCCCGTCTTTCAGAACAATCCTGCGCGAACATTTTGCCGCAAGTTCGGGGTCATGCGTCACGACAATCAATGTAATGCCTAGATTCTTATGCAGTCCGAACAGCAAATCTTCGATCATCTCGGAGTTCTCAGAGTCCAAATTGCCTGTTGGTTCATCTGCGAACAACACATCAGGGTTATTGATAATAGCGCGCGCAATGCAAACTCTCTGTTTCTCGCCGCCCGACAAATTACGTGCCTTGTTCTTAAATTTATCCTGCAAACCGACACTTTCTAATGCCTTAACAGCGTCCTCTCGCTGCTTATTATGCTTATACCAACCGATTTTTTCAGGTAGCATGACATTATGCAGCACACTATCATTCGCGTTCATAAAGAACTGCTGAAACACGAAGCCAAAAGTCTTATTCCTAAGCGCGTTCAGTTCCTTATTGCGAAGCGACGCAGTCTGCACACCGCCAATATACAAATCGCCCTTCGTAGGCTTATCTAACGAAGCAAGCAAGTGCATGAGCGTGGATTTTCCAGATCCAGACTTGCCAATTATCGCGACGCTTTCGCCTTTTTCTATGCTAAAAGTGACGCCTTTGAGTGCCAAAAACTCACTTTCGCCCTTACCATATGCCTTTACCAAGTTATCGGTCTCTATGACAATATCTGCCAAGTTACCTCTTTTGGTATTATGCGTTGTAACCATAAGTTACCTCCTTATATATAACATTACCCCGTTTGGGATGTAAGCGCAATAGGGGTTAACCCTGAAAAATAGTTAATAATGAGTAATGAGTAGTTAGTAATGAGTAATTGGGAATCGGAATTCGCGTTGCGAATACTCTGATAGCGTTGCGTGAAACGCAACGCGTTTGATTCGGAGTTCGCTTACGCTCACACTTTTATTCGCGCAACGCACAAAACAACTTCGCTTACGCTCTACTGCTCGTTACGTACACAAAGGAGTTCGGCTTACGCCTCACACTCTAACCTCGCAACTTTCAAAACAACTTCGCTTACGCTCTACTGCTCGTTACGTACACAAAAGAGTTCGCTTACGCTCACGCTTTTATTCGCGCAACGCACAAAACAACTTCGCTTACGCTCTACTGCTCGTTACGTACACAAAAGAGTTCGGCTTACGCCTCACACTCTAACCTCGCAACTTTTCAAAACAACTTCGCTTGCGCTCGTTCTTTTGAAAGTTGCGCTTAGGCTTGGCTTGCCATAGGCAAGCCAAGCCACTCTGCTACAGAGTAACTCTTAGTACAAAAGTTACTTTACAGCAGAGGCTTGGATTTTTCATTCTGAAAAATCCAAGCAATGCACACGTCAGAGGGCGCAAAGCGCACGCTGACGCAGTGCTATAA
Organism: Candidatus Nutricula glyptotermitis; assembly: GCA_031263495.1. GTDB lineage: Bacteria > Actinomycetota > Actinomycetes > Actinomycetales > Bifidobacteriaceae > Nutricula > Nutricula glyptotermitis. The sequence continues at coordinate 19,588 of JAISFQ010000149.1, forward strand.
GAGTATTCGCAAAGCGAATGCCGTTTCCCGCGAGCGATAGCGAGCGCAATTATTAACTATTAACTGGCGCGTTGCGATTAACTATTAACTAACCGCATTACTCCTTACTCATTGTAATAGCATTGCAAAGTAACTCCCCTACCCCAGCACATTTCGTCCCGGTATCGCGTCCAACAAGTTCTTAGTATACGCCTGAACTGGGTTGTTGAACACTGTTTCCGTGTCGCCTGCTTCGACGATCTTGCCGTTTTCCATGACGACTGTGTTGTCAGCGACTAGGCGGACGACTGCTAAATCGTGCGTAATGAACAGGTACGTGAGCCCAAGTTCCGCCTGTAAGTCGTTTAGAAGCATGAGTATCTGCTGTTGCACAAGCACGTCAAGCGCACTTACTGCTTCGTCCAGAACAATCATCTCGGGGTTCAAAGTGAGCGCACGCGCAATTGCAATGCGTTGACGCTGACCGCCGGAGAGTTCGTTCGGATACCGCGTCGCAACAGATGCGGGCAGTTCGACCATGTCAAGCAGTTCAAGCATGCGTTTTCGCTGTTCCTCCTTCGTGCCGATTTTGTGAATTTGCAGTGGTTCTTCAATGGCGCGACCGATTGAAAACATCGGGTCAAGCGAACCATATGGGTTTTGGAACACAACTTGCACATGCGAGCGGAACTTTTTCGCCAAGTCCTGCTTATTGATGAACTCTTTCATGTTCTGCCCGTCGTAATAAATGTCGCCGTTCGTGATGCCAAGTAGTCCCAAAATCATGTTCGCGACTGTCGATTTGCCTGAACCAGATTCGCCAACTATTGCAGTCGTTTTACCTGTTGGCACATCGAATGTAACGTTGTCGACGGCTGTCAGTTTCTCTTTCTTACCGCGAATATCAAAAACGCGCGTCAAGTTCCTGACTTCGACCAAGTTTTCGCGCCTGTCAGCAGAGCCGTGCAGACCCCCCCCCTGTTTGGCAGCATGATGAAACTCCTTCACAGATTGTATGCGCGTCGCAGCAATGGACGGCGCAGCAGCGATAAGTTTTTTGGTGTATGGGTGCACTGGGTTCTTCAAAATCTCAAGCGACGGACCAGATTCGACAATCTCGCCCTTATACATCACTATCAACTTTTCCGACCGTTCAGCAGCCAAACCTAAATCGTGCGTAATGAACAAAACCGCAGTTCCCAACTCTTCGACCATGGTGTCCAAGTGATCCAAAATGACCTTTTGCACAGTCACATCGAGCGCACTTGTAGGCTCATCTGCGATCAGTAAGTTCGGGTTATTAGCGAGCGCAATTGCGATAAGCACGCGTTGTCTCATACCACCCGAAAACTCATGCGGATACTGCTTTAACCTATCAAACGCGTCTTTTAAGCCAGCATTTTCAAGTGCTACAGCGGCGCGTTTTTTGAGTTCCGCCTTGCTTAGTTTCTTTTCGCCAGTCTTTGTGACGTTTGCAGCGATTGCCTCCTCGACTTGCTTGCCGATTTTGTGCACTGGGTTCAAGTTACTCATCGGATCTTGTGGCACAAGCCCGATTCCAGCACCACGAATCTCTTCAATAAGTTTCGATTTTGCACCGACCAACTCCCTGTTCACGAAGTCAATCGAGCCACCAGTCACTTTGCCTGAACCTGGTAGCAAGTCAATTAATGCATGCGCAGTAGTCGATTTTCCTGAACCTGATTCGCCGACTATCGCGACTCTTTCGCCTGCCTTAATCTCAAACGACGCCTTTTTGACTGCATGAACTGTCACTTTATCTTTGCCATAACCAGCAGTGAACGTAACGTCCAAATCTCTGACTGTAAGGAGCGGTTGCCCTTTTCTTTCTTTTAGAGTACTCATTTTTATCGCCTCGCTTTCGGATCAATCGCGTCTTGCAGTGCGTCACCAAGCAAAATGAACGTAAGCGACGTCAAAACAAGCACTAAACATGGGAAAAACAACATGCCAGGCGCGACAATCATCGTATTCGTAGCGTTGGAAATATCCATACCCCACGATGCCGAATTGCCACCTAAGCCTAAACCTAAATAGGAAATTGATGCCTCAAGAACAATCCACGCGCCGACGTTCATAGTCGCAACAGCAATCACTGGCGCAATCGAATTTGGAAGCACATGCTGAAACATCCTGCCAAAGTTAGATAGCCCAAGTGCCTTGGCAGATGTGACGAATTCTTGGTTCTTAGCAGCCATAACATTCGCGCGCATAAGTCTCGCAATCGACATCCAGCCGAATACTGAGAATATGAAAATCAACTTAAAAACGCCAGGAACGCCTTTCATCATCTGCAAAAAGACGATAAATGAAAGCATCGACGGAAGTGAAATGAAAATCTCAATCAAACGAGTCAAAATTGCGTCTAAGATTCCGCCCATATAACCTGCAACCGTACCAATTATTACACCAAAAAAAGCTCCTAAAAGCGTTACAATAATGCCAATTTGCAATGACGGTTGTGCGCCATAAACTAAGCGCGAAAATACATCGCAACCTTGAGTCGTGGTGCCAAGCAAATGTCCAGGGGCTCCGACTGGGAGTGATGAATCTGTAATCGCGCAATAAGTCGGGTCAATAGCCGTAAATATAGACGGAAAGAACACTGCGACCAGCAAAACAATCAAAAATGCAGTCGGAATATAAAACAGAGGATTTCTCTTCAACCTTGCCCACGCTTCACCCCAAAAACCCAAACTTTTTGCAGTTTCGTCAAGCGCATCGACTGTAATCACGTCCTCGTCCTCATTAAATGGTGCGACAAAGTGCTCAGCACTAATTGTATTAGTCATTATGCCACCTCCTTTCCGTAACGGATTCTAGGATCAAGCGCAGCATACAAGCAGTCAATCACGATATTTGAGACAATGTAAAGTATCAGAAACAAGGTCGCAATCGTGACTACTGCCGGTGCTTCGCCGATTAATATATACTTATACAGCGTATTACCGACACCTTGAATGTTAAATATCTGCTCAGTCAGAATCGCACCTGAAAACAATGCAACCAAGTCAATGCCTAAATATGTAATGACTGGAATCATAGAGTTTCTGAAAATATGTCTACGAATGACCAACCCCTCGCTAATTCCCTTTGCGCGGGCAGTGCGGACGAAATCTGCGCCACGAACATCTGAAATTGATGCCCTAGTCAGACGTATAATCGTCGCAATAGATACAGTCGCAAGCACGAATGACGGCATCAACAAATGCAGAAAATCCATATGTGTGCCCACTGTGACAGGCAAAACTTTGAGCTGTATGCCAAACAGAAACTGCAACGCATAACCTAGAACCAGTGGCGGAATCGATACAAGCACAAGGGAGGAAACCATAGTGAACGAATCAGCAAAAGATCCGCGCTTCAGCCCCACGAAAATGCCAAGCCCAACGCCTATTATTACCTCAAAAACGAACGCCAATGTGCCGAGCATCAAAGTGTTTGGGAATACTGACGCTATGACATCGATAATCTCTCTGCCTGCAAATGTCACGCCTAAGTCAAATGTAAATAAGCCTTTCAAAAAATATAAGTATTGAATTATAAACGGTTCATTTAAATGATACTGAGTGCGAATTATAGTGAGCGTCGCCTCAGAAACTGGCTTATCGCCAAATAGCGCTCGAACCGGATCTCCCGGCATCAAAAACACAAGGGCGTAAATCAACAGTGTCGAACCGATGAACACTGGTATAGCCTGCAAAATGCGTTTGAGAACATAGTTTAACATTACCACAATTCTCGTCCCCCCTTTTCTACCAACACGTACAAATCTGCCACGATTAAAGCGTAGTGTAACTAAAATAATGACATACAAAGCCCTCAAATAGGACTCTTACATTACGACAACAATGCGCCATAACTATTTAGCACCCAACCGCCGCCACTATCTGCTAGGTTTTACCCAAGAGGTAAGTGACGGCAGAACGGTGTGCGTTTATCTACCTACTCTTATTTTTCAAGATTAAGGAAATTAGGAACACCTTTCCAAGTGTTCGCAATTGTATCTCCTTTAATCACTAGTGAGTAAGCACCTTTACGAGTACCATCACCAATGAAAATCGCTGGCAAATCTTTCATTGCTAGTTCTTGTGCTTGTGTAAAGTAAACGTTTGCTTCTTCAAGTGTCGCTTGACCTGAGCCCAACGAAATCAAGTCATCAAAGTCTTTGTTTGAATACTTGCCTGTGTTTGCCGATCCACCAGTTGCGAACATCGGTTGCAAGAAATTCTCGACCGATGGATAATCTGGCTGCCAACCTGCACGATATGCGCCTTCGACTTTGAAATCGTAGCGTAAATCTAGCAACTCATTGAATGTAGGCGTCGTTTTTGCTTCACCTTTGATGCCAAGAATGTTAACATAAGAGTTAACAATCGCGTCGTAGGTTTCTTTTCCACCTGAATCCGCATTGTACCATAAATCTAGCACTGGATCATTCCACTGGTTGATAGCATCCGCTGCTGCCCATGCTTCTTTAGCCGCAGGTTCATTGAACGAAAGAACTTCGTGACCTGCTATTTCCTGATCACAACCTGAAATTGCCGCAATCTTCGGGCAAAATGCTACAGAATCAGTTCCTGAACCGTCACCGATGTTGTCACGGATTGACTGACGATCAATAGCCTGTGATATAGCCTTACGACGAAGTGCGCCTTCCTCATCTTGACCAAAGTGCTCCAAATAGTATGGAATCTCAATTGGATCAGTCTGAGGTGCAGTTTCTACGTGCCACTGAATGTCTGTCGAATCTTTAAATGCCTTGTAACGCTGTCCACCAGCAGACCCTAGAACATCTAGGTTACCAGCCTGAACGTCGGACAATGCTGCGTCCATGTTGTTTCCTGCATATGCAATAAAGTCAAGACCGCCATTCTTTGGAACGAACGTACCTTTATAATTGTCGTCCTTACGGATCGAAATCTTGGTGTCATGCTCCCAGACATCCAACTTATATGGTCCGTTCGTCTCCGGATGCTCGCCATATTCCTTAGTTACCTTACCATCAGCACCGAATGCTGTCTTTGGCAGTGGGTAATATGATGTATAGCCCAAGCGAAGCAAGAACATTGCAGATGGCGCAGTCAAAGTGATAGTGAATGCATAATCGCCATCCTTTACCAAACCTTTAAGCGTCTCGCCTGCGAGTGCCTCTACGCGCTTTGCATAATCAGCATCGCTTTCACCCTCATCTTGCGCTGGGTTCAACGCATCATATCCTTCAACAATATCAAAGAATGCTGAACCTCTCTGTGCATTTGCAGCGTTTGCTGTATAATTCCATGCATTAATGAATGAATCTGCATCCACTGGACTGCCATCTGTAAATGTCCAGTCCTCCTTCAACTTAACGGTAAAGACCTTCGAATCTGTCGTCTCAATAGACTCCGCGACCTCATTTACTGCTTCACCCGCTGCTGAAAGGCGAACTAATCCGCTGTACATCACGTCAATCGGATCACCAGCGCATGTCTCGCCTGTGTCACCGGGAACGAGTGGACGCTCTGGCTCGCAACCTGAAACGCTTATAATCGCGTTCGGGTCGCCACCTGACGCAGCATCGCCACTACCGCTGTCTCCACTGCCACCGCAAGCGGTCAGACCAACAACAGCCAGTGCAAATACGCTCGCGCCCGCAATCAACTTAGATAACTTTTTCATGTTACCACTCCTTATTACTTACTTTTCCTCTACAAAAGTTCCTTACATTGTATTTAGCATATAGGTATATTGCCTAATTCAAAGAACTTTGTTAAAAAGTGTAGCATTATTCAACATTATATTAAGAGTTTTAATCAAGATTTTTACACAAATTCAGCAATTTTGTGCGATTTTAGGTGCAAAATGAGTAAAATTTGAACGTACGTTCAAATTTTAACGATTTGTTAAGAACTAAGTTGTGCTTCACTGTGGGGGATATTGCATTGCTACGCAATACTTCGTTTTAAGACCCCGCATCGGAGCGCGGGGTTCAGAGTGGGAGAGTGCGGGGTTCTGAGTGGGAGTATGAGCGAGAAGGCACGTTACATTCTAAGAAGCCAGATCCCGTGTCGCGCACTGGCGTGCGCTACCTAGATGACAAGTGGCGTAGCAACGTGTTTGAATCGGAATTCATTTCATTCATACTTTTATTGCGCTGGCGTATGGTTTCGCCTACGGCGCAACAATACTTGCGCATTGCTTGGATTTTTCAATATGAAAAATCCAAGCCTCTGCTGTGAAGCTGCTTTTAGTTTAAGAGTTGCTCTGCTGCAGGGTGGCTTGGCTTTGCGTAGCCAAGCCAAGCCGTAGCGCAACAAAGAAAACAACAAGCGAAAAGCGAAGTTGTTTTCTATGTTGCGCGAATAAAAGTGTGAGGCGTAAGCCGAACTCCGTTTTGTACGTAGCAAGGAGTACTCTTAATGCCACTGAGTACTCTTTTTTCAGAATTCCGTATAGGAAAACGCGATTGAGCGTTTGACCCAACGAAGTGTAGCGTGATGCGGAATCTTAAAATAGTGCGTGAGCGATAGCGAACTCCTTATAATTGGAAAGTTCTATTTTTCCGCGAGTATTATCTCCCGCACTTTCTTAGCGTCCGCCTTACCCTGCGACTTTTTCATCACAATGCCGATTATAACGCCGATTGGTTGCATGTTGCCGTTCCGCAGTTTTTCAGCAACATCGGGCTGCTCAGCAAGTGCTTCTTGGACAAACTTTTTGAGCGCAGAATCGTCGGACACAATCTCTAAGTTCTCGTTCGCGACGATTTCGGCAACTGTGCCTTTGCCTGCAATGACGTCTGTGATGATTTTACGCGCAATTTTATCGTTTACCTTGCCGTCGTCGATAAGTTTTTGTATTTCAGCGACATTTTCAGGCGTTATCGCGAGGTCAGTTAGCGAAAGTGACGCTTCTTTTGCAATGCGCGAAAGTTCGCCGAGCCACCACTTTTTCGCATTGTGCGCACTCGTTCCATGCGTAACTGTCATTTCGACTAATGCTAATGCGTCGGCGTTCAGCACGTCTTGCATGTCTTTTGGCGAAAAACCCCACTCTTTTGTTAGGCGTGCACGCTTGTGAGCAGGCAGTTCAGGCATTTCTGCGCGGATTTGGTCAATCCACTCGTCACTTATAACGACTGGAACTAGGTTCGGTTCGGGAAAGTAGCGGTAATCGTCAGCGTTGGACTTTTCGCGCCCTGAGGTGGTGGAAGATGTCGCTTCGTGCCAGTGGCGAGTTTCCTGCGTGACTGTTTCGCCTTCTAAAAGTATGCTTGCGTGGCGAATGATTTCGTAATGCGCGGCTGCTTCGATGCTTCTGAACGAGTTTACGTTCTTGGTTTCGGAGCGAATTCCCAATTTACCACTGCCTTTTGGCGAAAGCGATATGTTAATATCCGCACGCACATTTCCGCGCTCCATTCTAGCATCCGAGATTTCAAGTGTTCGCGCAATATCACGCAGTTCACGGACGTATTTTGCGATGATTTCGGGTGCATTTTCGCCTGCGCCAAATACTGGTTTCGTGACAATCTCGATTAGCGGAACGCCTGCGCGGTTGTAGTCGACGAGTGAATATTGGGCACCGAAGATTCTGCCTTCTGCACCGCCGACGTGCGTATTTTTGCCAGCGTCTTCCTCCAAATGCGCTCGCTCAATATCTATGCGAAACATTTCTGTGTCGCTAATTTGCAGGTCAAGGTGACCTTCGCCGATTGTCGGTTCGTCGGATTGCGATGTTTGGTAGTTCTTTGTGAGGTCTGGGTAATAATAGTTTTTGCGTGCAAAATAGGACTTTTTGTTGATTTTTGCGTTCAATGCGAGTCCGAGTTTGATTGCATATTCGACTGCTTTTTCGTTCAGAACTGGCAATGCACCTGGTAGACCTAGTGAAACAGGCGAAATAAGAGTGTTCGGTTCCGCGCCAAATGCGTTCGGAGCAGAGCAAAACAGTTTCGTCTTGGTTGACAATTCAATATGCACTTCGATTCCAAACACGACGTCAAAGTGCTTGAGCGCAGTTTCATAATCTACGTAATTTTTAGGTTCTGTCGCCATTATTTTGCCTCCGTTTTCATGTTCACTGCCTGTTTTCCGAACTGTATTTTCTCGTAAAGCGCACCGTTTTTCTCGCATAATGCCTGTTCAAGCGCAGATCCGACGAAATACAACCTGTCGTCCATTTTGCCTGGTGCCATGATTTGGAAACCTATCGGCATGCCGTCCGCGCCCAGTCCAGAAGGCAAACTCATCGCTGGTGTGCCTGCTAAATTGACTGGAATCGTCGCGATGTCATTTTTATACATCGTCACTGGGTCGGCGGTCATTTTTTCGCCAATTTTGAACGCAGTGGTCGGTGCAGTAGGCGAAATTAATGCGTCGACTTTTTCAAATGCATTCGTGAAATCGCGCTGAATTAATGTGCGAACTTTTTGTGCACTGCCATAGTAGGCGTCATAATAGCCTGATGAGAGCGCATGTGTGCCCAAAATTATGCGTCGTTTCACTTCCTTGCCGAAACCCTTTGCGCGAGTTAAGCGCATCGTTTGCTCGGCGGACAGATTATCGCCGCAGGCGCGCAGTCCGTAACGCATACCGTCGAAACGCGCCAAATTCGACGAAACTTCGCTTGGCATTAAAATATAGTATGCGGCGAGTGAGTAATCGAAACTTGGACAATCGACTGTTTGCACTTCAGCACCCATTTCTTTCAGTAACTCTACTGCCGAATCGAAACTTTTTTGCACATCGTCCGCAAAGCCTTCGCCTGTAAGTTCGCGCACAATTCCTAACTTTACGCCATGCAAATCTTGGTTTTTGCCTTTTAATGCTGCACTTGCCATTCGGTTGTGGTCGTAATCTAATGATGTCGAGTCTTTTGCGTCGTAACCACCTAAAATTCCTTGCAAATACGCGGTATCTAGGACAGTTTTCGCGCATGGACCGAGTTGATCGAGTGACGACGCCATTTCTATTGCGCCGTAACGCGAAACACCGCCGTAAGTAGGCTTAACTCCGACAGTTCCAGTGAGTGCGGCTGGTTGGCGAATCGAACCGCCTGTGTCCGAACCGACTGCGAGTGGCGCGAGTGATGCCACAATTGCCGCCGCCGATCCACCGCCTGACCCGCCTGGAACTTTCGCCAAATCCCATGGGTTGTGCGTGATTTTATAGCCCGAATACTCAGTTGACGAGCCGATTGCGAATTCGTCCATGTTTGTTTTGCCTAAAATCGGCAGTTTTGCGTCCTTAATTTTCGTCACAATGTGCGCGTCGTATGGCGGAATCCAGCCTTCCAAAATCTTGGACGCTGCAGTCGTTTGTATGCCTTTTGTGACTACGATATCCTTAATTGCGATAGGAACGCCTGCTAGCGGGTGCAATTTCTCGCCTTTCGCACGCAAATCGTCAACTTCCTTCGCGGTTTTAAGCGCTACGTCATCGGTTACTGTGAGATACGCGTTTACCTGCTCATCAAGCGCGTGAATGCGGTTTAGGTACGCACCAGTCAATTCAGTGGACGAAACTTGCTTTGCGTTAAGAAGTTCAGCCTGCTCATGCGCGGTAAGTAAAGTTAAATCGTTAGTGTTAATGTTATTCGCCATTTAATCCTCCGCCAATATTTGTGGAACCAAAAACATTCCGTCCTTCTGTTTAGGCGCTGCTGCGAGTGCACTTTTTTGCTCCAAAGTTTCGCCAACTGCGTCCTTTCTGAACACATTTTCGAGCGCAAACGGATGCGTAGTCCGCTCAACGTCATCATTCGCGACTTCCTGCACCTTGTTGATAGCGTCCGAAATCACGTTAAGTTCGCTGGTCAGCTCGTCTAATTCCTGCTCACTGAATTCAATTCGCGCCAAATCCGCCAAATGCTTGACTTTCTGCACCGAAAAATTCGTCTCTGCCTTTTCCATGGTTAAAAGTATACACCTTTTATTTAATTAATAGTTAATAATTAATAATGAATAATTAGTAAGGAGTAAGGAGTAAGGAGTAAGGAGTAATGAGTAATGAGTAATGAGTAATGAGTAATGAGTAATGAGATTCGGAGTTCGCTATCGATCGTACTCTCTCTCAGAATTCCGCACGTAGATGCGGAATCTTAAAACTAGTGTGAGCGCATGCGAACACCATTAAATGCATTCGCTTCGCTCATACATTAATTAAGATTCCGCATCTCGCTACACTTCGTTTCGCGGTGCGGAATTCAGAACAGGGGGTACTAGATGAGAATGTAAGTCAGTTCGTACAACCCACATATTCTGGAACGCCATCTGTATGCGCTAAAACCGAGACGTAATCGGCAACCGTCTATCTCTGCCAAATGCGAGCGCGCTTACTTTTGGTCCAGGCGGATATTGACGACGCTTCCATTCGGCGCGATCCACCATGCGCACCACTTCCTCGACCAATTCGCGATCGTAGCCAGCGTTAATTAACTCATCTTTGCCATGCGCATTTTCGACGTATAACTCAAGCATTGCGTCCAAAACAGCGTAGTCAGGCAGGGAATCTTGGTCTTTTTGGTCTGCACGAAGTTCAGCGCTTGGCGGTTTTGTGATGGAGTTTTTGGGAATTACCGAGCCGTTGTTTTTCTCAAACTCGTGCCCATTTCGCCAAACTGCAAGTTCATAAACTTTGGACTTCAAAACGTCTTTTATTGGCGCAAAACCACCGACCGCGTCGCCATAAATCGTCGAATAACCGACTGCGAGTTCAGATTTGTTGCCAGTAGCAATTACGAGCGCGGATGGGTTGGTGTTTGCGTAATTCATCAAAATGTTGCCACGAATACGCGCTTGTATATTTTCCTGCGCGACGCTGCTCATCCGAAGTTCTGCGACATATGCGTCGTAAATTGGCTCGATTGACTGTATGCAATGTTTGAAACCGTTCAAGTTAACTGTTTCAAGTGCGTCGTCGATAGAACTTTTGGACGAAAACTTGGAAGGCATTAAGATTCCCATTACGTTTTTTGCGCCGACTGCGTCCTTTGCAATTACAGCACACAATGCAGAGTCGATTCCGCCAGATAACCCCAGCACGACTTCGGTAAACCCATTCTTTTGCACATAATCGCGAAGCCCCAAAACTAGTGCGCGATAAATCGACTCGGTGTCGTAAGATTCGGAATGTAACGCAAAGTTTTCCTGAGTAGGCGAGTTGTTTTTCTCGATGTCAACGACAAGTAATTCTTCGCGAAACTTTTTTGCCCGCGCGAACACTTTACCGCGAAACATGCAAAAACTTGCACCGTCGAACACCAAATCGTCCTGCCCACCGACCATATTTACATAAGTTAACGAAATGTCAGTGCCGTGAATTAGTTGGCGCGCAATATTGTAACGAGTCGACTGTTTTCTTACCTCAAACGGCGACGCATTAATGACGATTATGTGGTCAATGCGCGAATCTTTGTTGGTCGCCTTGACGCGATCCGAAATCTGCTCCAAGTTCCAAATGTCTGCGCAGATAAAAAGCTGAAATCTCTCGCCATTCAGTTTGAAACTACCTTCTGACGTGCCTTCTTCAAACACGCGATATTCGTCAAAAACGCCAGTATTCGGCAAAAGATGCTTATCGTACTTCGTGATAATCTCGCCATTTAATATAGCATACGCAGAGTTTCTTGCGATTGCGACTCTATTCGCGTCAGGCGTGCGTTTTGTAGGCGAAAGCGTGCCGATGACTAGCATCAAATCAAGCATATCTTCGTCCGAACTGCGAGCGACCAAAAAGTTGAGCGCGCGCTTTGATGCTTCCAAAAACGATCTCCTGAGTGCCAAATCTTCGACTGGGTAACCCGTCAACGCCATTTCAGGAAACACTACGATACTTGCGCCTTTTTTCTTTGCGTCGACCGAAAACTGAATGATTTTCTTGAGGTTTCCGTCAAAATCGCCTACTGCACAGTCAATTTGGGCTAATGCTATTTTCATTACTTTACCACCGATTCTGCTGTTTCGCTAGTTTCCACTACAGCGGCTTCTGCTGTTTCGCTGTCAACAGAAAGTTCGTCGCTTTTCGCACTTTCAGCATCACTCTCGCCCTTGTCGAGCACGAAGTTTTTGGCAATCGAAACTATGCTGTCACCTTCGTCAAACTTCGCGAAAATTACGCCTGAAGATGCCCTGCCAGTGCGCCTAATTTCGCCAACTTCCGATTTTATGATGTTTCCAGATTGCATTACCGCCAAAATCTCGTCCGCGTCCGTCACAATAAGCATGTCGATGAAGTTTCCAGTTTTTTCGTTGATGTTTGCAACTTTTACGCCCTTTGACCCGCGATTCGTCTTTCTATAATCGACGACTGGGCTGCGCTTCGCATAACCGTTTTCCGTGATTACGAGCAAATCTATGTTCTCTAAATCGTCGGATTCGTTCAAAACTGTGGCTTTTAACAGGTGATCGCCGTCTACATAACGTTGCCCCTTGTTGCCAGCCGCGATTCTGCTCATCGGTCGAAGCATCGAGTTGGTAAGCGAAAATCTAGTCGCCATGCCTTTTTTGGAAACCATGAATATTTCGGAACTTTGGTTACAAATGCTGACGCTGATTAACTCGTCATCGTCGCGAAGTTTTAACACAATAACGCCACGTGACGCGGCTATTTTCGAATCCAAATCGGTCAGTGGAGTTTTCTTGACTATGCCATTTTTAGTCGCGAACACTATATATTCTGCGTCCGTAAACGAACCAATGTCGACTATTTCCTGAACTTTTTCGCCTTCCATAAGTTGCAACAAATTCGCCACGAACTGCCCTTTTGAACCGCGCGAACCGTCCTGAATCTGATACGCCTTTAACTTATACATTCTGCCGAGATTCGTGAAAAATAGCAAAGTTCTGTGCGTCGAAGTTACCAAAAAGTGCTCGACGACATCGCCTTCTTTGAGTTTCGCTCCACGCACACCTCTGCCACCGCGGTGTTGCGTTTTGTAATTATCAGCAGTCGTGCGCTTGATGTAGCCTTCGCGAGTCATAGTGATGACGATTTCTTCTTCTTTGAGCAGGTCTTCGATGTCAAATTCGCCTGGATCTGGCAAGATTTCGGTGCGGCGCTTGTCCTTATATCTGCTCGTAACTTCGTCCATTTCATCGCCTACAATCTGCCTTTGGCGTTCAGGCGAAGAGAGTATGCCATTCAAATCAACTATGCGCGCTTCCAGTTCTGCGTGCTCATCGACTATCTTTTGCCTTTCCAATGCTGCAAGACGGGATAGTTGCATTGCCAAAATTGCGCGCGCTTGCACGTCGTCGATATTCAAAAGCCCTTTCAAACCTTCGCGCGCAGTGTCAACATCTTTTGACGCACGAATCAATGCAATGACCTCGTCAATCGCGTCCAGTGCTTTCAAATACGCGTTCAAAATGTGTATGCGTTCTTCAGCCTCGCGCAACAAATATTCAGTGCGCCTGACGATTACCTCGATTTGATGTTTCGTCCAGTAACGAATGAAGCCGTCGAGCGATAAAGTTCTCGGTACGCCGTCTACAAGCGCGAGCATATTTGCGCCAAAACTCTCCTGCAACTGCGTGTGTTTGTAAAGGTTATTTAGTACGACCTGCGGATTTGCACTTTGTTTTAGCACGATTACTAAGCGCTGACCAGTTCTGCCAGAAGTTTCGTCGCGCATGTCCGAAATGCCTTCAATCTTGCCATCGCGCACAAGTTCCTTAATCTTTGCAGCAAGTTTATCGGGGTTGACCTGATATGGAAGTTCGGTCGCGACCAACTGCACTCTGTTGCCACGAATCTCTTCTTCGACGACTTTCGCACGCATAGTAATAATGCCACGACCTGTGCGATATGCGCTTTCGATACCTTTTTTGCCCAATATCGTAGCCGCAGTAGGGAAATCTGGACCTTTTACAATGCCAAGTAACGCTTCCAAAAGTTCTGAGCGAGTTGCGTCGTAATGATCCAAATGCCAATGAACGGCTTCGGTCAGTTCGGAAATGTTGTGTGGCGGAATATTTGTCGCCATGCCAACTGCGATTCCAGCGGATCCGTTCGCAAGTAGGTTCGGAAAACGCGCAGGTAAAACGCTAGGTTCTAAGTTCTTGCCGTCGTAATTGGGCTCAAAATCGACCGTTTCTTTCTCAATATCGCGCACTAATTGCATGGCAAGTGGAGCCATTTTGCACTCGGTATAACGTGGCGCAGCAGCACCTTCCAAGCCAGGCGAACCAAAGTTTCCCTGCCCATCGATCAGTGGATATCGCATCGACCAATTTTGCACCAAACGCACCATCGCGTCGTAAATTGCTGCGTCGCCGTGCGGGTGATATTTACCCATTACATCGCCGACCACGCGCGAACACTTGTTGTAGCCCCTGTCAGGACGGTAACCACCATCGAACATCGCGTAAATAATGCGCCTGTGAACTGGCTTCATGCCGTCGCGAACATCTGGTAATGCACGAGAAACAATCACGCTCATCGAGTAATCTAAGTATGCACGCTTCATTTCGGTCTGCAAATCGACCGCTTCAATATGCCCATGCACCACTAAATTGCCATCAGAATCGATTACTGGCTCATTTTCTGTTGCAGTGCTATTTTCTACTGCGTTTTCTTGCACGCCGTTATTCGTATCAACTACTGCATCATCACTTGGTGCGTCGCTGTTCAAATCGTCTGTAAATTCGTTGTCTGCCATAAAAGTCCTATCAAATATCTAAAAACCTTACATCTTTCGCGTTCTGCTGTATAAACGCACGGCGTTCGGAAACGTCCTCGCCCATAAGTATCGAAAACGTCTCGTCAGCAGCACTTGCATCGCCCATATCGACTTGCAGAAGTGTGCGTTTTTCAGGGTCCATCGTCGTGTCCCAAAGTTCATTGTAACTCATTTCACCCAAACCTTTGTAACGCTGAATGCCATCTTTTATCAGTTTGCGACCCTTTTCTGTGCCAAGTTGCAATTCCATATCGCGCTCTTCATCGCTGTATACGTAACCATGCGCGCCGCTCGACCATTTCAGGCGGTAAAGTGGCGGTTGAGCAAGGTAAACGTAACCTTTTGTGATGAGTTCGGACATGTAACGGAATATGAACGTGAGCAGGAGAGTTGCGATGTGTGCGCCGTCGACATCAGCGTCGCTCATAAGTACGATTTTGTGATATCTTGCCTTTTCAGCGTCAAAATCTTCGCCCGTACCAGTTCCGAGCGCCGTAATTAATGACTGTATCGTTTCAGACGCCATTGCGCGGTCGATTCTAACGCGTTCGACGTTCAAAATCTTGCCCCTAAGTGGTAAAATCGCCTGATTATATGGGTTTCTGCCCTGTATCGCACTGCCACCTGCGCTGTCGCCCTCGACTATGAAAAGTTCGGAAACGCTTGGGTCTTTGGATTGGCAATCTTTCAGTTTATCAGGCATTCCTCCGCTTTCGAACACCGATTTTCTGCGCGTTGCTTCGCGTGCTTTACGTGCTGCTAGGCGTGCTGATTGTGCAGAAATTGCCTTTGCGACGATTAACTTTGCGTCTTTCGGATTTTCATGCAACCATTCCGCAAACTTCTCATTCAGCACTTTCTGCACGAACGTTTTTGCTTCTGTATTGCCAAGTTTCGTCTTAGTCTGCCCTTCGAACTGCGGTTCTGTAAGTTTAACAGACAAAATCGCGGTCAATCCCTCGCGCACATCATCGCCCGAAAAGTTGTCGTCCTTTTCTTTGAGCAACGCATTACTTCTCGCATACCGATTAATTACCGACGTCAGAGCAGTGCGAAAACCTTCTTCGTGCGTGCCACCTTCAGTCGTCGAAATGGTGTTTGCGAATGTATAAACTGTCTGCGCATACGAAGTCGTCCACTGCATCGCCAGTTCAAGTGATATATTCTTGTCCATATCTTCCTGCGCGATGTCAATTATGTTTGCATTTATTGGCTCTGACTTTTTGAGCGAGTTCAAGTGCTCAACATAATCATACAGTCCGTTTTTATACATATAAGTTACAGATTTTACCTTCTGCACTGCCGATTTTTCCGCTTCGTCCACGAAATCATCGTCTGTTTCATCGCCTACTGAGTCTGCTGGAGTCACGCGTTCATCTTTCAGCGAGATTGTCAGTCCTTTGTTCAAAAACGCCATCTGTTGGAAACGAATTCGTAGCGTTTCATAATCGAACACTATGGACTCCATCACGTCGTCGTCGGGCCAAAACGTCACGGTCGTGCCAGTGTTCGGACGAGTGACTGCTTCTGCATGCTCGGCTTCTGCACCCTCCGTTTCGGTTGCGCCTTGCATCACTGCGCCCGCCGTAACTGCGATTTCAGCGTCAATCGTCTCGCCTTTTTCAAGCGGTGCAAGTGGTACGCCGACTTCGTAACTCTGTCGCCACATAAAGCCATCTCGCTTAACTGCAACGTCAACGCGCTTCGACAATGCATTAACGACCGAAATGCCGACTCCGTGCAAACCGCCCGAAACGCTGTAACTGTCGCTATCGAACTTTCCGCCTGCGTGCAATTGCGTAAGCACGACTTCGACGGCGGATTTACCTTCCGATTCCATTATGTCAACAGGCATTCCGCGCCCATTGTCCTCAACTCTGACGCCACCGTCTTGGAGCAGAGTCACGTTAACCTTGTCTGCATAGCCTGCAAGTGCCTCGTCGACTGAGTTGTCGACCACTTCGTACACCAAGTGATGCAAGCCTCTTGGACCAGTCGAGCCGATATACATTCCTGGGCGCACGCGGACTGCTTCTAGCCCCTTGAGCACGGTAATGTTGTCGGCACCATAGTCGCTCCCTGTGTTATCGTCTGCCATATTTACTACCCATAAAATAAACTTTCTACCTTAAATTATACACGAGTTTTGGGAGGAATTCAACCTTTATTTCGGAGTGTGTAGCACTCTAAAATGTCTGGGATTTTTTTATGTAACTCTTTTATTTCTGCAATAACCGCTCTTCGGAATCTAGCACAACTCCACCTCAGAATTCCGCACAACTCCACCTCAGAATTCCTGCGTAGGCAGGAATCTTATAACAAAGTATTGCGTAGCAATGCAATTAAAGGCATTCGCCTAGTGGCTCATACTAGTTTTAAGATTCCGCATCACGCTACACTTCGTTTCGCGGTGCGGAATTCAGAGTGAAAGTGACTTGCTAGTACTCGCGGTGCGGAATTCTGAGGTGAAGTATGAGCATAAGCGAACTCCGCATCCATTACTCCTTACTCATTACTCCTTACTCATTACTCCTTGCTCATTACTCCTTACTCATTATTCCTTACTCATTATTAACTACTCATTACTCAAGTGTTGCAAACGCCACCAACGCATAGTATACTTATAAGTAGAAAGGTTTAACTGTGGATAACAGCAGAGAAAGGCGTGTTGAAAGTGCAAAAGTTTGGCGTAAACACGTGAAACGAGCACTTGGAGTGCTTGGTGTTTTGGCGTTATTTGTTACGACTGTTGCGTGCTCAAAAGAGAGCGCGGATGGTAGTGGTAACAGCATCGAAAATGCGGATGGCAAAAGTAAACTCGCGATTGCTTTGACGCTTGCGCCGACGAACTTGGACATCAGAAATACGTCAGGCACTGCGCTTGAGCAGGTGTTACTTGACAATGTGTACGAAGGATTACTGACGCTTGACGAGCGCAATTTGCCAGTTCCGTTGCTTGCCGACACTTATGAAGTTTCAGATGATGCGCTGAAATACACGTTTCGCATCATGACCGCCGTAACGTTTTCAAACGGCAATACGCTCACTGCAAAGGACTTCGAGTATTCGATTAACGACATTATTACGAATAAGTTAAAGAACTATGAGCAGTTGGACAGGGTTAAAAGCGTTGTAGCGCAAGATGATTTGACGCTTACGATTGAGATGAAAGCACCTGACGCGAATTTGCTGTGGAATTTGGCAGGCAGAATCGGCATTGCGCTCGACAGAACCGCGACAAATGACCTCATGAACAGCGCAATTGGCACTGGACCATTCACGATTCCCGAGAGCGGTTGGGTGCAAGATCAGTCGCTTACGTTGCAGAAAAACGCGAATTATTGGGGTGGCAGGTCAAACGAACGCGCGAAAGTTGATGAGATTTTGATACGCTACATTCCAGATCCGAACGCTGCTGTGAATGCACTTTTGTCCGATGACGTGCAGGTTTTGGCGCCGATAGTCGAGAAAATGCAGGACGGAATAAGTGACGCGGACAAGGAGCGATTCGAGTTTCTAGTTGCCGAAGGTTCGGACAAATTCGTGCTTGCGTTCAATAATGCACGAGAACCGCTGACCGATATTCGCGTTCGCAAGGCAATTCGTTACGCTATCGACCACGACGAAATTATCGCTGCTCGTGGTGGTAAAGCGGACTTGAAATTAGGCGGTCCGATTCCAAAACTTGACCCTGGTTATCAAGACTTAACTTTGCTGTTTACATACGACGCTGAGCAGGCGAAATCGCTACTCGCAGAAGCAGGTTATAATGATACGAACAAACTGAAACTTACGCTCAAATATTGCGCAACTGTTTATGGCGCAGAACTTGGAAGCATTTTGACGTCGCAACTCGCAAAAGTAGGCATTGAACTGGAAGTTATTAACGTAGAATTCGCTACGTGGCTACAAGATGTTTACACAAACAAGGACTACGATTTGTCGCTCGTCGACCACAACGAACCGCGCGATTTTTCCGCATGGGCTAATTCCGACTACTATTTCGGCTACGACAACCCCAAAGTCAAGGAACTTTACACCAATTCCACGTTCGCAAAAACAGATGATGAGCAGGCTTCTCTCATTGCAACTGCCGCAAAACTTGTGTCGCAGGATGCCGCCGCCGATTGGCTGTTCAATTACAGAACCACGCTTGCAATCAAAAAAGGCGTTTCGGGGTTACGAGCAAATTCGAACCAAACTAGGTTGCCATTGATAAATCTCTGGTAAAGGCATTGGGCATATGCGAACAAAAGCGAGATTTTTCCACATAAACCCCAGCATATCATATGTTTTACATCGCGTATTAATACTGTTCGCGAGCACAATTCTTGCAAGCATAATCATCTTCACTATTTTACGCATTTTACCAGGGGATACCGCAACTATTATCGCAGGCAAGGACGCAAGCGTGGGGCAAGTTGAAAGATTGCGCGAAAAAATGGGACTAAATGCGCCATTAATTGAGCAGTACTTTGAGTGGATTAAAGGCTTTTTTACTGGCAGTTTAGGCAATTCTGCTGTCGACAACACCAGCATTTCGGCGTCAATTTGGCAAAAATCACTTGTAACTTTTCCGCTATGCATTCTGAGCCTACTGTTTTCTCTGATTATTGCGTTACCAATAGGCATTATGGCAGGAATGCGCACGAATAAACAGAAAGTTGATGATAAAAATAGGGGTATTAAAATAAACAACTTTAATATTGCCAACTTTTTTGACTTTATTTTGCAAGGCGCGAGTGCGATTCCAGCACTTTGGGCAGGACTTTTGATATTGTTACTGCTTGGAAAAGGAGTCGGCGTGCTTCCAATTTTGCCATCCCAAGGTTTTCCGCTCGGTGGGTTTGGTGTTTCGCCACAAGAAGCGTTTGTTTCACTACTTTTGCCTGCTCTTAGCGTCGCGATTATCGTTAGTAGCAGAATTATGCGTGTCACGAAAACCGAAATACAGAAAGTTCAGGACGCAGATTTTATACGTTTTGCTATGTCAACTGGGAAAACGCGCTTAAATGCGATGCTTAAAATCGGTCTTCGTGCATCAGGAACTGCGATTTTCTCAACTATTGCGCTTACGTTTGCCGAAATGCTGACGGGAGTGGTCGTCGTCGAAAAACTGTTCGCGTTGCCTGGGTTGTCGAGCATGCTTTTGCACGATATCGGCGTCAGAGATTTGATAAAAGTGCAGAGTGAACTGCTGTTATTAGTGTTGTTCATACTTATTTTAGGCATTGTTATAGATGTTATTTCGTCCATAATCGACCCTAGAATCGGGCGTAGGGAAACTAAATATTATGCTCAGTGGGCGGTTGGCGGTTTTAGGCGAAGTCGGGGGAGCAGAAACGTAAGAGAGCGGGGGAGTGCATGAGAGTAAAGTTTTCCATATTTATGCTGTCGATAGTTGCACTTTCCGCTGTTGTATCGCTATTTTTGCCAAGCGACTTTGGATTTTCGGCAGATGGATATTCTACTTTGCAACTTCCGAGTAGTGCGCACTTATTAGGCACAGATTCATCTGGTCACGATTTGTTTTTTGCACTCATAAAAGGCTCACTGACCAGCGCGATTTTGTGTATTTCCACGTTACTGTTATGTTTTGTAGTCGTATTTTTATTATGCATGCTGATTTCCGTTGCGCCAAAACGCTTGCAAGACTTGATTTTGGCGTTTTTGGACACGATGATTGCATTTCCGACGCTAATCATCGCAATGCTTATCGCAGCAGTGGCAGGTGGTTCACTGTTTGTAGTCGTAATAGCGTGCTCAGTTGCATATTCTGTCAATGCGACGCGCGTATTGTCCAACGAAGTGCGCAAAATCTTGGCGACCGATTATGTCACAAGCGCAGTCACAACAGGCGAATCAAAGCCTTCAATATTCGTCCGACACGTTTTTCCATCGCTATTGCCACTTTTAATTGTGCAATTATCCTATGCAACATCGTCAGTTTTGCTCGCGGAAGCAGGGCTCACATATTTGGGCTACGGCGCGCCACAAAACACAGCATCTTGGGGGCACGTCCTTTCCGATTCCGCTTCATTCATCCGCACCGCACCCATAACTTTGCTGTTCCCCGGGCTTTTAATCACTATCACAGTCTTGTCGATTAATGTGGTGGGGGACTGGGTGGCTGGGAAAGTCGATCGCTTCGCTTAGTTAATAATTAGTAATTAATAATTAGTAATGAGGAAGGAGTAATGAGTAAGGAGTAATGAGTAAGGAGTAATGAGTAAGGAGTAATGAGTAATGAGTAATGGATGCGGAGTTCGCTTATGCTCACACTCCACCTCAGAATTCCGCCTTTCGCAGGAATTCAGAGAACGTAAACTCCCACTCAGAACCGTGCACTACTTCACCCCGCTGAATTCCGCACCGTGAGCGACAGCGAGCGAGATGCGGAATCTTAATTAAAGTATTGCGTAGCAATGCATTTAATGGAGTTCGCGCTTTGCGCTCACGCTATTTTTAAGATTCCAGAGGGTCGAACGCTTCTCGCGTTGGGTCGCAGGGGGTCAAATGCTCAATCGCATTTTCCTTCACCTGGGGTCAAACGCTCAATCGCATTTTCCTACACAGAATTCAGAGTAAAAGTACTGCGCGACATTAAGAGTACCCCTTGTCATCTAGGTAGCGTCTTACTTCACAAATCCGAATGGACGCCATCTGTCAAGCGAGTCAAGTAGCATCCGCTCATTTTCAGGCACGTGACCGACCACATTCTTATTGCCCTCATTTGGCATATCTTTCAGAATTATCTGAAGTTCACCCTTGTAATGCGCGTAGTTATCGTTCAAAATGACCACGTCGCCTCGCTTCAGTGGGCGAGTGTTGCCAGCAGGGAATGGTAAATGCTTATATGTCATTCTGGGCCATGATGAACGCGCCATATAATCATTCTTATCTCCACGAACCATGTGCTCATGCTCATAGATCACCTTACGCTCGCTCTCATGCAACTCTTTCTCAAAGTCAATTTTGAACGTAGGCATAGTGAGGCAGGTCTTGCCCATAATTTCCAGTTCTTCATCCGTAGCAGCCTGATTACCGATCAATATGTCATCCACATTACCTAACGCGACTAAATGTCTCACCTGCACATCTATCGGCAAGTTTCTGTGTATTTCGAGCGTGCACAACCCCTCGCGCACGGGCCATGGGCCAAAGGTGTCTGGTGCTTGCGATGATACAAATGCGGCAGTGTTCAAGCCATACTTCTTTACCTTTTCGTTAGAGTGATTGAAAAACTCCAAGTCCAAACCAGTATATCTTTGCGGATAAAAGTTGTGGCAAGTTAGAAACTTTGACATATTAGGGTTGTTAGATACGATTGACCCTACATTATCGTTACCCATACTGCCATTTACTTCAATATACAATCCATACTTATTGTATGTCAACATGCTTTCGCGCAGACCATCAAAACCTTGGTCTAATCTAATTCCATCCGCTCCTAGTTCTGAAAAGAATCCCAAGTCATCATAACTTATGCCTAATCTATCAAACACATAAGGAGCAACGTCCATGATTACTTCCATGTCATACTTGTGACAATCGTCAATCATCTCACGAAACTCTGCCTTTACCTCATCTGGCGTTTTGCCTTCTACGCTCAAAAGGCAAGTAAACACGCGCTTAAACCCTGCCTTTCCCGCTTTGTCAATATATACCTTATTGTCCTCTGTTTTAGAGTGCTCTGGGTATATAGAAATGCCTAGTTTATTAGCCATTTTTCCTCCTTTAACTACTGCACCACCCCTTTTGCCCTTCCACTGTTTCATATAGTTCGTTGCATGAAAAAACAAAGCAACAACGAACTCTGTTGTAAATTATCCGTTACGATTTATCACAACAGGATAATGGAAACGCGAGAGAAATGAAAGAAACTCCCGCGTTTCCTGTATATTTTTGCAACATAAGTAATTTATACTTAAGCTGTGCTTGGAGTTGCTCCCTCCTCTGCTCCTTGCTCTTTGTTAACCATTCCATTCGCGACAATCACGAAGATTGACCAAATTGCGAACGCAACTGCTAAGTCAATAAGAGCGACAACTGCTGCTTGCCACGAGAAACCACTCGCCATAAACGCAATTATTATAGGCGGAGTAATCCATGGCATCTGAATAAACGGAGGTGGCATAAAGCCAATCGCCGTCGCTGCATACGTTATCACTGCCAAAATACATGGAACAAGAAGCCACGGAATGACGAATATCGGGTTCAACACGATAGGCAAACCGAATACGACTGGCTCGTTAATCTCGAAAACGCCCATCGGTGTCGCAAGTTTCGCAATCATCCTATACTCCTCACGCTTTGAGAATACAAGTATTGCAATCAAAAGCGCAAAACTGGCTCCAGAGCCTCCTTGCCAGACTAAGTCAAACGATCCGCTTGTCCAAAGGTATGGGAACTGTGAAATGTCATGTGTTTGCTCCCAAACTGCGTTATTCTCTAACAGTGCTGGCAAATAAGTTCCACTCAAAACTGGCGTCATAATGCTCGCACCATGCAAGCCAAAGAACCACAAGAACTGCACCATAAACACTACGAGCACGACCCATCCGATACCTTGAGACGCGCCTAAGAATGGCTGTTGAATGAACTTAGCAATCAAATCCGCTAAAGCTTCTGGTATATCCGGGTTCGCTTCGTGAATCTTCCCGAGAATAAAACTCAAAAGTCCAGCACCGAATATAACGATTGCGCCTGGAATAATCGCAGCAAACGCCTGCGAAACTGCTGGTGGGACCATTTCTGGTAACTTGATTGTAATCTTTGCGATAATAATCTTAGCAAAAATTATAGTGCCTATCAAACCAAGAATCATAGCAGTAAACAGACCGCCTGCGTTCAGGTAACTTACATTTAAGTTTCCCCAAGCACCAAGCGAAATTCCTGTCGCATCTACTGTTCCTCCAGCCGCTGTAATTTCATCAATCACCGTTTGCGAAAATGCCCCCCCCTCAGGAGCGCTCAATGAGGCTGATGCCGTCTGTGGCGTAATTGTGATATACGCAGCAGTCGAAACTAAACCAGCACTGATTTCGTTAACGCCATACGCTTTTGCCACGTGATAACCGATCGAAAACGAAAATATCAGCGCGAACATAGCGATTGTGCCCCACCATACGCTTCCATCGATGGTAATTAACCATTCCATCGCTTCTGGAACCGCTGGTAAGTTTAGCATCTCAGGAGCCATTAAGTCCCTGAAAATTGCATTAAACAGCACGGCGACTGAACCTGCCATTGTGACAGGCATAATCGCAATAAACGAGTCGCGTATTGCGACCAAATGCTTCTGAGAACCAAATTTAGCCGCTATCGGCACAAAATGCTCCTCCATCCATTGTGTAAATTTATCCATTATTTCCTCCCTCTACACATTCCTACTCAAAAAGTGCCAGTGCCTCATCAAGCACTTTAGCACCATTCATCTGCCCATACGTCATCATATCAATGACAGTAACGGGCTTTTCATTATTTACTAGACCTTTCACCTTGTCCAATAAATAACGGACCTGTGGACCGAGCATGACCACGTCAGCCTCTTTCGACGCTGACTCTGCATCTGCTCCTCCGACAGCCCATATTTTTGCATCAATGCCCTTCTGGGCTGCTGTATCCTGCATGTTTTTGACTAAGGCACTAGTCGACATGCCAGCAGAACACACTAGCAAAATATTTACCATATTTTCCTCCCTTTTCAAATCACGTATAGCATATTGATGCACTTTTCATATACTATACCATAAGCAAGCACTATCTTAAAAAAATGCACAATAAGATACTGCTTACAATTAGTATAGCATACATTATTTTCATAATCAAGATTTTCACAAAAGATAAATATTTGAACATTCCCTCTGTCGCACTGCGTTCTTGAAAAGGACTCCACCTCAGAATTCCGCACCGTGAGCGATAGCGAGCGAGATGCGGAATCTTAATTAAAGTATTGCGTAGCAATGCAATTAAAACGGAGTTCCCTTGCGCTCACACTATTTTTAAGATTCCTGCTTTCGCAGGAATTCAGAGAACGATAAACTCCACCTCAGAACCATGCGCAACTCCATTTTCACATCACGCATGCGTCAAGTGATGGATCGTCTTTTGGATCGATAGCTGGAGTAGGTGTAGGAGTTGAGTTGGTGTTTTGTTTTGTTGGATTGTTACTTGGCTGCTGCGTCGCTGTGTCACCATTATTCTTAGGAATGTTCCCACTGTTTTCGGCGTTTTCAGCACCTTTTGGTCTTTTTGCCATGTACTTTATTTCACCTACAGTAACTTTCTTGTCTTTTATCAACTCTTCCCACAAAACACTAGCATCAGGTGACCACTGAATCCTATTCGAATCGTATGGATATGTGTTCCATGGGACAGTCAACATGCCGATGTTGTAAGTTTTAACGTCCTTCATCGAATAAGCAATACCTACTAAATTCGTAAGTCCATATGACGATTGCACGCTTGAAACTGCTGAACCTGCAAAAGTGTAGAGTTCAGAAATGTTGCTTATCATGTCTTTACGCAAAATTTCTTTGACGAGTGCGGTTAATAGTCTCTGTTGACGCCCAATTCTAGTGATATCAGATCCATCACCTAATCCGATTCCCGTCCTCGCGCGTGCATATTCTAGTGCTTGCCAACCATCTAGTTTCTGGCAACCAGCACGCAGAGTTAAACCGCCTGCTCCCCATGCGACAAGATCGTTCTCTATGCTTATATGTACGCCACCTATTGCATCAACAATATCTTTAAATCCTGCAAAATCGACTATTACTGAGCCATTCATGCGAAGACCTGTGTTATGTTCGACTGTTTGCACGACGCATGCAATTCCTGATGACGTGTCTCCTGCATAATTATAGCCGACTCCGAATGCCGAGTTGAACATCTGTATACCTTGCGGATATGTTTCGCCTTTTGAAGTCACGCAAGCAGGTATATCGACCATAGAATCGCGCGGAATCGAAACCAAATATGCAGTTTTTCTGTCTGATGAAATGTGCACGATAATATTCGTATCCGTATTTTGCACGCCATCTGCTGTGTCATCAATTTCCGCATTTTTTCCATCGCGACTGTCAATTCCGACGAGCAAAATGTTAATCGCATCTCCTGCTAACGGATCTAGCGGAGGTCTTTCTGCCTGTTCTAACATACCTTGATCGATGTGCCCTAATCTTGAAGTCATGTCAAAATATATGAATCCAAAAATCACGAGCGAAAAGGTAAGAATCGTGACTAGTAATCCCAAAAACACAGTGCGCACTTTTTTATAACTGCCAGTGAATAAAACTTTTGAGTGCCTTGGCATATTTTTTGACTTTTTTGCTGTCGACTTGCCATTTTTAGATGTTGCATCTTCTACTGACCCATTAAGCCTAGACCATAACTCCTCGTTTAATTCCACATCTTCTGTACTGTGGTCGTCATTTTCAATTACTGTTTCATCAAGTGATGAAGTATCATCTGTTGCGCCCGATTCTGATTTTCCATTGGATAAATAGTTCGGAAGTGTAATTTTGTCACCACCATCTACGTTTTCGTCACTTTCTGCCATCAATCACCACCAACTTTGTCTAAAATAAAAGGTTCACAAAATACGTTGCTTAAGTAGAAGCCTTTTTGCATAATGTTAATGCATTTTGGACTCTCTAACTCGTCTTTTTTGACTGCTTTAACCATTTTTGCCTTCCATCTCATACACTGCACATATAATAGTATACACTCTTAAGTTGAAAAATACCTTAAAAAATGCCATCACTTTTACAATTCACGTCGCTTCGCTTGGTGGCGGAATTTGACACCAACGTAACGCTATAAGACTAGATACGTAAAGTAATAGCGAGAAAAGCAAAGTGACTAGGTCTTTTGTAAAGATATGCGCTACGAATTCATATTGCAGTAAATCCAAAAAAGTCAAAGTTTCACCGATGTAATAGCCTGCAAGCACGACGGAAACAATTTTCGCAGCACTCGCGATTAGAAAAGTTCGAGATGCAGAAATGCCTGTCAATTTCGGATTTTTGCCTTTCAGAAACTGCCTAACTGTGTATCCACGATAAAGTACAAAGGCACTTGCGAGAGTTAGAAATGCATAGACATGCAGATTAGAGTTGATGGGGAAAATGTTAAGGTTGCGAAATGAGAGCGTGATTACAAAACCAAGCGCGACTCCGACCGCAAATTGCTTCAAAAACGTCAAAAACGCATGTAATTTGGAGTCCACGAGGCTACTCTTCGTCTACTTCTTGCGCTTCCTCTCTTTCAAGCGCACGATTTTTAAGCTCTACTCTACTATTATTAGCGACTTTTACTGAATGCTCAATGTTATTTTGGATAATGTTAATGTCTTCAAGTAGCGATTTTAAGACTTTGTTCGCATATCTTTCAGCACCATGCACAAGTTTATCCGCCCTGGTTTTGGCATCTTTTACTATTAAATCGGCGGCATTTTCAGCATCCGAAGTCACTTTACTAGCGCGTTTTTTCGCTTCTTTAACGACATTTTCCTTCTCAGCAGCCTGTTCAGCGTTTTTTCTGCCTTTTTCAATAATCTTCCCCGCTTCCACTTTCGCATCATCTAGCGTATCGCGTGAAACTTTCAGAATCTGATCTGCATTAGCGAGTTGAGCAGGCAATTCGTTCTTAATGCCATTGAGCAAATTCATTACTTCATCGCGATTCAACTTCACAGTATCTTGCGAAAACATAGTCGTGACTGCTTCATTCACGAGTTCTATCAATTGGTCAAGCAACTCGATTACCGATGCCGAATTGCTAGTAACTTCTGTCACAGCCTCACTGACCAGCGCATACGGCTGAATTTCCGGTAGCATCTCTTGCTCATCCGAATCTGGCTTCAAGTAAATATCGTCGCCATACGACATATCCTCATCGGCACGAAAGCCATAGACCACATCTTCGTTGTCACTTTTCATCACTATCTCCTTTAGAATTTAAAAACCTCGTCATATATATTGTAGCACAATTTTGGTAATGAGTAGTTAATAATGAGTAAGGAGTAATGAGTAAGGAGTAATGAGTAAGGAATAATGAGTAATGAGTAAGGAGTAATGAGTAAGGAATAATGAGTAATTAGTAATGAGTAAGGAGTAATGAGTAAGGAATAATTGGGAATCGGAATTCGCCCCACCTACAACTCAGCGTTAAAATAGGGAGCAAATTGCTAAGCATCTGGAACGAAGCGGTATTATAATACCGCGAGTGAACAGATGCAACGCAATTTGCCCATATTTTTAGATAATATGTCAAATTAAATATTTAAAA
>JAISFQ010000029.1 GCA_031263495.1 Candidatus Nutricula glyptotermitis
TATGCAGAAAGGTTTGCGCAAGAACGCGCAGATGCGACGAATGACATGCAGTTAGAGGTTTTAGCAGATGATAAGATTACAGAAACAGAAGTTAAAGAATTGACAACGCTTTACACAGAGTGTTTAGAAAAAGCCGGGGGTATAGAATATACAGTTGATGTTTTTTATCAAGTAAGTACTGGATTTCAATCTGGCATAATGACGGCAGATGGACCTATGGATGACCAAGGAATGATAGATGCCTATAACAATAAAGAGAGCGAATGTAGAAAAACCACAGTCGGAGGCATAGGGGCGCTATATGCAGAAATAACAATGAATCCTCAAAAAGTGGATTTTGATGAAGTTTATGCTGCATGTTGGGTGAGGCGAGGCGTAGTCCCAGAAGACTTTACTACTGAAGATTACAAGAATTACTACAAACAACTGGAAGAGTTGGAGTGGGGATAAAATGCGAGATAGAAGTATGGTCATTGTTGTGGCGTTAATAAATGGTATTTGTGAAAGGAGATAGTTATGGTAAGTGAAAATGTGAGCGAAACGAAGCGCGACGGTAAATTAGTTGCGTATTTTTCGTGGAGTGGAAATGCTAAGGCAGTAGGCGAGCAAATTGCTCAAGAAACAGGTGGCGATTTGTTTGAAATACGGACTGTTCAAGATTATCCTGACAATTATGATGAATGCAGGGCGGCTGCGCGAATTGAGTTACGGAAAAAGGCACGTCCTCGCCTTGTAGTGACCGAAAATGACGTTGATGTTCAGGCATATGACACTATATTTTTGTGTTACCCGAACTGGTTGAGAACGATGCCGATGGCTGTGTTTACGTTCTTGGAATCATATGACACAGCAGGAAAAACTATTTATCCAGTAGTTACGCATGGCGGAAGCAAGTTCGGTAAGAGTCTTCGCGCTATCAAAAAGTTGTGCCGAAATGCAGTAATAGGCAAGTGGCACGATGTAAGCATATCTTCAAAAACTCCAAGAGGGAGCGCGTCGGATAATGACGCAGTAGGCACGCCTAATCGCGATGTCACGGCGTGGTTAAATGCCATAGGTAAGGGAAAATAAGGAGGTATACTTATGTCGCGTCTCCTATTGTTGGTGGCACAAAGTTGGAGTACGTGAAGGACGCAGTCAAGGCACTGGACGTAAAACTTACTGCGGATGAGTACAAGTATCTCGAAGAGCCGTATGTCGCGCACGGAGTGGTCGGCGCGGTGTAAAAGTAAACACTAGTGTTGCTTGGGGTTGGTGGGTGCGCATATGTTACACGCCCACTTGTCCCAAACCGCATTACGTATCAAAATGTGCTATACTATTATATATGGAACAAATAACTGCGATGACTTCAGCGGATTGGTGCTTATCAAATGGCATATCATCAATTACGGTAAGCGAATTGTCGGACATGCTCGGTAAATTGATCAAAAACACAAGGTTAACGCTTAATCGTTTATCGAAAAGGGGACAGTGGTTAAATCTAGGTAAGGGCTTATGGGCACCTGTTCCAGCGGAATATAGACTTCAGAAAACACTGCCTGCACCTGATATTGTAGCGGAAATCATGAATTATCGCAAGTTGCCATATTATATCGGATGGCTTTCTGCTGCATCGTTTCATGGTGCGCATCATAATGCACCGCAAGTTTACCAAATAGCGACAAATAAAGAAATACGAAAGCAGAAAATTGGCACGCACAGTTTCAAATTTTATACTCGTGAGCACGTAGAACGTCTACCAAAGTCCGCGTTCAGAGTTCGTTCGGGAAACGCTATGTATTCTTCTAAAGAAGTGACTTTACTAGATGTTGCAACGGATGTAAATATGTGTGGCGGAATAAATAACGTAGGCAATGTTATCGTCGAATTAACGGAAAGAAACGTAGATTACGTGGCACTTATGGAGATTCTTGACTATTATCCCGCGACGAGCCTGAAACGAATCGGTTATACGCTGGACAAATTCGGCTATACTCGCACGCATGCTAGAGTTTCTAAGCGGTTACACAGAGAAATTGACGCAGACAGCGCATCTGTTTTAGTTCCTGGAAATGAAAGAACGGGTAAGTTCAACAAAAAGTGGGGTATAATCATTAATGAAAACATGGAGTTGGACATATGATTACAGAAAACAATGTACGCGCATGGAGCATAGAGCATCCATGGTCAAGCAAAATGCAAGTAGAGCAAGATTTAAGGCTGTCAGAAGCCATTTATCACATATTTAGAAACGACTATTTACAGGACGAGTTAATATTCAGTGGCGGAACTGCTTTTTACAAGTTCTACACAGATAAAGAGTACAGATATAGCGAAGATTTAGATTTCATCAGAGTTTCAAGAGACGGAATTGGCTGCGTTACAAGGCAACTCACTCACATTGGACATAAATTAGGTTACACTGTGTCAACGCAAATAAAGCACTTTTCTAAGATCTATTGGAAAGTCGACAGTTTGGAAGGATTACGAATTCGCATAAAAATAGACATTGACAGTTACGATAAGCGACCAAAACTTCCTACAAACGTAACAGGTTTCACATTACCAACTTTAGGACTTAGTGATACATCAAATGTTCGTGTTTTAGGTCTTGCCGAACTGTTAGCGACTAAAGTTCGAGCATTATACTCTAGGGCAAAAGGCAGAGATTTGTTCGATTTGTGGGTTGGACTGGAAGAACTGAACGTAAACCCTCGCGACATTGTAGATGCATTTGCGCATTACAGACCAGAAACGTATACTTCCAGACTTGCAATCATGAACTTGCAGAATAAACTTAAAAACAATAACTACCTGCACAATCTTGACGGTTTATTGTCTCCTGACATCGTCTATGACCCCTAAAATCGCTGGCGGAATCGTGATTAATAAAGTGTTAAGCAAGTTGTGAGCGTTAACTTACATGCATACGTCCCACTTGTTCCAAACCGCGTTACATATCAAAATGTGCTATGTTGTCAGATATGGAGCAAATATATGCCGTATTGGGTTGAAGCACAGAACGACCCCAGATGGCACTTTCTTATTTCCGCTTATTTCCTACTTGGAGCGGTTGGCAGGTGGCGTGAAAGGACAAGAAAGTGAACACGAGTGTTGCTTAAGCATACAGCATGTTGCATAAGTATAGGTGTTGACACGCACAGCGGCGAAGTGGTAGAATTGTACTGTAATGGACACAAAAACGTCAACACAAAGAACGCTAAGCGCGAGATACACCGAACTGCTGTCTCGTGGGCTTCGTGTACACTCAGGAGGTGCGCGTGGACGATGACAGGTTGTTAGAAATTGTTAACGGCTTTCGCGCAGGACGCGCCGAGTTGGAACATGTGGAGTTTAAAAAAGACTGGCAGCAGTGGAATAAGAGAATCTGAGTATTATTATCCCGAAATTGTTATTAGAGAGTTACTGGCTAATGCGTTAGTGCATCAGGACTTTTCTCGTACTGGCACACGTACAATGATTGAGATTTACTCGAATCGCATCGAGTTTACTAATCCTGGTCTACCGCAAATAGACACGCTCCGTTTTATTGACATACCACCATTCGCGCGAAACCCTTTGCTTGCTCTTGAGATGTCAAAACTTGGCATATGTGAACAGCGTGGATCTGGGTGGGACAAAATCGCCGAAGCATTAGTTGCGGAATCGTACCCTGCTCCAATCATTGAGAAAAAAGAACTTTTTACGCAGGTCACTTTATATCAGAAACAAAATCTGAACGAATTGAACAAGCGAGAAAAAGTCTTAACAGTATATATGCACGCGCAATGGCTTTGGGTCAATAGCGGAGAGTTTCTGACCAACTCTGTGATTAGGAAAGCGTTTCAGATTGAACAGTCTAAACAAGCGACTATGCTGATTAATGACACCATCGCTGCTGGTTTTATTAAAAGACTTGACAAAGATTCCACAACTCAAAAAACGAGTAAGTATGTTCCGTATTGGGTTGATGTGACAGACGGCAGGAAATAGACGCATTCTTATTTTACCTTATTTTACATTGCCGAAAATCGTTTTGTGAATTACCTGCTCATAACCACTTTCTTATTTTACCTTATTTTACATTGCAAACTTCATCTTACAAATCCTCAGCAAATGGGCATATTTTTTCCCCACTTTTCCCATTGCCAAAAACCGCTTTATAAAACACCTGCTCACGCGATTTTCTTTTTTCCCCACTTTTCCCATTGCCAAAAACCGCTTTATAAAACACCTGCTCATGACACTTTCTTATTTCCCCTTATTTCCTACTTGGAGCGGTTGGCAGGTGGCGTGAAAGGACAAGAAAGTAAACACGAGTGTTGCTTAAGCATACAGTGTGTACTCTAGAGTACAGGCATTCGCTACGCTCATACTAGTTACGTAGGAGTTCGCGGAGTTTACCCCGCACTTGATGCGGGGCTCACGCTTTGCTTTAAGGCCCCCCGATCAGGTCGGGGGTTCAGAAAAAAGTTTGCGTGAGAAAAGAAGGGACGGAATGCCAAGAGAGGTTGTTGCGAGAATGCGGAGGTGGGGTGCCGTTCAAGGGGGTTAGTAAATATAAGGCGCGTGATATACTTTTCGGTCGCCAATTGGGTTGCCTAACTCGATATACCCTACCCCGATGTTAAGGTTTAAGGCACAAACTTCTCCAGTGTTTATTTTTTCTGAAAGCGCACCGATTAAAATACTTTCATCCGATTCTTGTACATAAAAATCTGTGACTTTTCCACATCCGATAGAGCCATTTCCATTCGAATATGAAAAATAAACTTTATTGCCTTCAGTTCTGCTCAAAATCCAATCATTTGAATCAAATTCATAGCTCGGTTCCTCGGTTTTAAATTCGAGTTCTGTTCCGTCTTCAGGTGCTACCGAAGAATTTTCTCCATTAATATATAGTCCATCATTCTCGGAGGCAATCATTGGGTGAACTGGTAATTGATCATTAAACTTGAACTCAAAACTGTCAAATGGCTTTTCTTTTTCTAAATCGTTCTCGGCACTCTCATTGTCTCGCACTACAGTACCGCTTGAATCGTCCATAATTACGGCGCCATCATTTGTGGCTTCCTTTAAAGCGTTTTGCAATTCATCTGGAGGCTTGATTTTCCCTACATAAAGATACACTTTTCCATACTTGTTTGAGCTGTTCATACCGAAGTATAAAGTCTCAAAGTCCGAGTATTCTTCTCTGAATTTTTCAGGAATCCAATCTTTTTTCGCTACAATCTTGTAGGTTTCGACTGCATCTATGATTATGTTATCGTCTTCCTCTAAAGAAAAATGCACAAAACCTACTTTTTCGGTAAAGTCGCGCTCCTTTTGCGTAAAACCTCGATATAAATATTCCTTGATAGCGGATTCGTTCTCTTGATTGTCAATCGTGATGAAGAATCCTTCTTTTGTGTCTCCAACTGTATCAATAACTCCAGCATTAAACGAAATCGGCGCAATATCTGGCATATCTTTCGTAGCGAGTATAGTTTTCTCTGCAAGATTTTCTATTGGCTCAGTGCCCAATTTTGCCACTCTATCTTTTATGATTGCAAAGGCGTCAGGCACTCCAGCAATTCGAACTTCTTTCCGGTAAGCCGCGTCTGCCTCAGAAAAAGTGTCGGCAGAATTGTTGGCGTTATTAGTAGCACCATTCTCTCCGCAACCTGTTAAAAATCCAACTGACAGAACTGCAACTAGTAGCATAGCAAACGCGCTTTTAAAAGTCCTTTTTATCATCATATACCTGCTCTATCTTATAATCTGCATCAGTAAAGTATCTAACTAGTGCGCTATAGAAGCCATGTCTGACTTCGTTGTTTGGGAAACCTAAGGTAAAAAAGTTGGTTACTGGGCTTACACTTTTTATCGTAAGATAACCTGTTTGGAATAGTAGTGGCACTATGTCATCACTTCCTGGTCTGTAGTTCATTATTGCATCTTCAGTTTCGCTGACGTCGTTTTCTAAGTCTGGGACATCAAAATTAGTGTTAACTATCTCTCGAATTAGCATGGTAGGAGTGCCTGATTGGAACCAGTAGTTTTTGAACTTGCTGTCTGCCATAACATTTATAGTACTGAATGGATTGTAAACCTTCCTGCCTGCTCCTGTGAAATCATATCCATCGTATGTGTCTTTTAGTTTCTGTAATGTTTCTGCGTAAGTTAGTGAGTTTTCTTCTGCTAGTGTTTCTATTTCAGGTGCGAAGTTAGTTTCTAACTCTTCTTGCGTTATACCGCAGATTGCGGCGTACTTTTTGTCGAATGATATGTCGCGCAACTGGTTTAAGTCACTAAATATTGACAGTTTAGAGAACTTTGTAACTCCAGTAAGCATAGCAAAGCGAATGTATTGGTCACTAGATTTAAGCACAGAATAGAATCCCCTGAGTTCATCTTTCAGAGCAGTCGGTTCATCTAAGCCTGATTCTATGGGTTGCAGAAGTGGTTTGTCATATTCGTCAATAAGTATGACTACATTTCTGCCTGACTTTTCTGCTGCTACTTTTATTGCATTTGCGAAGCGTCCTGAATAAGTGTCATCAGAATCAACTGATATTTCCCATTTTGTTTCAATTGGCTTCAATACGCAGCGGATACGCGTATGCAATTCAGCTATACCATTACTTTTGTAATTCCCAGCATTAAAGTCGAAATGAAAGACTACGTGCTCTTGCCAACCGCCGTTCTCTTTAGAAGGCTCAAGTTTTTCTGCTGCTAAACCTTTGAACAAGTCATCTCTGCCTTCAAAATAGGACTTTAGTGTTGTAAGCATCAAACTTTTGCCGAATCTTCTAGGGCGTGACAAAAAGTTAACCGTAGTGTCATTTGCCAATTCATGCATTACGGCAGTTTTATCTACGTATGCCCAATCGTCCTTAACTATCTTCTCGAACGTTTGCACACCAATTGGCATCTTTGGTCTAGCCATGTTCATCTCCTCTTAATTAGTGAATAATGAATAATTGTTCATTAAAACTAATCACACTAATATTGTACCGCATTACAGACTACCATGCAATAGGAATCGCGAACTCTTTTTCTATCTTTGCCAAAAAATTAACATAAATGACACACAAACATCCAGTTCAATGTTTAATTTTGCATTATAATTAGTGGTATTAAAACATAGGTTGGTAAACTATGTAAGTTTTGATTTATCAATAAGTAGTTTCAGTTGTCTTATATTACTTATGGTAGGTATTGACAAGTTCATGTCTATCTTGAAAGAATCAAGGATTAGTTTCATGTCTTCTGTAGGTTTTGTTATAAGAAAATAATCACTTGGCAGTTTAGTAACTAAGAAAGATTGAAGTGCGTGTTTTATCTTATCTGCTGTTAACCCCTGTTCTGAACTAGTTACATCTATCTCCTTATATGTTTTTACTTTATATTGAATTAATCTAATCATAGTTAGAGCAATGAAACAAATAAGAAAGTGAGCATTTATGTGTTCTTTTGTATATACATATACAGGACGCGAAACTAAATCTGTCTTAGTTACTCTAAACGAATCTTCTATCTTAGATAAGCCTCTATACTTATCTATTATCTCTTCATCTGTTTTGTTTATTTCTGATGAAATTATTGTATAGTAACCTAATGAAGCCATATATTCTTTTATCTTTTTCATATCTAGCGATATATGAGTAGTAGTCTTTACTATCTCACCTGTTTGTTTTATAACTTGTTCTTTCTTTAGAAACTTTTCTATCTTCTTTTGTTTGTCTTTTAGTTTATCTGGATTATCTATTACAGACTCTAGATACTCTATGAACTTCTTGTTTTCATGCATTTCTTTATCATAATGTTTTTTAGACCAAAAACTAACTAACTTTTCTTCTATCTCACGCATATTTCCAGATGCGTCTTTTACTATCCTTTTGCGTATAGTAGACTTTACTTTGAAAGTTCCTTTATCATTGTATCTATAACCATTATCATCTAATATCCATGCTTTTGTTTCTTTATCGCTTTTCTTTATACTCTTAGATATAATATATCCATTATCATTATCTAATATATGTTTTATATTCATAGAAGAGTTTAGACCACCATCTGCAACAATTATTACTTTATCAAAGTTCATCTTATCTATTGTCTTATCATAAGTTGGTCTGTAAGTTCTTTGATCTATGTTGTTGCCAGGAAATAATTTATATCCAATAGGTATGTTTCTATCATCTATAAACAGTCCCATTTGAACAATTGGCTCATGTCTGTTTTCTTTAGATACTCCTTTCTTCCTTAAACCGTTATCTATTATGTTGCCTTCTTTATCTATTGTGTCTTCGTCGTTTTTATCTATCTCAAAGTAATAGTTAGTTACATCATAATAACACACCTCTTTGTTTATCTTTATTTCTTTATCTATCTTATATCTCATTCTTTTTTGTATGCTATCTTGTAATTTGTCTAGTTCGCTAAGTAGGTTGTATACATCTTTTAGATTGTTAGACTTAGTAAGACTAAACAAATAGTTATCTTTATCATGAAAGGTAGATAACTTAGAAGCAGGAGATAATACTCTTGAAAAGACTAATAGTTTCATTAGAGCGTTTATGTCATACTTTATCTTGTTCTTTGACTTATGTTTTGTCATTACATTATGTATTCCAAGCAAATCATATAGACTATCTAACACAAAGTAGCCTATGTTCTTAAGGCTAAGCATACTTTCATCTACATTATTCCTATCAAACTTAATTGAAACAAAACGTCTAGCAGCATGTTCCTTCGCAAGATGAGTAATCTCTTTTATAATGGGATTAGAGTTTCTAAACGATTCTTTCAACCTATCAACATAATTGGGCATACCATCGTCATAAACATCTAATGGTCCAATATTATATATAACTCTTTTCTTTGTCTTTCGTATCCCGTCCTCTTTTATAGAGTATGTCTCAGATACTCTTAGATAGTCTTTCCTACCCTTTACTCTAGCGCATTCTACATACATAACTCGCTACTCCTCTCTTTCGCCAACACTACCACCCTATATAACTATACCACATATTCAACACAAATTCAACATAACACGCCGATGTCAAGATATAAATTTACGAAGTTTTTCCGTTAAAAAGTTGGAAAAGATGGGATTTCTTTGGTGACTTGTTTATAAGCCAATCCATAACGTCTAATCTAAACTTAGCATCTTTACTAAGTGTCTTAGTATTCCTTATGCCAAGGATAAGTGGTACAATATACTGTACACTCGTTTGGCACCCAATTTTACCTTTCATAGGTTCTCCTTT
>JAISFQ010000134.1 GCA_031263495.1 Candidatus Nutricula glyptotermitis
TGAGAGAAACAACTATAAGACTCCAGCAGAGATTGAAGAGTTGTGGTATACTAAGAGTGTAGATGAAAGGTTGGTTAGCATAAGAGCATAGTTCTATATTGGATGTAGGGCGGTTCATACATTCTGGGGTTATGCAGATCCCTCATCGCTTTCGCTTGCTAGATGACAAGGTGCTTCTTGCTAATACTCCCACTCGGAACCCCGCACTCCGATGCGGGGTCTTAAAATAATCCGTGAGCGCAAGCGAACACCATTAAATGCATTCGCTTGCGCTCATGCTTTTAATTAAGATTCCGCATCACGCTACACTTCGTTTCGCGGTGCGGAATTCAGAAATGAAGTACTGCGTGGCATTAAGAGAACTCCTCGTTACGTACGAATCGGAGTTCACACGCTACGCGTGCTCACACTTTTACTCCGCAACACACAAAACAACTTCGCTTTCGCTTGCTGTTGTGTATGTTGCGCTAAGGCTTGGCTTGCCGTAGGCAAGCCAAGCCACTCTGCTGCAGAGTTACTCTTTTACATAAAAGCAGCTTTGCAGCAGAGGCTTGGATTTTTCATACTGAAAAATCCAAGCAATGCGCAAGTATTGTTGCGCCGTAGGCGAAACCATACGCCAGCGCTATTAAAGTATGAGCCGCTAGGCGAATTCAGATTCAAACGCGTTGCGTGTAACGCAACGCAATCAGAGCATGAGCGCAAGCGAATTCAGATTCTTGCGCAAGGCATCGGACACGAGGCGTTAGCCGAAGTGTACGCTGACGCCAGCGCAATAAAAGCGTGAGCCCGTATGGCGAACTCCGAATCAAACGCACTCAGTGTAACGCAGCGCTGTTAGAGTATGAGCGAAAGCGAATTCCGATTCAACCGCACTCAGTAAACGCAACGCTATCAGAGCATGAGCGAAGCGAATTCCTTTAATGGCGAGGCGGTGTGAATTTCAGTCACAAATAATGCGGCGGAACATTCTCCCGCAACTCAGAATCTAGCGGTTGAAAATGCTCACCAGCACTGAAATCACGCAAAACTTCATCGTCAGAAGCGGTTTCAGTGCCAGTGTAGGTCACTCGGCGGTTTTCGCGAGACATTTAGGTCACTTTTTGGTTACGCAAATCGCGCGTTGTGTCATCTAGGTTTTCGCGAACTAAGCGAAGCAGTGCGGCATCGGCATCTTTGTTGTTTGCGAGCCATTTTTCGCATGCATTTGCTAAGTTTTGGTTGGCAATTTGGCGCGGATACATGGACTTTATGTAGTCCTCAGCGATTTGGAATGAACGATTTTGCCACATATCACGGATGCAGTCAAAATATTGTGACATAAACACTTTTTCAAGCATTTCAGCGTCGACAATCGGAGCATTAAAGCCAAGGGACGCGAAACGAACGTAAACATTTGAAACGCTTTTATCATGCGCAACTTTGTCAAAAATCTCCTGCTTGGAAGCGACATCTGGAATCGATGCAAGTGCGCGATAACTCATCTTTAAGCCATCCGCAGTCTTGTCATTTTCGTATGCCTTCTCAATCTCTGACACGCCGACCTTGCCAAGTGCAGCGAGACCGTAAAGCATATTCCAAATAAGCCCTTTTTCAATCTTTACACCTGGTAACTTTTCCGTCCCATCGAGCAACGCTTGCAAACGCACCGCTTGGCTCTCGGTCACAGCGAGATTCGCAAATGCTAGACAGAACTGCAATTCTGCGTCCGAACCAGTTTTTGCATTTACCGCCAAGTTCCAAAACGCTTCCGCCACCTCAGGCAACAATTCAGCGCGCTTAGTAGGCGTAACATAATATAGTAGCGAATCAGTAACTTCGACAATTTTATTTCGCACGACTATTGAGCGCGTTTTCGTTTTGAGCACATCTAGTGTCAAGCGAATATAACGTTCAGCAGGGAAAAGTCCATCGCGAACCATTTCGTACAGTGCGCCCCAAAGTATTGCCTGCGTGAGTGGATCCTGAACTCTGTCCAAATCTGCAATAATATTTTCAAGCGATTGCTCATCGAAACGCACTTTTGTAAATGTAAGGTCTTGGTCGTTGAGCAGGAGAATTCGAGGTCTCGGTCTGCCTGTCGCTTCTGGAATCTCAGTAATCTCGCCGTTAATATCGGTCTGAATCGTGTGAATGTTGATGATTCGCTCATCTTCCTCGTCGTAAAACCCGATGTTAATGCGGTGTGGGCGCAAATGTGGATGCGCTGGATCTGCGGTTTGGCGAACTGCTAAACGCGTGATGCGACCCTTGTCGTTCGTCTCAATTATCGGCTCAAACGTGTTGACGCCCTGAGTTTGTAGCCACAACTTGGACCAAGTTTTGAGGTCGCGACCGCTCGTGCGCTCCAATTCGGTAAGCAAATCTTGCAAAACTGCATTCGAATACCTATACTTGTTCAAATAGTCAGTAATTGCCTGATAAAATGCCTTCTCACCGACGTACGCCACGAGTTGACGGAGCACAGAAGCGCCTTTTGCGTATGTAATGCCATCAAAATTGACCATTACGTCTTCCAGGTTGTTGATCTCGGCGGAAATGGGGTGTGAGGAGGACAATTGATCCTGCCTGAGCGCCCAAATCTTTTCGTGCGCACTGAATGCAACCCACGCGTAACGATATTTCGTCGCAGCAGCAGTGACAGTCGTCGCCATAAACTCTGCAAACG
This sequence comes from Candidatus Nutricula glyptotermitis, assembly GCA_031263495.1. Classification (GTDB taxonomy): domain Bacteria; phylum Actinomycetota; class Actinomycetes; order Actinomycetales; family Bifidobacteriaceae; genus Nutricula; species Nutricula glyptotermitis. Next base: position 2,669 of record JAISFQ010000134.1, read on the forward strand.
ATTCGTTTAACCACAGGTCATTCCACCATTTCATCGTCACCAAATCGCCGAACCACATGTGCGCGAGTTCGTGAATGACGGTAATCGCGCGGCGTTCGTGCCAAGCAGTCGATGTGCGCGTCCTGAAAATATAGGTTTCGGTAATCGTGACGCATGCGACATTTTCCATCGCGCCCGCATTATATTCGGGGCAGAAAATTTGGTCATACTTCGTATATGGGTATGGAACAGGGAAAAGTTGACCGTAATAATCAAACGCTTCCTTCGTAACCTCAAACATTTCGTCGACGTCCACATATTTTGCGACCGATTTTCTCGCATACAAGCCAAGCGGAATCTTGCGTCCATCCAAGTTCGTGAGTTCATCGTTCCAAATGGTGTATGGACCTGCGCAAAACGCGGTCAAGTAGGTCGGCATAATGCAAGTTTTTTCGAACTTAAACTCCGTCACAGAGTCACTCGCAGTTTCGGACTCAATCTTGCCATTCGACAACGCAGTCCAGCCTTTTGGCGTAATAATCTTGGTCGTAAACACGCCTTTAATGTCAGGCTGATCGAAGCATGCGTAAACTTTTTTCGCATCTGGCACTTCAAAATGCGAATACAGATACACCTCGCCGTCTGACGGATCGACGAACCTGTGCAACCCTTCGCCAGTTTTGGAATAATCGCACACCGCGTCGATTTCTAGCACATTTCGCACCAATAAGTCCTCCAACTGCACTCTTCCATGCTTGTAGACCTTGTCCACATCAAGTTTCTCGCCATTTAGCGTAACTTCGGTCAGTTTGTGCGCCAAAATGTCGATGAACGAATTCGCACCTTCCTCCGCGTCAAACTCCACGACTACGTGCGAGTTGAACTGCCACTTTTCCTTAGCGTCCGCCAAATCGAGCACTATCTCATACTTCGGCTCCCAAATCACGTCCGCGCGCTCTCTCGCCTCTTTTCTCGTAAGATTGCCTGCTTTTATCATACAATAACCTTTCGTCTCTTAATTAGTAATGAATAATGAGTAAGGAGTAATGGATTCCGAGTTCGCCTATGGCTCACAGTTAATTATGAGCGCGTGGTATGCGAATTCTAATTACTCATTACTAATTACTAACTACTCATTATATTAATAAGTTTAGCATGAATTTGAGTGGGATGCAAGTGGTACTGAATGTTCCACACACTCACACTTTTCAACCCTTGGATACACTCCCCTGTCCTCTAGCATGCGAACTCCACCCCTTGTCATCCCGCAAGCGAATGCGATGCGGGATCTGTGTTAGCGAGAAAGTACTTTGCGTACTAAGAAGCCAGATCCCGTGTCGCGCGTTTCACGCGCTACCTAGATGACAAGAAGTGCTCTTAATGCCACGCAATACTTCTACTCTGAATTCCGCACCGCGAAACGAAGTGTAGCGTGATGCGGAATCTTGAAATGGAGGAAAATGCGAACGGAGGAGGAAAATGCGATTGAGCATTTGACCCAGCGATTGAGCATTTGACCCAGCGAATGAGCATTTGACCCCATTTGACCCAGCGGAGGAAAATGTGAAGGAAAACGCGAATGAGCGTTTGACCTCATTTGACCCCATTTGACCCTGTGAGCGTAAGCGAATGCCGATTCCAATTACTC
>JAISFQ010000018.1 GCA_031263495.1 Candidatus Nutricula glyptotermitis
CTTAAACAAAAAGTAACTTCACAGCAGAGGCTTGGATTTTTCATACTGAAAAATCCAAGCAATGCGCAAGTATTGTTGCGCCGTAGGCGAAACCATACGCCAGCGCAATAAAAGCGTGAGCCCGTAGGGCGAACCCCGATTCAAACGCACTGCGTGAAATGCAGCGCAATCAAAGCATGAGCGTAAGCGAATTCAGAATCTTAAGCGAAGCGCAACTATTAACTAGCGTAGCGTCTAAGCGAATTCCTTAACTCCTATCACGCCGAACTTATGGAATTCGCGTTGCTCATGTTTTGTTTTAAGATTCCTGCCTTCGCAGGAATTCAGCGGAGTAGAGTAACACTGCTTCACTTCACTCTGAATTCCGCACCGCGAGCAAAGCGAACGAGATGCAGAACCTTGAAATGGAGGAGAATGCGAGTGAGCATTCGACCCTCGCGAATGAGCCTGCGACCCAGTGAGCGTAGCGAACTCCCTATATTTAAAGTATTCGCAACGCGAATGCATTTAATGATGTTCGCATGCGCTCACACTTTAATTAAGATTCCGCATCACGCTACGCGCTTACGCGCTCCACGGTGCGGAATTCTGAGGTGGAGTATGAGCGATAGCGAATACTTATCTACCAACCAAAAAACAAAACCCAACACCCAAACCAAACTCCCACAACCTGACCAAAACACCAGAGCGACATCCAGCTCACGAAGCGCATCACTCACGTCTACCAAACAAAAAACAAACTCAACCACCAAAACCAACTCTCTCAACCTGACCAAAACGCCAGACCAACTTTACACAACAAAGCAACATCACGCACGTCTACTCAACCAAAAAACAAAACCCAACACCCAAACCAAACTCCCACAACCTGACCAAAACGCCAGAGCAACTTTACACAACAAAGCAGCATCACTCACGTCTACTCAACCAAAAAACAAACTCAACCACCAAAACCAACTCTCTCAACCTGAGCTTAACCCCGAGCGAATAATATAACTTCATGAAAAATAAGAAATATATTTGCATTTACGACTTCACCAAGAAGCGGTAACAGTTACATCAAATATATAATGTTTTAATGTCGAGCGTAAACATTAAGTAAGATGTAACGACCGCTTCGTCGGTACAGGAGGAAACGTGAATGTATTTCTTATTTTTCATGAGAAAGTTGTGTTTTCAGCGAAGGTCATTTTTTGACTATTACACCATTCCTTACCAAATACTTCGCCGGTCCCGATGGCATTTTTATACTACTTTTTGTAACATGCAGTTCACGCGCCAAAATGTTGACTACGCGTTCAGCGCAAAATTCACCTTGGCAACGCCCCATTCCAGCTCTTGTGCAACGTTTTACAGCATCGACAGTCGTAGCCCCTGGAACTCTCCTAATCGATTCGACGATTTCGCCTTCCGTTACGCCCTCGCATCTGCAAATAATGTGTGCAAACTCTGGGTGAGTCGCCAAAAGTTCATTTGCATCATCTGCTGTGAGTTCGCTAATCTTTGGAATTCGATACCTAACAGGATTAAAGTCTAAATTTGCTGGCAACTCGATTCTTTCGCCAATCATTTCGACCAAGTACCTCGCAATCGCAGGTGCAGCAGCCAATCCTGGTGAATTAATGTTGAGCGCATTGATAAAGTTTGGTGCATCATCTGGTTCATAAAGCATAAAATCGTCATCGGAATTTGCAACATTCGCGCGTAGACCGCTAAATGACGTAATCGTTTGGTTATTAGGCAATTTATCAGAAGTTTTAAGTGCAGTGCGATATACAAAATCAAGTACTTCGGGCGTAGAATCGAAAGATGTTTTATTCGTGGCAGTTTCAGAGCTAGGACCTAGTAAAATATTGTTGTGAACAGTAGGGGAGACCAAAACTCCTTTACCAGCGGCAGTCGGCAATTGGAAAACGCTTGCGTTAACAAAACCATACATCGCCCTGTCAAATAGTAGATACTCACCTTTTCGAGGTATAATCTTCCTTTTTTCGTTTGACACTAAATTGTTCATGTCATCGGCGTATAATCCAGCGGCATTTATGATTAATTTACCTTCAAACTTGCCCATTTTAGTCGTGACTGAATAGAAATTTGCGTGCCTTTTTATCCCAGTAACTTCATGGGAAAGTTTAATCTCGACGCCATTTGTCGCAGCATTTTCGGCAAACGCAATCGCCGCCTCATATGGCGAACAAATCGCTGCTTTCGGAGCCCACAATGCGTTAACAATCGATGGATTCAAGTTAGGTTCAAGTTTCAAAACCTCCTTACCAGTCAAAAACTTTACTTCAGCACCATTTTTTGTGCCACGATTTATTAACTCCTTGACATGTTTCGTCTCTTTTTCTGAAAAGTTTACGACAAGTGAACCATTCTGTTTATATGGGATGCCCAGTTCAGATGCCAGTTTTTCCCACATTCTATGTCCGATGACGTTTAACTTCGCTTTCAAAGTGCCAGGAATTGGGTCAAAACCTGCGTGGATGATTGCGCTATTTGCTTTCGTCGTGCCAGCTGCAGTTTCTGGAGTTTTCTCGAGTAGCAATGTGTTTATTTTGTAGCGACCGAGTTCATGCGCGAGTGCTGTGCCAATGATTCCTGCTCCGATGATGATTACGTCATAGATTTTGTTACCTGCAGTGCTACCAAAAATGTCAGTGATTATTTTTGACTTGTTAATCGGTGTACTCACATTTTGTGTCCTGTTGGTGGAGTTGTTTTTTTGAAAGCCGTCATGCTTGACTAATGCATTAATGTTTACAGTTTCGTATTCAACACGACGATCAATATTTATGCGATGCGGTTTTTCTTGCACCTCGACTTCATTTACGTCATTTGTTTCCATCTCGTCATCTAAACTTTCCTCACTAGAGCTAGGATGCACCTCAATAGCCCTTGGTGATGAAAAACGCCTAGTCAAATGCCCTTTTTCCTCCATTATCTTTAGGTGATAAAGTATCGAAGAAGGGCTTTTCAGGCTAAAGTTGTTTGCGATTTCGCGCAGACTCGGCATATACCCCTCTTTGACTGCGTACTCATTAATGAACTTCAAGATATCAATCTGTTTCTTTGACAGCCTTGCGTTCAATTTTCCCTTGCCAAACTCGTTGGCTGTGCCTTTCGTTCCGTCCAGATTTACCATGTCGACTTCCCTTTTATTATTCCCACATTAAAAGTTTACTATCTGGCTGCAGAAAAGTCAAATGCGAATTATTGTTTAACAGATTGTTAATTTAGGTAATGTTAAGCTATTTTGTATTAAATTTTAATTGTTAACAATTAATTGCCTATAAAAACGCATACTATACAAACGTCTCAAAAATTTGCTAAAATTATAAGGTGCAAATTAACAAAATTTTAACAGGATTAAACGACAGGCAGTTGGAGGCAGTCACATATCCTGGAAAAGCTTTACTGATTGTCGCGGGTGCAGGCTCTGGCAAAACACGTGTTTTGACTCACCGCATCGCCTATTTGGTCGATTCGGGTGAATTGAGACGTGGTTCGACTCTCGCGATAACTTTTACGAATAAGGCTGCAAATGAACTCCGTACGCGTTTGAATACGCTCTTTGAAGATAATTCTGCGCGCTATATTTGGGCGAACACGTTCCATGCTGCTTGCCTTAGGATATTGCGTGCCAATTATAAGGAAGCTGGATTGTCGTCGTCATTTTCTATTTATGACAGACACGATTCGATGAAAGTTGTGCGAGATATCATGCATGAACTTTATATCGATTCGAAACGTTTTCCAGCAGGAATGTTTTTAGAGCATATATCGTCTGCGAAAAACCAAATGACTGATGTGGATGGGCTGGATATCAGTTATTACATTAAGGAAAAGGCTCAACCTGTTTACGATTTATATCAATTGAAGTTAGCGCAAAATAATGCCTTGGATTTTGATGATATTTTACTTCGAGTGGTTGAACTTTTGAAGTCAAATGATGACGTGCGAAACTATTATCGCGAAAAGTTTAAGCATGTTTTTGTCGACGAGTATCAGGACACAAATAAAGTTCAGTTGCAATTAATCAGAGAACTTGTTTCTGATAAAGTCACTGTGGTTGGCGATTCAGACCAGTCTATTTACGCGTTTAGGGGCGCGACTATTCGTAACATTATTGAGTTTTCAAAAGATTTTCCAGAGGCGGAAATTATAAAGTTGGAGCAAAATTACCGTTCTACTCAGAACATTTTGTCTGCCGCAAATGACATTATTAAAGAAAACCCTGATAGAATTGAGAAAAATCTGTTCTCAAAGAACGATGAAGGGGAGAAAATTGGGCTTTACATGGCAGAAAATGATCATGAAGAAGCGACTTTTGTGGTTCAGACGATTTATAATACTGAGGTCAATAAGAACAAGAAGTTTAAGGATTTTGCTGTATTTTATAGGACAAATGCGCAGTCGAGAGCGATTGAAGAGGCTTTAATAAAAAATGGCGTCCCATATCAGATGGTCGGTACAAAGTTTTATGAGCGTAAAGAGATAAAAGATGTGATTGCGTATTTGACTTTGATCGAAAATCCAAACGATGACGTGGCATTTTTACGAATAATCAACACTCCGCGCAGGAAGTTGGGCGAAACCACGCAGGGTGAGATTGTAAGATTCGCTACTGAGAGAAAATGTAGCTGTTTTGATGCATTAGAAACCATGCTCACAGAGGGCAGGACTGCTAACAGGCATTTGAAGAAGTTTTACAACACGCTTATTGCACTTCAAAAGATAGCAAAAGAGTCATTTGATGGCAAGAATCAAGATGTACCGAAAATTCTGGATGCTGTGCTAACAGATACTGGCTATTTGGAAATGTTACGGACGAGCACCGATCCAAAAGATGCGACTCGAATCGAAAACCTCTCCGAGTTAGAAAATGTTGCTGGTGATTATTATCGTGAAAAATTCTTATTTGAAACTTTTGAAGATGATTTAGAGAATGACGATGATGACAATTTGACGGGAACGCGCACTTTGCGTGGATTTTTGGAACAAATTTCACTATTTTCCGACACTGATGAAGCAGAGGAGTATGATCCAAATGATGAAGGAAAAGTGACTCTCATGACGCTTCATGCTGCAAAAGGTTTGGAGTTTCCCATCGTATTCATTACTGGTTTTGAACAGGGATTGTTTCCGCACAAACAGTCATTAAACTCACCTGAAATGGTCGAAGAAGAGCGACGCCTTGCTTACGTCGGCGTGACGCGTGCTATGGAAAAACTATACATTACGATGGCAATTGAACGTAACATTTGGGGCAAACCTGCACATTCTCGCCTTTCACCATTTGCTGAAGATATACCTGAAGAGCTCATAAACCCAATCAAAACTAATAGAACATACATGTCGAGACATGATGACTTTTCATATTCCGATGAACCAGTCGGCTATTCTGTGCATGGTTCATATGGTCGAAAACTTGTGCAAAATGACGATTCTAGTGCTAATTCTAGTCCATTATTTTCGTATTCAAAGCCGATAATTCCAGCGTCGCGTTTCAAGAAGCCAAAAGATAAGCCGAAAGTGACTGTAAATCCTGAAACTTTGAAACTCAAAAAGGGTGATAAGATTATGCACGATTTGTATGGTGAGGGAAAAGTTTTGAAAGTTGAAGATGAAAGCTTGCGCAAGACCGCAACTATTTTGTTTGACACTGCTGGCAAGAAGCGTATTTTGCTCAGAATTGCACCAATCGTAAAATTGTGACTTTGATAGTGAATACGATTTAATGGTGTTCGCATGCGCTCACACTAGTTTTAAGATTCCGCATCTACGTGCGGAATTCTGAGTGGGAGTTGTGCGGAATTCTGAAAGGGAGTTGTGCGAATTCTGAGTGAAAGAGAGGGAACTGTGCTTGGTTTTGATACTGACACGTTTTCGCGTCGAAAGTAGTGTATAATATTATATGTGTTTGTGAATGTAGTTAATGGTGCAAAATGTATGCGATAGTTGGACTTGTTGCTGGAGTTGTGCTAGGATTGTTCCTTAGAGTGCCGATTCCTGCGTTTTTACAGCCATATTTGCCAATCATGATTATGGCGGGTCTTGATGCGCTTTTTGGTGCGTTCAGGGCATATCTTGACAAAATGTTCAATGACCGCGTGTTTACTATTTCATTCTTTTCGAACATTTTAGTCGCTGCGTTTATCGTTTTTCTAGGCGACCAACTGGGAATTGGTGCGCAAATGTCGACTGCAATCGTCGTGGTGCTAGGAATTCGCATATTTTCAAACTTAGCAACTATTCGTAGGCATATTTTTAGGGAGTAAGAGATGAAATTGTCTAAAATCCCACGCGCTTTAAAGTCGACAGTAACACGAAAAATGCCACAAACTCGCCGCAAAACAGAAACAACGGATATTGAGGGCAAACCGCATGAAACAGATGAGGCAGAACCATTAATTGTAAACAACGAAAACTATGATGAACCACTTTCTGAGCAGGAGTTTGTGACAGAAAATCAAGCAGAAACGCTTAAAGTTGATACCTTTGAATCACAAATGAAGACTCCGAAACGCGCGAGTGCATTTGATAAACTTGCTATTTTGTTAATTTGCGTCATTATCGGCGTATTGTTTATGGCGCAGTTAAACCTCATGAACGAATCGCCATACAGAAACATGCGTGATGATGAGTTAATTCGTGTTTTAGATGAGCAAAATGTAAAATATGACGCTTTGATTGCCCAGCGAGATACTTTGGCGCGTCAACTGGATGAACTTCGCGGTACGGCAGATGAAAATACTATCAAAGTTATTGAAAAAGAGATTCAGGATCAGGAGATTCTGCTAGGAATTCAGCCTGCTGTCGGCGAAGGAATTAGCGTTAGACTTACAGATTCCGCTTCACAACTGACTGCTGAAAACATGTACAATATGCTTACGGAACTTAGAAACGCTGGCGCGGAAGCAATTCAGATTAACGCAGTTCGCGTGGTCGCAACTAGTCATTTTGAACTGCAAAACGGCAATATGTTGCTGGATTCTAATGTCATTCAGTCGCCATACACTCTATTCGCGATTGGACCAAAAGATGCGCTTGAGAAGGGACTCAGAATCGCAGGTGGTTTTTATGATACGGCAAAAGCAAATGCAGTCGAGGTGGAAATTGAGCAAAAGGACGAGGTAAAAGTCAGTGCTGTCGCAGAACTTAAAGAGTTCCAAAATGCAAGAGTTCAGGAGTGATGGGTAAAATGGGAAATTGGGAGTTTTGAGAGTAAGGTTATGAGTGAAAGCAGTTTAGAGGACGCTACAAAGCGACATGCGTGGTTGTCGGCTAGTATTAATGCAGATAGAGTGCATTATTACATCGAAGATTCACCAGAAATTGCCGATGCGGAGTATGACGCGAAAATGCACGAATTGGAGGACTTGGAAGCCAAGTACCCCAGTCTCAAAACGCCCGATTCGCCGACTGAAACTGTCGGAATTACGCCACAATCTAGTTTTGCTGCCGTGCAACATCCTAGCAAAATGTATTCGTTAAATGACGTATTCAGAATCGAAGACGTTGATGATTTCTGTAACAGTTTTAGCGATGATACTGATTTTCTAGTCGAAGCGAAGATTGATGGACTTGCTATAAATTTAGTCTATGAGCACGGCATTTTGACTGCTGCCTCGACTCGAGGTGATGGAATTACAGGTGAGGACATTACCGAAAACGCATTTACTATCGAAAACATTCCAGTGGTGCTAAATACGCAAAATCCACCTCAGTTTTTGGAAGTTAGAGGCGAAGTCTATATATCGAAAGAGAACTTCAAGCACTTGAATGAGCAGGTGGAACTGGAAAATGAGGTTTTAATCGAAGCAGGTAAGAAAGCGAAGCCGTTGTTTGCAAATCCAAGGAATGCAGCCGCTGGTTCGATTCGCCAAAAGGACGCAAAAGTGACGGCGAGCAGGCATTTGTCCTTTATCGCGCATGGAATTGGGGTTTTAACAATGCAAAATGCTGTGGATGCGCCGAAAAAACAGTCGGATGTATATGACTTGTTTGGTGCATGGCAGATTCCGTTGTCACCGTATGTTAAAATCGCTAAAAGTGCTGATGAGGTGAAGGCTGTAATCGATGAACTAGGAAATACGCGCGATAATTTGTTATTTGAGATTGACGGTGTGGCAATAAAAGTAAATTCGTTCGCTTTGCAGGCAGAAATTGGCGAAACTTCGCGCGTTCCAAAGTGGGCACTTGCTTATAAATATCCGCCTGAGGAAGTTTATACAAAGTTGCTCGACATTCGCGTGCAAGTAGGCAGAACTGGGAAAATTACGCCGTTTGCTGTGATGGAACCGAAAACCGTCGCGGGATCAAATGTTGCGAAGGCGACGTTACATAACGGTCAGGAAATTAAGCGAAAGGGCATTTTGATAGGCGATATAGTAGTTTTAAGGAAAGCGGGAGACGTGATTCCAGAAGTTGTCTCATATGTGCCGAAAAAACGCGAGGAAATGCTTGCTGACGCTGCAGTTTTGCGAGAATTTACTATGCCGACTGTTTGTCCATCGTGCGGCGCAGAACTTGTGCGCGAAAAGGCAGATGATGCAGATATTCGTTGCCCTGCGAGTGACACTTGCCCTGCTCAATTAGTTGAACGACTTAAATATATCGCTTCTAGGAACGTGCTTGATATTGAGGAAATGGGCGAGGAAGCGGTAATTGCGCTTACGAGTAGCGGTGTTTTGACGACTGAAGCGGATTTATTTGACCTCACTCCCGAATCCCTTCGTAACATTACGACCCTGCGCACTCGTGACGGCAAGCGCATTCCATTTTTCTACAATGACATTGATAAAGACGGTGTGAGCAGTATGTCTAAGAATGCTGAAACGATGCTTAGAGAGATACAAAAGGCTACGAACGCTGATTATTATCGGAAAGTTGCAGCACTTTGCATACGAAACGTCGGAATTCAGACAGCACGCGTGCTTGCGGCTAGGTTTAAAAGTGTGACTGCATTGCAAAACGCTACGATTGAGGAACTTTCTGTAGTCCCAAATGTCGGTCCAAATATTGCAAAGAACATTACTAGCCACTTCAAGAGTCCGCATACTTTAGAAATTATAGAAAAGTGGACTAGAGCAGGAGTTTTTGAAATAGTTAATGCTAGTGATGAAAGCGGTGAAAGTGAAGCAGGAAGTACTAGTGAAACTAAGGTTAATGAGTCGATTAATAGTAAAACATTCGTCGTAACAGGTAAGTTGCAACGATTTACGCGCGAAGAAATTGAAAACTTGATTTTTGAACACGGTGGACATGCTGCATCGTCAGTATCTAAGAAAACTTATGCTGTGATTGTTGGTGAAAATGCTGGTTCAAAGGCGGATAAGGCGGCACAACTTGGAGTCAAGATGTTAAGTGAGGATGAGTTTTCTGCATTGCTTAGCGGGGAGACAGAAAGTTAGGTGAATATGCGTTTAGATGTGAAAGTGTCACAAATTGCAGGTGTTTCCAGAAATAAAGCTCTTCAGTTGATAGAAAGTGGCGCAGTAAAAGTGGATGGGAAAGTGGTTAAGAAAAAATCACTAGATGTTAATGAAGATGCTCAAATTCTTGTAAGCGTTAACAAAAATTCACAAAAGTTAACAAAAATTAACGTTTATCAACAAAACTTAACAAAACTTAACAAAACTTCACAAAAATTAACAGATTTGCCATCGATTCTGTTTGAGGACGAGTACGTGGTTATAGTCAATAAACCGGCAGGATTAATAACAGAGCCAGGAGATAGCGTGAGAACATTGACGCTTCAAGAAATGCTTGTGGACGCTGGAAAAATTGCTCCTGAAACAGAAAGTGGGGGAGTGGTATCGCGCTTAGATAAGGGCACGAGCGGAGTTATATTGTTCGCGAAAACGGATGTCTCATTTGATGCGTTTAAGGCGATGTATGCTGACAGAAAAATGCATAAAACTTATCTTGTGCTGGCGAATGGCAAGGTGGCAAATAAGAAGTTTAGGGTTGACGCACCGATTGCTCGTGATAAAAAGAATAGGATTCGATTTAGTGTTTCTCGTGATGGGAAAGAGGCAGTGACCGATTTTGATGTTGTGCAAGAATATGAAAAGTTTACGCTACTGAAGGCGTTTCCTAAAACTGGCAGAACGCATCAGATTCGCGTGCATTTGGCATCAATTGGTCACGCTGTGATAGGAGATAAACTCTACGGTGACAGAAGTGCCTTTGCCGATACGCTTGACAGAAATTGGCTGCATTCTGCTGCGCTTGAGTTTTTGCATCCGATTAGTGATGAAAAAGTTATTGCTGAATCCAAGTTGCCTAGTGAACTTGAAGAAGTTTTTTCTGTGTTAGAGTGAGAACGCGAGAGGGTTTATTTTGGTTGCCGTCTCTAGGTGCTGTTTCACTAATACTTCACCTCAGAATTCCGTTACAATGAGTAATGAGTAATGAGTAATGAGTAATGAGGTTAGTTAATAGTTAATAAATTCGGATGGGGTCGAACGCTCATTCGCGTTCTCCTGCACTTCGCGCTTCGCTTAAGATTCGGAATTCGC
>JAISFQ010000019.1 GCA_031263495.1 Candidatus Nutricula glyptotermitis
TTACTCATTACTCATTACTCATTACTCATTACTCATTACTCATTACTCATTACTCATTACTCATTACTCATTACTCATTACTCATTACTCATTACTCATTACTCATTATTAACTATTAACTAGCTGCCTTACTCCTTACTCATTATTACTTATTAACTGCCAGATAGCGTAAAGTGAGTGGGCTGAACGGCGAGGGCAGATAAAGTTTCGGTTTTGTTAAATGCTTAGGATTCTGTGCACTACTTTCTCAATGTATGCGTCGAAGTCGTTTAAGATAACATTTACGTCGAAAGTTACGCCGTCGACTGTGCAAGTTTCAAATTTGCTATTGCCTTTATACGCATTCACGAACTCTTTTCTCGTTTTGCCAATCAAATCGTGATTGTTTTTCGTCGTTTTAACGATATAGATTAAGGTTTTGTCAGGCGAATGCAGGAAAACGTTTATTATAATGCTCCTTATTTCTAGTAAATGTTCCGTCTTTAAGTATACTGTAAATTAAGTAGTTTTTCAAGTCTTTTGACGAAAACGTAAAATAACCGCCACTTTTGTATTTTTTAAGAGATTTAACATAGCGTACAAAGTTTTCATTTAGCAATATGCGCCGAATTGCGTCATAATCGCCATTGTACAAAATGTAGAGTCCGCTATACACGCCCATTCCAGCAGGAACTTCGTTTATTTTTATGCTGCCAACATCTTTGATAATCGTGTTTATTGCAAGTTTTGGCTTAGAAACATCGCCGATTGCTTGCGTTCTACCAAATAAATACCAGTCGTTTTTATTTAAAATACTGCGATTCGTAAGTTTGTCTTTTTCGATAACGAGATAATCGTAAACTGCGCTGTGTTTTTCTGCAATTTCCTGTTCAGAAAGCGGTTTTGCATGTTTGTTGTATGGGAAAATGCTTTTTGTCCATTTGCCAGTTGATGCTTTTATAGTGTCGATGACGATTTCGTCCTTAATGTCAATATCGCCGATGAATATCGTGTCAGCGAGTGTCGCAAAGCCATTTTTAACATCTATTACATCTAAGTCTGCACTTTTTGCCTGTTCATTAATATAGTTTAACAGTTGTAAATCGCTTGAAGCACCAAAAAACATTCTGCCGTCAACATAAAAATCGCTATACGCTAGTTTGTCGACAAAAACTGGGCATTTCCTGTCTCCATCGTAAACGTAATATTCCACGCAATCTGTTTTTGTGCTTTTGTCGAACATGGTTATGAATGTATAAGTCGCCATGTTTTCGAATGGGTTAAAGTGTCCTAAATCAATCACTTTTTGTAAGTTGCGGTTTCGGGCTATGTAAGTGCGCAATTTGCACCCTGACTTGCTTGTTAGGAATGAACTAGGCGTAATTACACACATTTTGCCATCTGTTTTAAGCATATTAAACCCAATCTCGTAAAACGTTATGTATAAATCGGTCATTCCGCTGTTGGAGAACGCAAACTGCCTTACAATTTTGTGGTTTTCTTTCAGATTGTGAACGCGTACGTATGGTGGATTGCCGACGACATAGTCCATCTTTTTGTCATATTTTGACATTTCCAAAGCATTTGCATTAATGACATCCCACTTTACACCTTGTAAACCGTATTTTTCAACAACTGCATCCATTTTCTTAATGCACGCTTTGACATTCGCACTATCAATATCAATACCATGAATAAACTGCTCCAAATCGTCTTTTAGTGCGCGTTTATCTGTCACATTTTGGCAATATCGCTCCACTATTTCTGTTAGAAATGCTCCGTCGCCACAAGAGTTATCGATTATATGCTTTTTTGCAATATCAGCAGTGTAACCTGCAAAATTAAGCATGTTTTTAACGAGATATGCTGGCGTAAACACTTCGCCATTATCTTTAACTCTGTTGCTCATACTTAATATTCTAGCACACTTTATAGATGCTGTAGTTAGGTTCAAAAAATTCGTGCGTAAGTGGGGTGGAGATTGGCTAATTTAGAATGAGACGCACTGCTAGTCATCTAGCAAGCGAATGCCGAATCCAAAGTGAAGCGCGCAATCGGAACTCAATTGTTAACGAAATGAATTTGAACGTACGTTCAAATTGTATTTTACGAATGTCCTGCTCAGGGCGATATGTTACAAAAACGGTGCAAAAAAGTGTGCGAAATCGTGCAAAAGTGGTGCGAAAGGGTTGCATTTTGGTGTAAAGTGGTGTATTGTGGTTAATGCAAACTATTTTAATTCGCGTTTGTTAACATGTGGTAGTGAAGGGAGCTATGAGCGAGATACTGGAAGGAATGTTGTTAGGAACTTTTTCGCCAAAGTTTGACGAGAAAGGACGCATAATCCTGCCTGCACGTTTTCGTGACGTTTTTAGGGATGGTCTCGTGATAGCTCCTGGACAAGAATACTGCTTGTATGTATATTCTGCGAGTGAATTTAAGCGTATTGCTGCAGCGATTTCTGGACAAGCGGTCGCAAGTAGGGACGAAAGGGCGTACAACAGGATTTTGTTCTCGGGCGCGATGGATACTGTTCCAGATAAGCAGGGGAGAATCCCAATTCCTCGCGTTTTACGTGATTACGCAAAATTGACAAGTGAAATCGTTTGCATAGGCGTTGGGAAAAGAGCCGAGATTTGGGACAAGGAACAGTGGGAGGAATACTCCAAGCAGCATGAAGAAGCATTTGCGGATGCGACTGAGGCAATATTTGAATCCTAGCACAATGCTGTTTGGGTTGCGATGCTATGCGCAGTGCAGTTCAAACGCTGCCTAGCGATTTAAGCATGTTTCTTCTAACTTTCGGCGCAAGTAAAAGGAGATGGACAAGTGACAATTTGGGTGCACAAGCCAGTTTTGGCGAGAAATGTCATTAGGCTGTTTGAGCCTGCTTTAAAACACTCTAACAACCCCATTTTATTAGATTGTACACTTGGATTAGCGGGTCACACACGACTGCTACTTGAACGTTTTCCAAAACTTAGAGTTATTGCACTTGATAGAGACGAAAGTGCGATTCGAGTCGCAAAAGAGAATCTCGGTGATTTGATAGAAAGAGTCAGTATTCATCAGGTAAAGTTTGATGAATATAAACGAGTTTTGGCAGAAGAAGGTGTTGAAAAAGTCGACGCTGTGTTTTTTGATTTAGGACTTTCATCCATGCAAATCGACGACGATGACAGGGGTTTTAGTTATATCAAGAATGTCAAACTTGATATGCGCATGAATCCTGACGACGAACTCGATGCGAAGTATGTGCTGAACAACTATG
Source organism: Candidatus Nutricula glyptotermitis (assembly GCA_031263495.1). GTDB lineage: Bacteria > Actinomycetota > Actinomycetes > Actinomycetales > Bifidobacteriaceae > Nutricula > Nutricula glyptotermitis. The sequence continues at coordinate 3,251 of JAISFQ010000019.1, forward strand.
AAAAAGACAAGTTGGTGTGCATTTTTAGACTTTATGGAGAAGAAAAGTTTGCACGTCAAATTGCAGATGGAATAGTGGAGTTTAGAGAAAGACAGCAAATCGCGACGAGTGATCAGTTACGTTCAATTGTCAAAAACTCACTGCCCGCTGCTCTGAAATTCAACGACTTATCAGTGCAAAAGCGCATTTTTCAGTCACTTCGTATCGAGGTAAACGACGAGTTAAACATACTGAAAACTGCACTAACAGGCATTATTGATTACGTGAAAGTTGGTGGAAGAATTGTCGCGATGTCATATCATTCACTGGAAGATAGAATCGTAAAGCGCAATTTCAAATCGCTTACTGAGGATAAAACGCCAATTGGATTGCCAGTCAAACTGCCAGAATTCGCGCCATACGCTATTAATCTGACACCAAATGTTTTAATCGCAGGTGACGCAGAGAAAAAATCCAATCCGAGGAGTAAATCGGTAAAGTTAAGGGCTATTGAAAGGGTGAGATGAAAAAAAGTATCAAAGGCACTATTAGCAGGCAGTATAGAGCGCGTCAAACGCCTACAACGCGCACAACGGATGAGTATAGAACAAGAACTTATGCTCCAAAACCGCTTGCACCACGCGCAATTAGTGCAGTTAACATTAGCAATGCGAGCAGTAGTGCGAGTAAAAGCAGCGTTAGTAAAAGTAGCAGGACAAAAGGCAATGTTACGAAAATTAGCGTAGGCAGGGTTAGCGCGAAAAAGAGTAGTTCTACAAAAAGCACAGCAACAAAGAGTGTCAGAAATGTCAGAAACATCAGAGTAAATGATGTCGCAACGCATAGAAACGGCGAAAGAAACAACGTAACATATTATGGCACGCAAGGAAATGCTGCGCTGAAACCAGTAGTACTTCCTGAAACAAGGACTTATAGCCCTCCGAACAGGCAAATCATTGCAGTTCCGAAAAAAAAGCCGTCGCTTGTGCCGATGGTGCTCACGTGCATCGGGCTATTGTTCGCATCTTCTATGCTAAGTCTCTATTTTTCGGCTGTCCAAATTCCAAACGCTGCATATAAAATGTCAGAATTGGAACATCAGTCGACGGTTTTGACGACCGAAATCGAAGCACTGAACGAAGCAGTACAGCGCAAAAACAACGATTTGGAAGCGAAGGCGAGCGAATTGGGCATGAAAAAGGCGGAACATTCGACTGTAATTCAGATAAAGTAAGTATGAGCAAGATAATCGTGATTGTTGGACCGACTGCGAGCGGAAAAAGTGCGCTTGCGATGGAATTGGCACGCAAAATACAGAACGCAGAAATTGTGAACGCCGACGCATTTTGCCTGTATAAACGCATGAATATCGGCACTGCGAAACCATCCGACGAGGACAGAAACTTAGTTCCGCATCACCAAATCGACGTTTTAGACCCAAGCGAAAACTCATCAGTTGCACTGTATCAAAAACACGCGCGTATCGACATTGACAAGGTATTTGCGCGGAAAAACATCGCGATAGTGGCAGGTGGTTCTGGGCTATACATTCGCGCACTATTGGACGACGTCCGCTTTCCTCCGAGTAACGAAAAAATACGCAAGCAACTGGAACTCGAAGCGGAAGCAGTAGGCGTGGATAAAATGCACGAAAGGCTGTTCAGGCTAGATCCGATTGCAGGAAAGGCGATTGGCAAGCAAAATATACGGCGCATAATTCGTGCGCTCGAAGTCATTCAAATTACTGGCGAAAAGTTTAGTGCGATTATGCCGCGTGAGAACTATTTTATGAAAAACACCCTGCAAATCGGCATAGATATGCCACTCGACAAAATTGATGTTCAAATTGACACGCGTACTGATAAAATGCGCGCAAATGGTTTGACACGCGAAGTTTTTGAACTTAAAGATGAGTTATCGATTACAGCAGCAAAAGCAGTCGGTTACAGGGAATTGTTGGACCACTTTGACGGTAAATCTACGGAAGGCGAAGCGTATGAAAACATCAAACTGCATACTCGCCAACTTGTGCGCAAGCAAATGAGTTGGTTCAGGCGCGATTCTCGCATAAAGTGGCTACAAGCAGGCACGCACGCCGAGCAGGTATTGGAAGCGACGAAACTTTTATCGGTGTATAATTATTGTTGAGGTGAGATGTGATTACATATGAGAATGTATTCAAAAGTTACGATTCTGGGAGCGTGAATGCGCTTAGCAATGTGTCGGTCGAGATTGACAAGGGCGAATTCGTCTTTTTGGTCGGTCCCTCTGGCTCGGGCAAATCGACATTTCTGCACTTAGCACTTCGCGAGGAAAAGCAGAACGATGGCACGATTCACATCGCTGGGCAGGACGTTTCCAAAATACCTAACAGGCACGTTCCGCAATACAGGCGCAAAATAGGCACGGTTTTTCAAGGTTTCAGGCTTCTGAACAACAAGACAGTCTACGAAAATGTGTCGTTCGCACTGCAAGTCATCGGTAAGGGCAGGCATGCTATCGAAACATTGGTGCCACGCGCGTTGGAAGTCGTCGGTCTGACGGACAAAAAGGACAGAATGCCACACGAACTTTCCGGCGGTGAGCAGCAAAGAGTCGCTATCGCACGCGCATTTGTAAATAACCCGCTAATCATCTTAGCCGACGAACCAACTGGCAACTTAGACCCAGTAACGTCGATCGAGATTATGAAAGTTTTCGAGTCAATCAACAAATCAGGCACGACTATTTTGATGGCGACACACAACGAAGACATCGTAAATCAGGCACACCATCGCGTTTTAGAGTTCGCAAAAGGCAACTTGATTCGCGACGAAAAGAACGGATCATACAAGGTCACGATAGCAAGTGATGAAGCAAAAACACCCGATGACGTTATGATTCCGCCGCAACCGTCCGAAAGGAGCGAATAATATGCGTTTTAGACTACTTTTTCAAGAAATGCGCCAGTCAATCGCCAAAAACACTCTGATGTTCATCGCAGTCATACTGGTATCTTTCGTATCTTTCACGTTTGTCGGCGCGTCGATTCTGTTACAAACGCAGGTCACGACGGCAAAAGGTGTGTGGTACGAAAAGTTGGAGATTTCCGTATACATGTGCCCAAATGGCTATTCGACGTCCGCAAATTGCACAGGCACGGAAGCGTCAGCGGATCAAATAGCGGCGATTCAGCAACTTGTGCAGTCGGAATTAAAAGACGAAGTTCAAGAAATCACGGTCATTTCCAAGGAGCAGTCGTTCCAAGATTTGATGCAACGTTACCCTGACGGAATCATCGATGGACAACAATTTACGCCTGATGACATGCAGGTTTCGCTAAAACTAAAACTTACAGATCCGAACAATTATCAAATAGTTAAGGAGGTTTTGACCAACAGGGCAGGGGTTGAAGAAGTTTACGATCAGCGGCAGATTTTCGACCCCATTTTCGCGGCACTGAACCAATTTACAGCAGTTGCAATCGCGCTCGCAGTAATTATGCTGTTATCTGCGCTTTTGCTTATTCAGACCACGATTCGTCTATCCGCATCAAGCAGAAAACGCGAAGTTGAAATCATGCGATTGGTCGGCGCATCGAACTCATTTATTCGCATGCCATTCATTTTAGAAGGCGTTTTGTCGTCATTCATCGGCGCAACACTAAGTTCTGTCGTTTTGGCAGCATTCACGAAGTTCTACATCGACGACTATCTCGCGCAATCGGTCAAATGGATGCAGTTTATTACGCCAGTTGACGCACTGCTTGTCGCACCGATAATCATCGGACTTGCGGTTTTGCTGTCGGTATTTTCGTCGATACTCTCGCTCAGAAGGTACATGAAGGTTTAGGGGGTTATTCATGGTTACAAAAGATAAAGTTACTAAGGTTTCGGCATTTGTGCTCGCGATTTTACTTGCGTTTACAGGCATTATAACGTTTAATTTGCCTACTCCATCCGCCAAAACGCTTGAAGAATTACAGGCGGAAGAGCGCAAATACGCTGAGGAACTCGCAGAACTTAAAACGAGCATGGAAGGCGTGAACGACGATTTGGCTGCTGCAGTCGTTCAATTAGATGACATTTTGAATTATAAACTGCCAGCCGCGACTGAAAGGTTAAATAACGCAAACGCCGAAGCCGAGCGCACTCAGAAAATCGCTGATGACCTTAGAAAACGTCTTACAGCAGCGGAGCAACTTCTGAAGCAGAGCCAAAATGCGCTTAAAAATGCGAAAACTGGTTATGATTCTGCACGTGAATCGCTTGCGTACGTAACTCGCACAGAAGCGCGCGGTTCAAACGAATTGGCAGCGTTGCAAGTGGTATTTAACGCAGGTGACGCGACTGATTTTATAAATACGCTTGAAAGTAATGACGCAATGCGCAGGTTGGAATCGCGCCTTATGAATGAGCACGCAAACTCCATCTCAATAGAAAAAGGTCGCGCACAAAAAGGTTCGACGATTAAAGAACTCGTAGATTCGCTCAGAAAAGAAGCGGAAGCGAACGAAAAGGCTGCTGAGAGTGCTAGAATCGAAGCGCAAACTGCGAAAAACGAGATTGATTCGCTTCGCTCACAGTATGAAAGCCTGAAAGTTGAACTTGAAAACAAGAAAGTGGAACTTGAAGAATCCAAGAAAAGGGCACAAAAAGCCTACGATTCCACGATGTCTGCGATTGGGCTTTTGAACCCTAGTGGCGGAGGCACAGGTGGCGGTCTCATTCCGCCGAACGCGAAATCGAAGTTTTGGTATCCAGTGCAAAACCCTAGAATAACGTGCGGATTTTATGATTGTGCAGGTTATTTTACGACTTGCATACAGCACAAAGCGACAGATTTTGGCGCACCATGCGGAACGCCGGTTTATGCATCTGCGTCCGGAACAGTCGTCGGCTCGGGTTACGATTGGACAAGCGGTGGCGCAATTTATGTCGGCATTAATCATGGCAGTTTCGATGGCTACAACTGGGGTTCTGTGTATTATCACTTGCAGAGCCACGTAGTCGCAAATGGGCAATACGTTGAGCGCGGACAGTTAATCGGTTACGTCGGCAACACTGGCTGGTCGACTGGCTGCCACTTGCACTTCGCGGTAACGCAAAATGGCGCATATGTCGATCCGATGGCGCTGTTGTCGTGAACATAATGGTAGGTAAGGTATGAAATGGCTACAAAAAAGAAACTTGGCGAATCGCTAATCGCTGGCAACCGCCGAGCACGCCACGATTACGAAATCTTAAAAACCTACGAAGCGGGCATACAACTTACAGGCAGTGAAATCAAAAGTCTGCGCGAATCAAAAGCAAGCATCACAGAAAGTTACATCAGTGTCGACGACGCGAACGAAATTTGGGCAGAAAACATCAACATCCCAGAGTACAAATTCGCCACTTGGACCAACCACTCACCAAAACGGAAACGCAAGTTACTCATGCACAAAGACGAAATCTTGCGCCTGAAAAGCAGCGTTGCCGAAAAAGGTCTCACCATAGTCCCACTAAAACTCTACTTCAAGCGCGGCTTAGTCAAGATCGAAATCGCCCTAGTGCGCGGAAAACATCTCTACGACAAGCGCAAAACCATGAAAGAACGCGAAGATTTGCGAGAAACGGAAAGAGCGATTAAGTATCGGGAGTACCTATAATTAATGAGTAATGAGTAATGAGTAAGGAGTAATGCAGTTAGTTAATAATGAATAATTAATAATTAATAATTGCGCTCACCTTTCTGGCTCGCGCGAGAATCGGAGTTCAGGCTACGCCTTCACGCTTTTATTGCGCTGGCGTATGGTTTCGCCTACGGCGCAACAATACTTGCGCATTGCTTGGATTTTTCAGTATGAAAAATCCAAGCCTCTGCTGTGAAGTTACTTTTTGTTTAAG
>JAISFQ010000074.1 GCA_031263495.1 Candidatus Nutricula glyptotermitis
GCGAATTCCGAATCTTAAGCGAAGCGCGAAGTGCAGGAGAACGCGAATGAGCGTTCGACCCCATCCGAATTTATTAACTATTAACTAACCTCATTACTCATTACTCATTACTCATTACTAATTACTCATTACTCATTACTCATTACTCATTAATTAATGCATTCCACAGTATCGCAATTATGCACTTTACACATTCGCATTAGTGCATTTATTACTTTCGCATTAATGCACTTTTTATGCTATACTTATATATGTGAACGATAAACTATTAAGAAGGAACGTCTTAGATGTCGCACTTGAGAGAGTAAATGAAACGCCTGTTTTGTTGCTACAAGGTGCGCGTTCTGTTGGCAAATCGACGCTTATGCGAGAACTTTCAGATAAACGCAATGCACGAATATTGGACTTTGACGACGAAGCAATTGCGGAACATGCAGAGCAAAACATGCAATCACTGCTTACAAGTGCTAAAACCGTGTTTATCGACGAGTATCAAAAAGTTCCGAGTGTGTTAAACGCAGTAAAAGTAAAACTTAACCAATCGTCTCGTTTTGGACAATTTGTGCTATCAGGATCTATATCTTTTGATGCGTTACCACACAAAACACAGGCACTAACAGGCAGAATCCAACGCTTAAACGTGTTGCCGCTTACGCAAACCGAGATAAACAAGAAACCACACCGCAACTTTATCAAACGACTCGTAGACAGCCCGCAATCAGTAATCGAAACTTACATGAACAAGGGTGTGACCAGCGCAAACCGTAATGATTATCTAAAAAAAACGGCGATTGGCGGTTTTCCGATGGCACTCAAACAAAACAACTCATCAGCGAGAACTAGGTGGTTTGAAAGTTACATCGACTATTCGATTAATCGCGATGTCAGGGAAGTGTCTAGGATTCGCCAACTCTCAGAAATGGAACTTTTACTGCACCGACTCGCCAAAACTAATGCGTCGCTCTTAAATGTCGCGAACATCAGCAAAGAAACAGGCTTGAACCCGCATTCTGCACGCGACTATATACTGCTGCTCGAAAAGATTTTTATGCTACATCGCCTACCAGTAAGCACGGCGGTCGCGACAAAAAGGCTAGTCAAACAGCCAAAACTTCATTTTGCAGACACTGGCATTGCCACCACACTGCTTGAACTTGATGAAACCACAATCACGAACATAGACGCTACGACTTTATCTGCGACTGGTCATTTATACGAAACGTTTGCAGTAAATGAAGTTATAAGATTGTGCCAATCAGTCGATAAAGTCAGAAAAGTTACCTATTGGCGAACTCGTGACGGACTTGAACTTGATTTAATCCTTGAACTTCGTGGCGGAAAAGTTATAGCAATTGAGATAAAGTCTGCGGAAAAATTGACAAACGCTGATTACACACCCATGCGTTACTACCAAAAACTCGCAGGTGACAAGTTCCTATACGGCATAATCTTACACTCTGGTGTCGGTGGAATACTGCACAAAAACAACATCGCAAGCCTACCACTAGACTGCTTATGGCACTAAGTTGCACTAATGCGATATACTTAACTGCATTTCTGCGATAGTCTTAACTGCACAATTGCGAATATATAAAGTGCATTAATGCGAATATATAAAGCGCATTAATGCGATAGCACGTGAAACGTTTTAGTTTGCGCACACAGTGTTTTTTTGTTTGTCATCTAGGTAGCGCACGCCAGTGCGCGACACGGGATCTGCATTGCCACGGTGACAAGGTACTGCCTCGCTCACACTCCACCTCAGAACCCCGCACACTCCACCTCAGAACCCCGCACTCCGATGCGGGGTCTTAAATTAAAGTATTGCGTAGCAATGCGATTAAATCGCATTCACCTAACGGCTCATGCTTTATTTTAAGATTCCGCATCACGCTACACTTCGTTTCGCGGTGCGGAATTCAGAGAGAGGTTATTGCAAGAATAAAAGAGCGATAGAAAAATCCCACACATTCTGGAACACTACCCCTGCGCTCACACTCTCCTGCGGAGTTACTCTTAACCCAAAAGCAGCTTCACAGCAGAGGCTTGGATTTTTCATACTGAAAAATCCAAGCAAAGCGCAAGTCTGCGGGCGCAAAGCGCACGCTGACGCAGCGCAATAAAAGTGTGAAGGCATAGCCTGAACTCCGATTCTCGCGCGAGCCTGAAAGGCGAGCGCAATTATTAATTATTAATTATTAATTATTAATTATTAACTACTCATTATTAACTAACCACCTTCCTACCAGCCTTAGCAAGTGATACAACGCAATGCACACGAACGAACCGATAGTGATGCCACCAATTGTGACGTCGCCGGCGATGAACGTGAAGTCCGCAATACCGATGATTAGTGAAATCGCTGCTACTGTAACGTTTTCGGAAGCAGAGAAGTCAACTTTGTTCTCAACCCAAATGCGAACGCCGAGCATGCCAATCATGCCATACAGAAGCGTCGATGCGCCACCTAAAACGCCGACAGGAATCGTCGCAATCAGTGCGCCAAACTTTGGGCAAAGCGAGAGAATCAGTGCGCCACCTGCGGCAATCCAATATGCGGCTGTTGAGTAGACTTTTGTGACTGCCATAACTCCGATGTTCTCGGCGTAAGTCGTCGTGCCTGAACCGCCACCAAAACCTGCCAAAACAGTGCCCAAACCATCCGCAAACAACGCTTTTCCTGCCTGATTGTCCAAGTTCTTGCCAGTCATGACTGCGACGGACTTCACGTGACCGACGTTTTCGGCAATAAGCACTAGTACAACAGGCAAAAACATAATCAGCACGCCGAAGTTTGGTGTCGGTGCGGTAAAATCTGGAAACCCAATCCACGCCTTTGCATCAATCGCAGAAAAATCAACTTCGCCCTGCGTAACCGCGAAAACGTAACCGATAATCACGCCCAAGAGAATCGAAAGTTTACCTAATATGTTGTTCCTAAAAAGTGCGCCGATTAAAACTATTGCGACCAACGTAACCGCCGCAGTAGCAGGGAATTGTTTGAAGTTATTCCACGCAGCAGGTGCAAGATTGAGCCCAATTAACGCCACTATCGAACCAGTAACGACAGGTGGCATGACGATGTCAATCCACTTAGCGCCTGCAAAATGCACAGCCACACCGACCAGAGCCAGTAACATGCCTGTGCACAAAATCCCGAACGACGCCGCGCCAATATTGCCTGTTGTAGCAGTTGCGGCGGTAATCGGTGCGATAAATGCGAAACTTGAACCTAGATAACTCGGAACTCTATTTTTCGTAACTGTCAAAAACAACGCCGTCGCAATCGCCGAGAAAAACAGCGTCGTAGCAGGCGGAAAACCCGTAACCAGTGGAACTAAAAACGTCGCACCAAACATCGCGACAATGTGTTGCAATCCCAAACCGACAGTTTTGCCCCAACTCAATCGTTGATTCGGCGCAACCACGCTAACTTCATTAAATGATACCTTTTCCCAATTAAAAATGCCTCTCTTATCAGCACTTGTCATAATACCCCTCATAATGCACCCCATTAAATATAACTTACAAAATCAGCACTCAATATTAACTTATCTCGTGCTATGTAAAGTTTAGTCAAGAGTTGTAGGCGTGTCAAATCATCGGCGTGCCGTGAGCAGATGGTTTGCATTCAAAACAGGCATATGATATAATGAAAGTAGCAGATTTGTTGCGTGGCACCAGTCGTGCAGTGATGAGCTAAGAGTAAGTAGAAGCAGGTTTTGATAGGAGGAAAGATGATAAACCTAGTTAATAAAAAAGAGGAGTTTCGCATTCTTGGCAAATGTCGATATTCCATAAGAGCAGGTAAGGGGTTGCTCACAGTGATATTAATGATGGCAGTGGCGGTATTGCTACCAGCCTGCTCACAAACTGGATCAAGCGGGAAAGGCGCACCGGCGGATCTTGTGATTAAGAATGCGACAGTGCAGACTATGGTTAATGAAAATGATGTTGCGCAGGCAGTCGCAATTAAAGGTGACACTATCGTTTACGTCGGTGACAATGAAGGCGTAGCGGCTTTTGAAGACAAGAACACGCAAGTTGTTGATTTGGAAGGCGGTATGTTGACGCCGGGGTTCATGGACGGGCATATTCATGCGCCAAGTAACTGGGTTGATCGACTCTTTGGCATTTCACTCGAAGGTATATACACTGAAAAAGAGTATCTTGCGAAGATTAAGGAGTTTGTAGACGCAAATCCCAAATCGCAAGTTTACACTGGTGCACCATTTATGTTAAATGCGTGGCAACAGTCAGATGGCACAAATCCTGGACCACAGAAAAAGGGATTGGACGATATTAGTGCTGATAAACCGATTATTATTTACGACGTCGCACATCACTCTATTTGGACAAACAGTAAAGGACTTGAACTTGGAGGAATCACACGCGACACACCAGTGCCTGTTGGTGGGGCAATTGCGAAAGACGATGCAGGAGAACCTACTGGTTATCTTAGCGATGCTGCCGCTGATCTTGTGACTAGCACTGTCGATCTCGCTCTGACTCCAGAAAAAGAACAAGAGGCAGTTAAGGCTTTTCAGCAAGAGGCAAATTCATATGGCATTACTGGCATCACGAACATAGTGGGTGCTCTTGGTGGAGAAAAGAACGATAGCAGTACTTATGCAAAACTTGCTACAAACAAGGAACTTACATTGCGTATGCGCATTGCTAACACTATCAAACCAGGTGCTACTCCTGACGAAGCGATAGAGATAGTTCGCAATACACAGAAAGAGGATTCGGACATGGTCGCAGGTGGCACTATAAAAATGTTTTATGATGGAGTGACTGAAAGTGGCACAGCATTTATGACAGAACCTTATCTTGAAGCTGCAGGCATGGGCAAAGGTTGGTATGGAGAGCCGATTTGGGATAAAGCGACATTTGATAATATGGTCGCTAAATTGGACGCTGCAGGAATTCAAGTGCATGTGCATGCTATTGGAGATGGCGCAGTGCAAGCGACGCTAAATTCTTATGAAACTGCTAAGAACGCGAATGGACAGCGTGATGCTAGACACACTATAACACACGAATGCGCTATTCTTGATAAAGATATAGATCGACTTGCTGAACTTAATGTGGTGAGTGCATTACAGTTTTTATGGATGTACGCGGATCCGCTTTATGAACTGGAGGCTGCATTTATCGGCACTGAGCGTGCATTAGCGATGTATCCTACAAAAACCATCATTGACAAGGGTGGCATTATCACAGGCGCAAGCGACGCTCCAGTCACGGCATATAACCCACTTGAGGAAATAGAAGTCGGCGTTACGCGCAACAGTCCATATTCTGGCGAAGAGAATACTGACATGCACCGCGCTGCCAATCAAGCACTTACGCCATATCAGATGCTCGAAGCATACACAAAAAACGTTGCTTACGAGAACTTTATGGAGAAATTAGTTGGCACGATTGAAGTGGGAAAGAAAGCAGATTTGGTCGCACTTGGACAAAACATCTTAACTGTTGATCCAAAACTCATATCTGACACAAAAGTTCTTTACACCATCAGCAATGGGCGTATTGTTTACACTGGGTAAAAACTTTTAACTTGCCGTGAAACGCTTTGTTGTGCCCACTTGTCATCCCGCAGCGCATTCGCTCACGCTCATACTCCCACTCAGAACCCCGCACTACTCCCACTCAGAACCCCGCACTACCCCCACTCAGAACCCCGCACTTGATGCGGGATCTTAAAACGAAGTATTGCGTAGCAATGCGAGTAAAGGCATTCGCGTTGCGAATACTTTTAATTAAGATTCCGCGAGGGTCAAACGGGGTCAAATGCTCATCCGCATTTTCCTCCACGTTTTCCAGCACGGAATTCTGAGGTGAAGTATGAGCGCAAGCGAATACTTACTTAGCAAGGCTGTACGTCAACTCCCAAGAAGCAGACCTCATGCCCCACATTTCACATGCCTGACTTGTAACTCTTGATGATATTAATGCCAAATGCAATAAGCACTGTAATTATGCTTAAAGCCAGAAATACATCAAATATCGTAAAGTGGCTCGAAAACGGATTGAACAGGTCTAGCACTTCCAATATGCTCGAACGGACTGTCAAAAAGTCATAGTTTGAATTAGTTGCAGTTTCGGTGACAGCACGTAATTCGTTAAAAAAAGTTAATACATTTTGCACATTTACCCCCTTTGTACCCCATGTACATGTCGTTTAGCCACAGAAAGTCAGTGGCGTGCAGTTAATATTATACACTCTTTAATTGATGAATACATGAAAGAAAGTGTCCGTTACCGTTTTAGCGCATTACTCCGCAGGTCTAACGCCACTAGTACATCATGAACAGCGACGCAGTGACAAAAAGTAAAATGCCTTGTATGAAGGCTGGAATCAGGGCGAATGCGATTTTGGACTGGTATGTATGAAGGTTTACGCCCTCGAAAGTATAGTCTAATAAGATTTGCGCAACGATTATAGACAGTGTGATTGCGAATGCGTAGTGAATTGGCAGTCGATTCATAGTGGCGAACATAATAATTGCAACAAGTGAAATGAACGCGAAGGTAAAAATTGCATTAAGTGTGGCATCGAGCTCAATTGCTTTCAGTGCATTTACGCATGCAAGCAGGGATAACGCGAACAGTAGTAAATCGCTAGATTCCATCAACTTGCTTGCACTTAAATATAGTGGTGCGCCCAAAACTAGTGCGCTACCTGTAACGTTTGTGAAAAATGATGCTAGAAATTCATAAGTGTTGCGTTTATAAATTTCGATAATGAACGACGCGAAAATTGCTGCGATGCACACGAACGCGAGATAACGGATTGAACCTGCTTGTGAGTATATTTCTTGCAAAAGTAGCCCTGCTATGCCTGTAAGAGATATTAAAATCACACTAATATACTTCTTACTGAACTGCATAATTTCAGAATACGTATATGCGAATGCAACGACTAAGAGTGACAGCGAAATCATCGACAGCAACTCGGAATATTGAGGCATGAAACGAGGTAGGTAAGTTCCTGCGAATAACAAAAGTGCTGCTAAAAATGATACAGCAAGTTCGATTATTCCATCGTAGTTGATGTGCGTAGGCTGCCATGTGCGAAAAGTCAAGTTATTCACTGTTTAAGTGTAGCACAGAAACGAAGTTCGCGCACTTTGAACAGGGCGGGTGCAGATAAAATACGGCAGATTACCTTTGTATCACCGTGTTGTCAGACTCGGGGCGAGGGTCAGTATAACAATCGCTGACCCTATCATCAAACATAGAAACGCCACCTGGCAGAAACGTTTCTGTGGGCATAGGAATATCTGGTGGGTTGACAAAGTTGCCAGTTTCGTCTTGAACCATTTCATATGTTTTTCCGTCATGTGTAACGGTGCCGCCTGTCATATTGCCGTCATCATCAAACTCAATATTCCCGTTGCTCTTAATCCGTGTTTTATCGTCATAATACTTAAAGTCGTCTGCGGTAAAATCGTCAGGAACAAGTCCTCTGCGAACAAGACATGCTGCATAAAGTGCATTTTCCTCTACTTTGGTAGGGTTATACTTTATCTTGAAATATAGTTCAGTTAAAAGGTAACCAACCGTGCTCTCGGTGCACTCTACCTCAGCAGTTGTATCGTGTTCGCCGCTAAAAGAGGGATTATAACGAGAATCCATGCGAAAACTAATGCCACGCTCATTTAAGCATGCTTTATATGAAGCAACAACTTCCTCAATCTCAGCATCGGTAATCTTACCATCTTTTAAGATTTCTAATTGAACATCACTTGTTGCTTTTTCGCGCGCTTCGGCGAATTCTGCTTCATATGGGTTCGCACTAGTATCAACAGGCTCACTCGCAGAACATGCTGAAAGGATAAGTACTGATACTAGTGCAAATATGCAGAGTAGGCGTTTCATAATTAACATACTACTCCGTTTGAGGTTGAAACGCAAGAGGCTTCGCAATTAGTGCTCTATTTTTATATTATCCGATTCTGGGCGCGGATCATTAATGCATGCCCCAACTCGATCGTCACGCATGGAAACGCCACCTGGCAAAATAGTTTCTTCCTGGGGAGGAGTGGAAAGCTCGTCCTCGACAATTTTATAATTGCCGTCTTTGTCAAGAATAGGTTCATCATTATCGTCTACGTAAATCGCAGTTCCATCCTCTAGCATCATTATTCTTACAGGGGGAGGGCTGTTTTTCGTTGAATAGTACGCATAATCATCAGCAGTAAAATCGTCTGGCACAAGGTTTCTTCTAACTAGACAGTTTGCAATAAGTTCGTTTCTATCTAGTTTTGTGGGATTCATTTTTTGCTCTGAATATAAACCTTGCAAATTCCCTACTGATTTATCACGACACTCTTGCATATGTTTATGCTCTTCTGCGTCGTTTCCGTCTGCAAGGTAGCCTATATCAAAGTCTTTACCGAAAGAAAAGGGAATGTGATATTCATTAAGGCATTCTCTAAAAATCCAACTAAGTTCTTGCATTTCCGCATCTGTAATCTTGCCATCTGCAAGAACTTCTAGTTGCATGTCGTTAGTAGCTCCCTCACGTAATTCAGCAACCTCCTCTGCATAAGGGTTCGCACTAGTGTTAGCAGGTTCACTCGCAGAACATGCTGAAAGGATAAGTACTGATACTAGTGCAAGAATAAATACCAACTTTTTCATTAATTTTTCTTTGCGGTTGCAGAATGAGAAATGTAAAGCGACCCATTTGGACGAGTTTTATTTGAACTGCCAGAACCAACATATGCTCCAGTATATGTCAGTTTCGTCGCATTTGTTGCACCGCTACTCCAACAAGTTATAGTTGGAGCAGCTTTCCGTCCATTTGTACATACAACATTGTATATTCTAGATGTCCAGTTATCATCAATAAGCGAAAGCGACGCCGTACAAAATGAAAGAGTAATCTCTCTCGCTCTCACCTCTGGAGCTCCAACTCCGCCTACCAAAACCGAAGCGACAAGCGCAAACGCCATCACTGCTCCAGTCATCTTCTTCTTAATATTAATCATAATTAACCTCCTATGATAATATTCATCGAAGTAATATATGCCACTTTGCATATACGTAACTACTTC